>DATKPK010000021.1:0-14066 GCA_035524095.1 Binataceae bacterium (SeqCode) | reverse complement strand
TCGGCGGCGAACTGGGCAATTTTCTGGCGCACGCCGCTATCATCCCAAGCGCGCCGACCATTGTGTGTAATGCTTTGCGCGAGGCGCCCCAGTTCGCCCACGCGAGTAGCCATAATGCGTTCTTCGCCACCCGAACGCTCGAACATAAGGGTGGTCATCGCGACTTTCCAGCCCTCATGCTTTTGGCCGACGATGTTTTCGAGAGGCACGCGCACGTCGTCGAAGAAGACTTGATTGAAATGGCGTGCACCGGTCATCTGGACTAGAGGACTTATGGTGACGCCGGCGGTATCCATTGGGCAGAGCAAGTAGCTAATCCCGTGATGCTTGGTGGCAGAAGGATCGGTGCGGGCCAGCACGAAAATCCATTGCGCGCGATGAGCGAGGGAAGTCCAAATCTTAGAGCCGTTGAGAACGAAACAGCCGTCGCACTCGAGAGCGCTGGTTTGTAGAGAGGCGAGGTCGGAGCCGGCGTTAGGTTCGGAATAGCCTTGGCACCAGAATTCTTCCCCAGCGAGAATCGGTCTCAAATGGCGGCGCTTTTGCGCGTCGGTACCCCAATGAATCAGCGTGGGGCCAAGCAGCCAGATGCCGGGTCCAGTGAAGGGGACGCCCGTTCCGGCGCGTTCCAGTTCCTGATCGCGAATGACTTCCTGCAGGAACGTCCCGCCGCGTCCGCCATACTCGCGCGGCCAGGTTATGCCGAGCCAGTTGCCTTCATAAAGCTTGTGGTGCCACTTGAGGGTGGCCTCCCAGCTATTTTGATGCTCGTCGGCGAGAGGGCCGAGGGCTGGAACTGAGTATTGACGATTCGCCTCGAGCCATCCGCGCAGTTCCATGCGGAAGGCTTCATCGGCGGGGCTATAGTTGAAATCCATTAGAAGCTCGTCGTCAATGCGAAATTTCTAGTGAGTAATCAACCTTATTTGCGGATTTTACCGAGAAGATGATCGGAGATGATGCGCATCTGGATTTCTGAGGTGCCTTCAAAGATTTTTGTTAGGCGAGCGTCGCGCCAATAACGTTCGGCAGCGAAGAGCGTCGTATAGCCGGCACCGCCGTGGATCTGCAGGCCCTCGCTGGTGACTCGCTCGGCCATCTCACTGGCGAAGAGCTTGACCATCGCGGCTTCTTTATCGCAGCGGCGGCCGCTATCGATTTGCGTGCAGACGAAATACATCAACTGGCGCGCGGCTTCGATCTCGGTTGCCATATTTGCCAACTTGAAGCGGATCGCCTGAAAATTGGCGATTGGTTCGCCGAACTGAACGCGTCCTTGGGCATAGGCGATCGCGTCTTCCAAGGCGCCACGAGCGCAGGCGATGGAGCGAGCGGCAGTCTGCGCGCGTCCGACTTCGAGACCGGCGGCGACGGTATAGAAAGCTTTGCCTTCTTCGCCAAGCATATTAGCGGAGGGGACGCGGACTTGATCGAAAGCAAGTTCCCAGGTTTTCCAGCCGAAGTAGCCAATCTTAGGAATTGACTGGCCGGAGAGGCCGGGAGGGAATTTGTAGCGTTCCTTCTCAACTAGAAAGGCGCTGATGCCGGCGTGGCGTCGCTTTTCGTCAACCGGCGCTGTGCGGGCGATCACGATGATGAAGTCGGCGGCGTCGGCGAAGGTACACCAATACTTATTGCCGCTGATGAGCCAGTCATCGCCGTCGCGGACGGCGCGGCAGGAGAGGCTGGCGACGTCGGAGCCGGCCGCAGGTTCGGACATCGAGAAGGCGCCGAGAAATTCGCCGGCGGCCATCCGATGGAAATACTTGCGGCGCTGTTCTTCGGAAAAGACGCTCATCGGAACGAGCGTGTTGACGAGGCCGTTGCGGATAATCGTGCCCACACTCATCCAAGCGCGGGCGAGTTCTTCGGTGACGAGGCAGTATTCGAAGGCGCCGAGACCAAGCCCGCCGTATTCTTCGGGGATCATAATGCCGAAGTAACCGAGTTCGGCGAGCTTATCGCGGATGCTTGCGGGAATCTCGCCGCGCTCGGGATCGAGCTTATTAGCGATGGGGAACACTTCGCGCATCGCGAAGTCGCGTGCTGATTCCTGGAGCAAGCGGCGTTCTTCAGTCAAGTAATCCATGCAGATTCAACTCCATCGATGGCCGAGCATCGAGCGATCGCCAAAATTGATAGGATCTGGCAGGTTAGAGGTCAACCGGCCGCAGCTTTATCTCGCCGCAGCCAGTGTAGTCGGCGGACACGCATTCGGCTACCGGCGAGAGTCGGGACGGATTGAGTGCGGGGCTATTTATGGCCGTTGAGTATGACTGCGAGCGCGTCGAGACGGCGTTGGAGAAAACGGCGTTCGGCGCCATTAGAGACGCGGCTTAGAGCCTCGCGATAGGCTTCGGCAGCCTCTTCGAGACGATTCAGGCGGCGGGCGAAATCGGCGCGAGTGGCCCACCAGAGATAGTAGTCACCGAGGTCATCTTTGAGGGCGTCGGTGAGGCGGAGAGCGGCTTCGCAGCCCTCGACCATCGCTATCGCGACGGAACGATTAAGTTCGACGATGGGAGAGGGACGGATACGAGCAAGCCGTGCGTAGAGTTCAGCAATTTGCGGCCAATCGGTCACGGAGGGTGAAGATGCTTGATTATGGAGCGCGGCGATCGCGGCTTGCAGGGTATAGGGGCCGGGAAGGCAACGGCGAAGAGTTTTTTCCAAAAGTGCTTCGCCTTCAGCAATCTGTGCGCGATCCCACAGGCGGCGGTCTTGTTCTTCGAGAAGGATCAAGTCGCCATCGGCATCCACGCGGGCAAGGCGGCGGGCGTCCTGCAGGAGCATCAGGGCAAGTAACCCGGAAGTTTCAGGATAAATCGGCATCGCAGAGGAGAGCATGCGGCTGAGCCGAATCGCCTCGGTACATAGTTCCTCCCGAATCAAGCGATCCCCCGAGCTGCCGCCATAGCCGGCGTTGAAAACTAGATAGATGACCGTCATCACGGCTTCGAGCCGATCGGGAAGGGCGCTGCCGGTAGGGATCTCGTAGGGAATGCGAGCGCGGCGGATCTTGTGCTTAGCGCGGACCAGGCGTTGAGCCATCGTGGATTCGGGCAAAAGGAAAGCGCGCGCGATCGCGGCTGCGTTCATACCACAGAGGGTTTGGAGCGACAAGGCGACTTGCGCGTCTAGTGCTAGTGCGGGATGGCAGCAGGTAAAGATTAAGCGCAGACGCTCGTCCATGTTTGATCCGTCTTCCGGTTCCGATTCACGCTCGAAGCGGAGAAAGAATTCCAACTCTTCGCGCCGATCGGCAAAGCTGGTCTGATGGCGCATACGGTCGAGCGCCTTGTGACGAGCGGTGCTGGTCAGCCAGGCGCGCGGACTAGAGGGCCAGCCCTCAGCGGGCCATTGGAGCATTGCCGCCGTGAAGGCATCCTGGACCGCATCCTCAGCCAAGGAAAAATCGCCGCCTGTAAGGCGAATAACCGTGGCCAGGATGCGGCCAAAATGCTCGCGATAAATAGCGTCGAAGCCGGGAGTCACGCTTTCTTGATAACCCGGCGGTGGGCGGTTGAACAGGGCTTACATCTTCCTGATAGGCCGCACTTCAATCGAACCAGACTGAGCCGAAGGCACACGAGCCGCGATAGCGATCGCCTCGTCGAGGTCTTTGGCTTCGATCAGGTAGTAACCGCCGAGTTGCTCTTTGGTCTCGGCGAAGGGACCGTCGGTGACGAGCGTTTTGCCCTCGCGATTACGTACCGTAGTAGCGGTATTGGTAGGTTGGAGCGGATCGCCAGCTTTGAAGTTTCCCTTGTTAACGATGTCCTGGGTGAACTTCTGATAAGCCGTCAGCAACTGCCCCATCTCAGCCTGGCTGCGCGACTTCATGGCGCTCTCGTTGTCGTAGATCAACAGAATGTACTGCATGTTAGCCTCCATTTCTCGCTGAACCTCGTCTAATAGTCGAATGGGATCAGGCGAAATCGACAGGTCGCGCTCTTACAAGATTGCGCTGCCAAAAAATGCAGGGGAGCAGAAAGAAGAATTATTGATTGGTACGGCATTATCCCAAAGGGCCTCATCGTTAGCCAGGTTTATCTTTGAGGTGTCTCTAGAGAACAATCTTAGCGATGCAGCAGTGACTTCCTAGTAATTTCTTGAAGGCAAATTACACGAATGCGAGTGAGTTTCCGGTTGTGGCTGATCAATGCTAGTAATTTTTGAGTGAAGTTTGGCAGCTACATTCAGGGATTCAACTAAGATTGCACGCGCTTCAGCTTTGGAGAATCAGCCCAGTCGCTTGAGCACATAACCATGGCGCGATAAAGACTAACTCAGATGAATGCGCTGGCGACTGTGCCATTATTATCTTTAAGTCTTTGGGTTGATCTTGTAAGGTAAATTATTCAGAGGGGGGTCAGGGCCGGGTCGAATTGGCGAAACGGCAAGGACCCGAACCTGAGAAGCATTCTGGAGGATTGCAAAATGAGTAAAGTAGACCCACATCAGCAGCGGCTACATGACGAATACTCTGTAGTCGAAAAAGAGATAGAGGCTCACAGCGGACAGATCGACGCGCTCAAGCAACGGCTCGAAGGGCTGAAGCGGGCGATCGAATTATTTGGTTCAGATCAGGCAGCAATTAGTGAGTTGCTGCGAGCGACCGGTCAGAGCAGCAATGGTCATTCGGTGCATGTAGTTGTGACACCAACTAACGGGGCGAGAAAAGGGCTGGTCCGGCGCGGACGTCCACCGGCAGTCCGGATGCCTTCGAGTCCAGTCGGCCGCGGACGTGGGCGGCGCGCAGGCGCGAAGACTAGCGGCAAAGTAAAGCGCGTCGATATGATCACGACGGTGCTAAAGCGGCGGCCGGCTATGACGGTGCGTGAGTTGATCGACGCGGTGGGCAAAGAGTACGGCTGGGTATGTACGGAAAGTAATATCACGGGTCATCTGTACACGAATCCCAAGCGGTTCGGCCATACGAAGGCTGATCGCGCGAACAAGAAGCCGATCACCTGGTCTTTGCGCTAGAGGGTCTGTGAATTGAGACGCAGGACTGGGAATGAAACCAGTCCACCGCTATAAGATACTGCCACTAGAGACGGCCTCGGCGACGAGGCCGTCGTGCGGCGTTGGCCAGCAGGAAACAGGCCCTCCGCACCAAGGCCTCGGAGTTCTCCGTCGAAACAGCGCAGGCATAATGAGCGTAAGGCTAATGTTTGAACTGCGCCGTCGCCTATCCAATCAACATACGTAACTGGTGTGTGGTGGTGGTAAACCCGGTGGCGCGGGTGCACACTGGTAGGTGTCAGCGAAGCGACGGACAATTCAGAGGGCCTGGCGGTCGGAAAACCATCACTGAAGAAAGCTGACGGTCCGTCAAGGATGAAAGCTAAATCCAGTTCCAGACTTTTGATCGGTACGGCATTTGGCATATCGCTCGGCTTGGCGATCGTTGTTTTGTCGGTCAAAGGAACCCAGCCGAAGAGTGTCGGCCGAGCGATGCAACTAACGGCGCGCTGGTCTTTCTTTTGGTTCTGGATTGCTTACTCGGGCCGAGCTCTGGCGGAGCTATTTGGGCCTTTTTTTGAGCCGTTAGCCCGGCGTGGCCGAGAGTTTGGTCTTGCCTTTGCCGCAGCCTTGCTGGTTCATCTAGGTCTGGTTATCACGCTTTTTGTGATCACTTCCCGTCCGCCATTAACCGGCTTGTTCCTGGCAATATTTCTAGCGGCGGTCGTGTGCACCTATTCGCTGGCATTGCTTTCCTTTGGAGGGCTGGCAAAAGCGCTGGGGCCGAGAGGCTGGTACGTATTCCGATTTGTGGCGATGAACTACATTTTATTCGCGTTCGCGTTCGACTTTGTGCGTGACGCATTCCCGCTTGACTTCGTACGCGCGGTGCTGCACGGCGGACCGGTTTATTTGCTCGCTGCAATGCGTGGGGCATCGACTGTACCGGTAGCTTACGGCCACCAGCGCCTGGTCTACATTCCATACGCCGCACTGAATATCGCCGCACCAATCCTTATATTTGCGGCGGCAGTACATCGCTGGCTAGGGAAGAGGTTTGGCCAGGTCGGGCTTCAGCCGATCGCTGATTAATTCGAATTGCGGGAAGGTGTGAAGAACTTTCCCGCGTCAGGCACTTCGCTCCTAATCGACGAAGGTATTAATCGCTAGTGGCTGACCATCCAGTGGAAGGCGCACTCAGAAGCACTGAAGCGTCTCGCGCGAGCGGCTATCATGTCTGCGCAAGCGAGTCTGAGGAACTCTACGACCAGGCGCGGCGGTCAAGCAGCGCGTTCCGTTGATCGTCAAATGGCGCGCGGTGAAGGAAACGCTGAACCTGCGGAGAGTGTGCGAAGGGGCTATCGTTGAAGCTGGCTAAGTCCGATGCCAGCACTATCGAAATCACGTTCAAAATCGCTCACAGATAGATTGTGGACCCCCCAGCGGCGTATGAAGGCAAAGCGCCAACCCACAAGCGTCTGCGCGACAGTCAGACTCATCGCAGCCGACTTTTCTAATTGCGACCCTGCTTACGTTGCATCCACTCGTTCACGGTTTCAGTGTTAAACCGCCAGTCCGAACCGACGCGGAAGGCCGGCAAGCTGTTGGTCTTGAGCAGCCGATAGACGGTGCTGCGATGGACGCGCAGGAAATCGGCTAACTCGTTCACCGTCATCACTCGCGACGAATTGCCATGATTTGGTTCAAAATTAGAGTTTTTCATGTTCTCACCTCAATAAATTTATCCATACTTTCTCTGGACGGGCGAAAGCTGCGGATATAACTAACGACGAAAGCCGGTAAGGGAAAATTCACCGAGGGTGAGTTATTGGCGCACGATGCTTAAACAAACACGTCAGCGCTCCTTTAACATAAACGTGCGTTTAGCGGCTATGCCGCAAGATGCTCCGTCCAACCCAAATTGAGCGACGCAGGAGGTGTTTAGACGAGATGAATTCTTCCGCGCTGGCGGAGTCGCCGGTTAGCGACGTATCGCAGCCAAACGGTCGCTATTGCGACCGCCCTCAAGCGATGATCCGCCAGCGCACGGAGAGAATGCTAATCGAAATTGTAATTCAGACGGAGCAGAACGTTATGGGACGTATAGTCCGGAGCGACTTTGATGTTTTCGACGCCGCCAGCGCTGGCCTCGAAGCCGGGACGCAGGGTCGCAAAATAGCGATACTCTGCCGCGAGGCTCAGCCGGGGCGAGAAGGCATAGGAGACGCCGCCGATGCCCTGGTAGGCGAAGACCGCGTCGTCGCCGCCGAAGTTACCGCTGCCAGTGCCGAAGTCAGGACGGAGATTATTAAGGACAACGGTGGATTCGCCCACACCGCCGCCGATGTAAGGGGTGAAGGGCGTCGAATTATGCCAGTGGTAATAGCCATTGGTCATAATCGAGTAGCTATGGGCGTCGCCGCCGCTAAAAAGAGATCCGCCGGTGGTCGCGACCCGATCGAGTTGGCTTTCGCGGAAGGTGAATTCCTCTTCCAGGGCCAGGCCGAGAGGCCATTCGTAACCCGCTGAGGCGCCGGCCAGCCAGCCCACATCGAAGTTGGTATGCGAACCTATGGTTGGAAGTGGTGGAATGACTACTCGCGTATAGTCGTCATTGAAGAAAGTCGCGCCGCCCTGCACGCCTGCATAGAAGCCTTCGGCATTAGCGCGTGAGCCGGAGCCAATCAGCAGAGCGAAAGAGCAAGCAGCTGCACTAAAGAAACAAGTGCGTCGATTCATGAAACCTCCTGTGACCCGCAGTTGTACATAGCCGCAGTAGTCATTACGGATGGGCAGCCAAAAAGATTATGGCGAGTGTATTAGTCAGAATGAAAAGAGAGTCGAGGGACTGCGCAGCCGCAACAACATCATCCACAGCGAACTGAAGTCTAGTGGAGAACCGCCATACGTTTCCAGCAAATAAATCTGCTCAATATTCAGTGTGAGATGCGAAGGCGTTATCCATCAGCGCCACGCAACAGTTATTATTTTCACGATGCCGCTATCGGACGCGAACGTGGCGCGAAGAAAAATGTAAAACAAGTTCATATTCGTTCTCAAAAGGACGGGAATGGAATCTAATAGTCGGATATCCGGTTAATCGAGATCAATGACTATCGGAGAGTATCCGACGGCGGAAGCGAGACGCATTTGTAACGGGAGAAAATCGTGTGCGAGCGGCGATTGCACTGATGATAGGCGTTGTGTGCGCCACGGTTGGAGCGCATGCAATTGCGGCTGAGAGTTTACCCGACGCGTGCGGGCTGCTGTCGCGGGCGGAGATCGAACACGCGATTGGCGGGCCAGCGACCGGCTTCGATCATGCGACGACTTTTCGGGAGGGTTCGACCTCGATATGCCAGGGGAGCGCGGGTGGTGCAACGGTAACGGTCCGAGTTTCGATTGAGTCGGAACAGGACGAGGAGAACGAGCGGACGATCAGGCAAATGATGCGCAGCAGTGGGGGCAAAGTTGAAACGGAGAGGGCGGGTGCGGTGACTTGCACAACAACGATACCGCCAGAATCGATGATGCAGTACGGGTTTGACTCGATGTGTCGTGTGAGTGAGGGCGGGCGCGAGGCCGCAGTCCAGGCGAGTACACGTGAGCGTAAGAACATGGTGCCCGTGGCCGATTTGCGGCGGTTGGTGATACTGGCCGGCAATCGCTTGAGCGTGGGTGGGCATTGAGACGGACTTTCGCCTGCGTAGCGTGTCTGAAATAATCGGCGCCAGTGGCGAAGAGGCTGACATCTGAAGAAGTTTTGGCGGCGCTTGGGCGGGTCGACTATCCCGGCTATGCGACCGATATCGTGAGTCTTGGGCTGGTCGAAGAGCTGACGCCGGTTGGTGATGGCGGATGGTCGGTGATGCTGCGAGCGCCGAGCGATCGGCAGGAGCCTCTGCGCGAGATCGCGTCGCGGATTCATACGGTGCTTACGCACGAACTCGGCGTGGCGAAGGTCGAGTTCAAGGTGCGGAAGATCGAAGCGGAACTCGGCGAGAAGACCGGCAAGGTACGGATCGATGGCACACGGCACATCATTGCCGTGGCGAGCGGCAAGGGCGGCGTCGGTAAATCGACGGTGGCAGCGAATCTCGCGGTGGGACTCAGCCGGCTGGGACATAAGGTCGGGCTGCTGGACGCGGATATCTATGGGCCGTCGGTGCCAATGATGTTTGGGACGGCAAACGAGCGTCCGCGCGGGGCCGGCGGCCAGAATTTCTTTCCGATCGAAAAGTACGGAATCAAACTGACCTCGATGGGTTTCTTCCTGAGCGATAAGGCACCGGTGATCTGGCGCGGCCCGATGGTGATGGGGGCGATCAAGCAGTTCCTGCAGGACGTACTGTGGGGAACACTCGATTTTCTGGTGGTGGACCTGCCGCCGGGGACTGGTGACGCACAACTAACGCTGGCGCAGCAGGTTGCGCTTGACGGTGCGGTAATCGTGACCACGCCGCAAGATGTGGCCGTCGCAGATGCATTGCGGGCGGTACGAATGCTGCGGCAGGTGCATTGTCCGCTGCTCGGCGCGGTCGAGAATATGAGTTACTTCGACTGTCCCGACTGCGGCGATCGAGACGAGATTTTCGGTCATGGCGGCGGCGATAAGCTGGCGACCAGTGAGGCTATGCCGCTATTAGCGCAGATCCCACTGTTCGTCGAAGTGCGCGCGAGCGGAGATGACGGCATGCCGATTACGCTCGCTCGGCCGGAGCATCCTGCCAGTCAGGCGTTCATGGAATTGGCGCGGCAGGTAGCGGCGGCGATGCCGCAACGTTAGCCGTCAGATCCGTCTGAATTCTGATAAATCTTTGTGCGATGGCGACGGTAATCACCGAGGAATGTATCAACTGCGGAGCGTGCCTGCCGCGATGCCCGAACAATGCGATCTATGTTGGCGGCGAGCCGTGGGAATTCGACGGTGTGCCACATGAAGCGATCGCGCCGGATATCTACTATATAGTTCCCGACAAATGCACTGAGTGCGTGGGGTTTTTTGATCACGAAGAATGCGCGGCGGCGTGTCCGGTGGATTGCTGCGTACCTGATCCGGCGATCTCAGAGAGCGAAGGGGTGCTGCTGGAGCGAGCGCGCCTGCTCCATCCGGAAGTAAATTTCGTTGAACCGATCGCTTCGCGGTTTCGGCGTTGAGCACAAGAAACCGAGGCCTATGAGCCGAAGGTTAGGCGCCCGCCGGTTTCGCCGATTTGATGATCTCGGGCAGGTCGGCGGCGGTTAATGAGCCGATGCGTTCAATCGTGAGGTCCGGCTTGGGGTATTTTGCGACTTCCTTTTCGTCAAATGCGTAATGGCCCTGGCGCGGGAAGATCGTCGTCACGCGTGCACCCCAAGCCTTTTTGACGGCAGCGAGAATCCGGACTTTGTCGTCAATGAAGACGTAGTGGTCGGCGGGATAGCGCGTGGTGATGTCGTCGAGTTCCAACTCTTTGTGGATATAGATCAGGACTTTGCCCTCGAAGGCTTCGTGGAGGCCGGAACGATGAATCTTGAAGGGCTGGAAGACCACGTCGCCGTCAGTCACGAGGACGGTTTCCCCAAGGGCCTGGCAGCTATCGACTACGTCGAGGGAGTTGGGGAAGAGACGGTTGGCAAAAGGATAATTCAAAAGATACGAAGAGACCGCGAGGATATTAAAGTCGCGCGGATGTTCGACGCGATATCGTTGCAACGCACCCAGATAGTCGGCGTAGCCTAGTTGGCTGCGTAGTTCCTCGAACAAGACCCAGTAGCGCTGCGCTGCTTCGTGGCCGATGTCATGCTCGAGGTGGCGCATCAAGTCCGCGATGACATGATCGTTATCTACCAGCGTATTATCGACGTCGAAGAGAAAAATCGTCTTTAGATCGGCCATCGGACCCTGCTTTATTCGGTTGAGGATGAGCAGCTGGCGCTACTGGTCCTCGCTTAAGATTTCAAGGCCGGATGCTCGCAGCCGGGCATCCGGACAACGTTGCGAGCACGACCCATGACGCGATGTTGCCGGTCAGCCCCGTCTCAGGCAAGGGGCTGAGGATGCGCTTTGATTAGGCTTCGCCGAAGAAGCGGGCTTTGACGGTTTCGTCGAGTGGCAATTCGGGACCGCTAAAGACGTGATCTGGTACGCGGCTAGGATCCTCCATAATGAGGGGCATTGCCCGGTCACGGCGGGCGCGAGCTTCGCCTGAAGTGCCATAGAAAAACTCGGTCAACAGATCTTCATAATCATGAATGATTCCGTAGTAGTGGTCGTGTTGACTGGCGTAGGCGTGGGCGGCGCGGTCCCAATCATCATCGGCGAGCAGAGCGTCGCGCAGAAAACGAGCATCCCGAAGAGTCAGAGCGAGCCCCTGGCCCCAGTTCGGATCGGTCGCCGCAGCGGCGTCGCCGATGAGAACGATACCGTTGGCGTATGGATGGTTGACCCAATTGTCAGCGCCGCTGAAGGCTGCCAGGGGGCCGGCGACCTTAGCATTTTCGTAGAGCTGCGCCGGTATGCCGCATCGCGCGGATTCTTGAATAAGCCGACTTACTGAATCGCGCGAATTCAGACGAATGTCGTTGTCGGCGCGATAGCCGAGGTAAGCCCGCGCGCGTCCGAGGCCCTGACCGGCGAGAACTGCGCACTCAGAGATGTCCGGATTAATCACGAAATAGAAAGCATCATCAGGGAAATCGGCGATGTCCTCGAGCAGGACGCCCGCGAGTATTAGCCGCGCGGGATCGCGCTTGACCTCGAAGTTGGCCCACGAACGCATCGCCGAAGCACGCCCGTCCGCGCCAACGACCAAACGTGCCGTCGCCTCGCCGTTTCCTGATCGGCTCTCGAATTTGACCCGCGCGGGTTTTCCGGCGGCCACGGATCGGACCAGTACGCCGCGGCGGACCTCGGCGCCAGCGTCGTCCGCCGCAACCAGCATCCGCTCCTGCATTTCGGGATGATAAAAAATCAGAGATGGCAATTTCTGCGGGGTGGTCGCAACTAGATCGCGCTCCGTACCGCCTCCGAGCCAGCGACGTTTCTCGAAGCCGCAAGAGTCCCGCAGCAAGTCGTAGCAGCCGAGCCGTTCTGCTTCAGCACCACCCCACGGGATCAAGTTTTCGCCGCGAACGCGATCGCGGAATAACGTTTCTTTTTCGAGAACGAGAACTCGTCGGCCGTTCTGAGCCATCACCTTGGCCAAAGCCGAGCCACCGAGTCCGCCGCCGACGATAACGAGATCGTAGTCATCTCCGGTCATGCTTTCCTCTCCCAAGAGCTCCTACCGATAACTATTGCATCGAAACTACGGCGAGTCCAAGCACAGCCCTCAAAAGCTCAGTCAGCTGAGCTCGGATCGTAGCCCCGTGAGGAGCTAAGAAATGCGGGGTTTGGTGGAGCGGCGGATTTGTTGCTAGGTTGCGATCGAGGGTCTGACTTTCACGGAGAGCCGTCCACTTTCGTTCGGGAGACTCTTTTCGATTCATACCATCAAAGGGCGGGCGGGCTCTTAAGCTGGGCTGCGACGGGGTTCGGTCTCAATTTGACGACGGAGGCGGGGTCGATGATTGAGAGCATTTTTCATATCAATGTGAACGTCACGAACTTTGAGCGCTCGCTCAAGTTCTACGAGCTGCTCGGCTTTAAGATAATTCGCGACCTGAAGGAAGGGGGGAATCCTAAACTGGACAAGGGTTTGCGGATCCCAAACGGACGTGGACGGGCGGTGCTGATGATTCTGGGCGATAATCCGCGATCGACCCGGCTCGACTTGATCGAATGGAAGAATCCGCCGACCGAAGGCCATGCGTATAGCCATTTGTGGCATGCCGGACTGTGCCGGATCGCCTTGCGGACACGCACGCTGCTCAAGGATTACGAGGAACTGAAGGCTAAGGGCGTCGAGTTCTGGTCGGAGCCGCAGATGTTTGACGTCAGGGAAGGCCGGCAGGAAGGCTTCGTCTGTTGCACCGATCCCGACGGCACTGTAATCGAGCTGATCCAGGTCTGAATGAGGGCGGCGGAGGTCAGATTCGTGGCGGAAGCGAGGATGCGCAATTACGAAGAGGTCACGCAGTTCAAACTCGAGGACGATGCGCGTGAGCGGCTGCTGAGCACGCAGACGGAATGTACTTTCTGCTGGCGGACAGCGGAGGGGTGGCCGATCGGCATAATCATGAGTTACGTCTGGCGGGATGGTCAGGCGTGGATGACGGCGAGCAGTCAGCGGCCACGCGTCGGGGCGGTCAAGCGAGACGATAGAGTGTCGGTGGTAGTTTCGTCTGCAGGAACTAATCTGCGGCCGCAGACGGTAACGATTAGAGGGCGATGCAAGATCATTGAAGACGCCGCGACGAAAGCATGGTTCTATCCGGCATTGGCCGAAGTGCTGATTCCCGGCAATGCAGTGCGTCAGCAGCGCTTCGTCGCGATGCTCGATTCGCCGCGACGGGTGGTGATGGCGGTGAAGCCGGAGAAGCTGATCACATTTGATTCCGTGAAGATGGGCCAATACTGGCGCGGTGGCGCCGAACCGCCCAAGGGATAGTTCGAAGTACAACCTGAAACCAGGCCGTACGGTCATATCAGTACAAAAGCCGCGGCTGACGGAGGATCGAGATGGCCGAAGTGCTTTACAGCAAACGATTGATCTCTGCTGACTCGCACGTGATGGAGCCGCGTGACCTGTGGGAGACGCGGATCGATCACAAATTCCGCGAACGCGCACCACGAATCGCGGCGCTCGACGAGAGCGGCGATTACATGGTGATCGACGGGATGCGGCCGCGACCGCTCGCATTCGAGGGGCCGATGGCCGATCTGAAAGCGCAGGGCGTCGATATTCCCACGCCGAAAGGCTATCGGTACGAGCAGAATCGTCCAGGGTCATGGGAGCCGAATGCGCGGCTGGAAGATCAAGACCTGGATGGCGTTTCAGGTGAGGTGATCTATCCCGGACTGGGACTGCATATCGTGCGTGCACCCGACGCCGAATATATTTACGCATGCTGCCGCGCCTACAATGATTGGCTGGCGGAGTTCTGTTCGGTCCATCCCAAGCGGCTGAAGGGAGCGGCGATGGTACCGAATCGCGGGCCAATCGAGTGGGCGGTCA
>DATKPK010000020.1:0-23298 GCA_035524095.1 Binataceae bacterium (SeqCode) | reverse complement strand
CGGCGCGGGGAAATCGTCGATGCGAAGACGATCGCAGCGTTGTATCAAGTGCGAGAGTTTCTTCTGGCTCAGCCGCTATAGCATCGTCAAACTCGGCGTTCATGACCTACCTGCTACCCCACTGGAATCTGCGTATATCTTTCTGGCTGACCGCCGCAACCGGCATATTGCTTCTCTGGCAATATCTCGGCGCAAAGGGAACGGCGGGCCACGTCTTGCGTTGGGCAAGCGCGTTCGGCTTGAGCATCTTCGTGGTCTACATGAATACTCAGTCGGTAATGAGTCAGCCGCGTGTTGTCATAACGAATCCGTGGCACATGCACTTTATGGCGTTTCATCAGAATGTTGGATTGATCTATTTCGCGCTGATGGCCATCATGCCGATCCTGGGCGTGGCTCTGATGGCCGCCAGTCGTTGGCGCTGGCGCGCAAGAAGAGCGCTGCGGACCGCGCACAGGTGGACTGGCTACGCCACAGGAATCTGCTGGCTATGCTCGAATATTGCGAGCGAGATCGGTTCGCGGATACCGCGCACTTGAGGTTTATCGCATAATCCAGTCGTGGCTGTCGCGCGCGAGCCATCCCGAATTCCTCTGCCCAGCCCTGGAAAGACTGAGATTTTGCGCGCGGAACCCCAGAGTTGAACTGCGCTGTGTTTGCAAATTCAGTCGTGTACGCGTTTGCAAGCCAAGGCTACCGCGCGAGAGCGACAGGCAACACGATCTGGCAAGTGAAGAAATGCAACCATGGTAATACAGACCTCAATAGTTGCAGCGCCGTGGCTGAATAGTCATAGAAGTGGTTCGATGATTCCTGCACCAACCTCTTTCAAGCGCTCGGTCATGCCGCGATGGCGCCAGTCCTCGAGAGTGATTGGCTTAGCGTTTTTCAAGTCGTTGAAATACATCCGATTCATATCGGCGGCGAACGAGTGACTGAGAATAATCGCGTTGAGCTCGTTGTTGCGAGCGATACTCCACCAATCCATATTTGAGGTGCCGACGGTCGACCAGACGCCATCGATCGTAGTGGTCTTGGCATGAAGCATCTCGCCCTGCCATTCATAAATCTTTACGCCGGCTTTGAGCAGAGCCTTATAGTGGGAGCGTGCGGCCGAGACGATCATTGGCTCGTCGGTCTTGCTCGGCAGCAACAGCCGTACGTCAACCCCGCGCTGAGCCGCATGCTCCAATGCATGCAGGAGTTGATGATCCGGCGCGAAGTAGGCATCGGTGATATAGACGTTCGTTTCCGAATTGACTATTGCGGAGATAAGCGTGACGTAAATGACGCTGAAAGTCTCCGGCACGCTGCCAATCACTTGCACAATCTGGTCACCCTGACGATCGAGCTTGGGAAAGTAATTACGTACCTGGAGCAGCGGCCCCTTTTGATAATTCCATTGCTGTATAAAGAGCTTCTGGAATTCCGCGACCGCCGGTCCGCGCACTTCAATATCGGTATCGCGCCAATAGGCCGACGGGGTTTTTGAGCCGCTGCCGCCGAGTCCGCTCGCGTAGACTTCCGAGACGTTGATACCGCCGGTGAAGGCGACGCGCCCGTCAACGACGAGCATCTTGCGATGGTCGCGATGAGACAACTCCCACGGCAAGCGCGCAGTGAAGGGATCGACCGGCCGGTATTCCAACACGGCGATGCCGTTCTTGCGAAGGCGGTCAAAAAAAGCGGACGACGTAGTAAACGAGCCGAGGCTGTCGTAGGAGACATTTACTTGTACTCCATGGCGTTGGCGTTCAATCAAGGCGTCGGCGAACATCTTTCCGACCGGGCCATCGGAAAAGATGTACATTTCCATGTTGATGTTGTCGGTCGCGCCGCGAATCGCAGCGAGCATCGCGGAATAGGTCGCGGAGCCATTCTCAAGCAGAGTGACATGGTTGCCGGTAGTTAACGGCACATTGGTGATGGCCTGTTCGAAGGCGAGATCGCGGTCGAGAATCTTGCTCGGGGTCTGCTGATTAGCCTCGAGGCGGTCGATGATGTGCTGGGCCTGCCGCGGCGTTAACGGGCCTTGTGGTCCGGCAATCTTGGGATGCGTCATATAGAGCACTCTCTGATGCAGCAAGGTGCCTGCATCGGTGATGGTGCCGCAGGAACTGAGCAGGAGCGCTGAGCTGACCAGGAAAATGGCGCCGGCCAGATTGCCAAGAGTTCTTCTTAAAATCTTTGAATATCCAAGACGTTTCGTCTGTTCCAAGCAGCCTGCCAAGTCCTCTGAGGGGATTATGCGACGAAGCCCTGCCTTTAGGCTGCCACCGATCGTCGGCGACACTGAGCCAGTTTACACGGCGCGGCGCTTAATTACCGCAGAAAGATTTGCATCGTTCGCGAAGCCATTGGCTCTGGTCGGGGCGAGTGTCGTGGGTTGGAGAGCACGAACGACAATAGTCACTGCCGGAACAAGGAAAAGGATCGACATCGGCACCCACATAATCGCGCCAGCAACGATCTGATCGGTGAGCGGGCTGATGCCAGCGAGACGCGGGACTTCGGCATAGAACGGATACAAGAGCTGGCCCGAAAAGATCATGAAGGCGCCCAGCACAGAGTTTTCAGCGTCGGCTATGAGCAAATAGGGTACGAGTGCCCATCGGGAGCATCGTTCGGCGGCGGGCCACGGCTGGACGATAGGATACCAGAAGAAGGTGCCGGCGATGATGAAGCATCCGTGCTCGGCGATGTGCCATCCGTTGGAACGCAGGGCGAGCTGGAACGGACCCGGCAGATGCCATCCGAGCATCATGAATGTGAAAAGCGTCAGCCCGCCGACCGGATGAGTAAGGGAATCTAGAAGGATGCGGCAGGTGCGCGATTTCGCAATCACGCCGATCGTGGGCTTCGCAAGCGCGGGCGGAATCGCGCGGACCAGAGGTATTTGAGGCGCCCCCAGCAGAATCAGCGGCGGCGCGATCAGAAGGAGAAGAAGGTGCTGTAACATGTGAGTAATGAGCAGGCAATCGTCAAGCGCCTCAAGCGGCGAGACCAGGGCGATGGCGAGAGCCGCGTTGCCGGCGAGGTAGAAGGCGAGGCGCCGGAGCGGGAAACGTAGCGGCATCTGCCGATGAACGCGGATGAATCCGCGCAGATAGAGAGCCACGGCGACAAGTAAAAAAATCGTGGTCCACCAAGAGAAGCGCCATCCGGCCAGCGCTGCTTCGGCGAGTTGCGACATCGGATTATTCAGCCCCCGGTGTCGGGCAAACCGGCGGGCCGTGCGGAATTATGGGCAGGAGGTTCGTTGGGAGGGTGCATCGTCATTAGAAAGGCGACGATCGCGTCAACCTCGGCGGGCTTCAGCGCTTTGCCGTAGGCAGGCATGTTGCCGCCGCCTTGCAGAATCTGGCGAATCAACTCGTTGCGCGTCAAGCGTGTGGCTGTGTTATCCAGCGCGGGGCCGCGCATGCCTCCAGCTCCTCCGAGCGCATGGCAATTGCGGCATTGCTTGGACTGGATCAGGATCGCGCCCTGGATTTCGAGGGGCGTACGGCCCTTAAGATAGTCTGCCGGAGTGGGAGTACTACTCCAGGCGTCCATATGCGGCGACCACGGATCAGAGGTGCCGAGCCAAGTCGTGGCCGCGAGCACGGTCAGCGCTACGATCGCGATTACCAGCGAGAGCGGACGGCGCAGGATATGCCGCTCGCCGATAGGTGAGATCAGAGGCAGCGCGATGAGACCCAAAACCAGAAGCGGCAGCACCAGGAAAGCGAAGGGCGTGTCGAGCCACGACGGCAGCAGGCCCATCAGTGCTTCCATCCAGAGGAAATAGAAATCGGGATGCGGCCGCGTACGGATTATCGATGGATTAGGAGCGCCATTCGGACCCTTCGGGCCCAGAATCGCCGACGTGACGATAACAGCCAGAATTATAATGGCGGCGAAGAATAGATCGTTGCGGAGGCCGTTGGGGATTAGAGGTTCGCCATCGCGCGCGAGTTGGTCGCGATAATTAGCCAGATAGGTATCGCGATTGACGAACCGGCCCGGCATCGGCCATTCGCTGATGCCGAGGCGATAGGCCATCAGCAGGTGCAATCCGGTCAACGCGAGAATCGCGGCGGGCAGCAGCAAGACGTGCACGGTGAACATGCGCGCGAGAGTGGCGCCCGCGATGATCGGTCCGCCCATCAGAAAGTGCACGAGGAATCCGCCGATCAGCGGCGTGCGTCCGACCAGGGCGAAGCCGATCGCAAGATCCCAGTAGGATTCCTGATCGAAGCGGAGAACCTCACCTGTCAGCGCCATTGCGAGGGTGAGTATCAAGAGGAGTACGCCGCTGATCCAGGTCAACTCGCGCGGATATTTATAGGCGCCGAGAATGAAGACCTGGAGCAGGTGGATGATCATCAGGGCGACGAGAAAATTTGAACCCCAATAATGGAGCGCGCGCACGTACCATCCGAGCGGCTGGTGATAATTGAGATAGAGTAGACTTTCCCAGGCGTTGTCAGCCGAGGGCGCATAGACCAGCGCCAGGCATAGTCCAGTTACTAATTCGAGCAGTAATACTACTGCGGTTGCACTGCCGAAGACGTAGCTCCAGCTAATCGCATTGCTCGGTACGCGATATTCGCGGCCGTCTGACGGCTGCCCTGACGCGCCCAATCTCAGACTTAGCCAGTCGCCGATCGTGGCGACCCATGTGCTTAGCTTTGCCACTGGTGCCTTCGCCGACTCAAGCTTCGGAGAGAGACATTACCGGCATCTGGCCGGCTTTGATCCACAATTCGCCGTTCACGACTTTGTATGGATACTCGTAAAGGCCGCGCGGTGGCGGACCGGACGCGCGTGCGCCATCGGCGTGGAATGTGCCGCCGTGGCAAGGACACATGAAGAGTTCGGATTCCGGGAACCATCGCACGGGGCATCCGAGATGGGAACAATTCGTTGCGAATACCTGAAATGAATCGCCGGTGAGACGCCTAACCCAGCATGGAATGTCGGCGGTACTGCCATCCCATGGCAGTCGAAACGGATTCGAATAGACCGCGAGCCGCGTCTGGTTTTCGGGGAAGCCGGTGACGGGTCCCAGCGAAATCCATTTGAGAAAGGAGGCGCGGCGCATCGGCGCCAGCAGATACCCGACAATCGGAACGGCAAACACCGTCAGGGCGATTGCATTGAGGAAAAGGCCGGCGCGAAGAAGAAAACTACGCCGGCTGTTATCGGCAGTGAGGCTCGGATCGCTTGGAGCAAGTTCAGGGCTTTCGCTCATCATCGTCCTTTCAGGGGCCGGAGGGTTTACGATTGGCGCTGCGCCGCCAGCCACGCGATGAGATCGCTGACTTGAGCGGAAGCAAGCGGCGGCTGGCCCGGATAGTCATGCCAGCCCGGGTGCCCCAAATCAGGGCGGCCGGCGATAATCAAGGTGCGCAGCGACTGATCGTTGTATAGTGCCAGGAAAGAGGTATCGACGACCGCGCCTGCCTTGCCGATAGTGCCCCCATCGCCGTGACATGCGGCGCAATACGCGCCATATACCTTCGCGCCAGAAGACGGGTCACCGGCGCCGTCCGCCAGGTACGGAGGTGTGCCAGCAGCCATTTCGGTAGTCTTTCCCCACTGAGAGCGGATGCCGTTAACAATTGCCGTCATCTGATCGTCAGTCAGCATGCCGCCGCTGCTGATCGCGAAGGCAGGCATCGAAGTACCGGCGACTCCATTCGCGATTGCGTTACGCATCGAGGCGTCGTCGACGATCGCGAGGTAAGTTGGGTTGTTCAGTGGCAGCGCGGCGCCAAATTGTCCGTTCGGGCCATGACAGCCAGCGCAGTTATCGCTGTACAGCACTGTGAAATTAGTCACCTTTGACGGATTTTCCGGCCAAGCGGACGACGATGGCCGTCCAGGGAAGCGGCTGCAAGCGGGCAGGATCGCCAGAGCAATCGCGGCGATCACGAATGCGAGGCGGCGCTTGATCACTCAGGTCCCTCGGATTTCAAGCCGACGGCCTCAACGCCGCTGCGCACCGCGAAGGACATATGCTGCAGCGTGCGGATCTTCTCAGAGCGTGCGACTACAAACCCTGCGGTGACGCCGAAGGCAATCTGGCACATTACGAACCATCGCCATTCGATCCTGGTATTCAATATTGGATTGATGACATTCAGCGTCGCCCAAAGCAGTCCGGTCCAGAGCAGAGGAGCGACGACACCGGCATTGAGCATCGGGTGGCTGGGCAGCATCGGCAGCAAAACGCCATAGAGCAATCCGACAGTCAAAGACACAACGGCGTGAATCAGAAGCGCGACAAGGAAGGCATCAAGGTGAAAGGCTTTGAGGTAGGCGGTGCTCGCGGTCGCTAAGCTCGCCATGCCGGTCGCCGCGAGCAAATTGATCGTATACCAGGGACTGCCGTTGAGCACGATACCCTGAAACGTCGCAAGTGCCGCCATCACGAAGCCGCCAGCGATTCCGCCTTTGATTCCGGCAGAATATGGATAGATTTCGAGCGGCAACCGTGCGCGATGATCCTCTTCGCCGATGCGTAGATGCGCCACTGCGGTTCGAACGGGCGCAACTGGCTCAGGCAGCTTCTCCGCTACGATTTCTTCGCGATGCTCGCGTGGCAGCACTTCACGGAACCATCCGGTAAAACCTACTACCGCAAGTACAAGTCCGACGGCGGTCACCATGAAACCCGTGACCAGACCGGCGAATGCCAGTGCAATTCCTGCGGCTGCCAGCAGCGGCATCGGGGTCGGTGCTGGAGATTTTATTATCCGCTTGGAAGCTTCGGTTTTGGATGATTCGGCCAAGCGCGGCTCCTCACCTGGTGCCAATCACGTAGACGGTCAGGAAGACGACGATCCAGACGGCGTCAACGAAATGCCAATACCATGAGAGCAGTTCGATCCGTTCGGCGTGTTCCGTATTGATTGCGCCAGCCAAAGTCAGCGCCATCACAAGTGCGATCGCGGTCGCGCCAATCGTCACATGAGTGGCGTGCAGGCCAACGAGCGAATAGTAAGTCGTGCCGAATAAATTGGTGCGGATAGTCAATCCGTCGTGGTAGATCAGGCGATGCCATTCGAGACCGGTCCCAACTAGAAACTCGACACCGAGGGCCAGCGTAATAAACCAGAGAATCGCGAAGCGGCGAATTAGACCCAAGCGCAATGCGCTGGAGGCCAGGGCAATCGTAACGCTCGAGGAGAGCAGACAGATAGTGTTGAAAATCGGATACGAGAGCACGTCCCGGGGATAGGGCGGATTGAGGCTCTTGCCAATGTAGAAAGCATACGCAGTGACGAAAATAGTGAAAAACGCACTCTCAGTGATGATCAGAGCGATCATGCCGACTCGCCCGCGCGACGGCATCACCCAAGGATCGGCTATAGCTGGTGGCGCGCCCGCATGAGTGACACGGCCAATCGGCAGAGGTTCGGCACTACTCATAAAGCCAATCCGGGTCGTCGGGATGCTTCAAGTCCCATAGCGGACGGCGGCTATGAACGGTCGGGACCTCGCCAAAGTTATATTCGGGCGGAGGGGATTCGGTGGACCATTCGAGAGTCCATGCGTCCCATGGATCCTTGCCAGCGGCTTTACCGGAAATGAGGGCTTTGACGACGCTCAGCAGGAAAACAGCAACACCGAGAGCTTGAAAAATGACTCCAATCGAGGCGAGCAGGTTGTAACCTTCGAGGCCGCGGCCGGGCTGATAAGTATAGATGCGGCGAGCCATCCCCGCGAAGCCGGCGAAATGAAGTGTGTCGAAGGTCAGATGGAAGCCGATCAGGAATAGCCAGAAATGCCACTGGCCGAGCCGTTCATCCAGCATTCTTCCGGTGGCTTTGGGAAACCAGTAGTGGATGGCGGAGAAGATCATGAAGACGATGCCGCCAATCAATACATAATGGAAGTGGGCCACGACGAAATAGGTGTCGGTAAGCTGCCAATCAAAAGGCGCCACGGCAAGAAGGATTCCGGTGAGGCCAGCAATCAAGAACTGGAACAAAAAGGCGATGGCAAAAAGCATCGGTACGCGCAGCCGGATGCGTCCGCCCCACATCGTACCGAGCCAATTGAAAATCTTGATGCCGGTGGGAATCCCGACGAGCATCGATGACGTGACGAAGAAAGCGTTTCCCGCCGGCGTCATTCCAACGCTGAACATATGATGGGCCCACACCCCGAGGCTGAGGAATCCGATCGCGCATGAGGCCGCGACCATCACCTCGTAACCGAAAATCACCTTGCGCGAGAAGACCGGGATTATTTCCGAGGCGAAAGCAAAAGCCGGAATAACCAGGACATAAACTTCGGGATGACCGAAAATCCAGAAAAAGTGCTGCCACAACAGGGCAGAGCCGCCGGCTTGAGTATCGAAGAAATGCGCTCCGAGATAGCGGTCGAGCAGGAGCATAATCTGCGCCGCTGAGAGCGGGGGCAAGGTGACCAGCATCAGGCCGGCGTCGACGACACCGAGCCATACAAGCACGGGCATTTTGTTAAGTGTCATGCCCGGACAGCGCATCGAGAACGCGGTTGCGATCAAGTTGACTGCGGTTGCCGTCGAACCAACGCTCGCGAGCAGAACACTGAGTATCCAATAGTCAGTCGAATAACCGCGCGAGAAGGGTGCTTCGGTCAGCGGCGCGTAGGCGAACCATCCAACCGAAGGCGCACTGCCAGCGCCTTCCATGCCGCCACCGCCGATATAACTGAAGTATAGTAGCAATGCGCCGAAGAACCACAGCCAGAAGCCGAAAGCATTAAGGCGCGGGAAGGCAAGGTCGCGCGCGCCGATCATCAACGGCATGAGGTAATTGAAGAATCCGGTGAGGATTGGCATCCCGACCAAAAATACCATTGCAGTGCCGTGCAGCGTCAGAAGCCGATTGAAGACTTGCGGTGAGACGATGCCGGCGTCGGGAATCGCGAGTTGCAGGCGGATAGTCGCAGCTTGCAATCCTGCCACGATGAAGAAAATCAGTCCTCCGCCAATGTACATGAGCCCGAGCCGCTTGTGATCGACGGTGATTACCCATTCGTGCAGCCGTCCGATTAATGGCAGTGCGACGTCGCCGGTGCTGACCGAATCCGGCGAGGTGAGTACGAGACGATCGTCTATGGTTCCGGCCATCGCTAACCTATTTGAGCGTCACCATCCACGCGACAACGTCATCCAGTTCGTGTTCAGACAGGTTCATAGCCGGCATCAATGCGCCGGGCTTTATTCGCGCGGGATCGCGCACCCAAATCTTGAGATAAGCCGGAGTATTCATTGCAGCCCCTGACCCGAGGGTCTGACGGCTCATGAGATGGGTCAAGTCGGGACCAAAAGTACCGCGCGCCGAGGTTCCCTTGACGGCGTGACAACTCACGCAGGCATTCGCGTCGAATACCTGAAGGCCGTGAGCGACGGCATCCTGTTTAGCGGCGGGAAGCTGTTGCGCCGCGACCCATCGGTCGAAGGCGGGGCGCGGTTCGACGACGACTCGGATCATCATCAGCGCGTGCTCGGTACCGCAAAATTCCGCGCATTGACCAAGATAGACACCAGTCTTGTGGGGATCGATCCACATGGTGTTGATGCGCCCGGGAATTAAATCGGTTTTGCCAGCGAGCCGTGGCACCCAGAAGCTGTGCGCTACGTCCGCTGATTCGAGCTCTAGCCAAGTTGGCGCCGGATGGGCGGGTTCACTGAGCGGAACGTGTAACTCGTTCGCTGTGGTGATACCAAGATCGGGATACTGAAACTCCCACCACCATTGATGACCGATGACACGAACATGGATTGCGTTCGGCGGTTCGGCAGCGGCCTGCACGTCGTAAATTGTACGAATCGTAGTCAGGACGAGAACGATAACGATTAATAAAGGAATCGCAGTCCAGGCAAATTCAATTTGGTTGCTGCCGTACAGTTGCGCTGGTTCGCGGGGCTCGTCAGAAGGGCGGGCGCGAAAGCGGATGATGCTGTAAGTGAGCAGTCCGCCGACCGCAATGAAGATTGCACCGGTAATCGCGAGCGCAAACCAGGCGAGTACTGAGATCGAGTTAGCCGGCGTCGAGACTGGACTGAAGACGGCACCATGAGCTATCTGCCGATTCGCGGCGCCCATTCCCCAATCCTCGGCTCGGGCCGAAGCCGTAGTCGCGATCGAGATCAGGGCGATGATCACAATAAAAAGTGAATCGCTTCGGCCTGCTGAGCTGCGCGTTGCAGCCAGGTCTATCTTTCGACGGCCGCCCACCAAGTTGATCATCTGATCCCGCTTCGTGCGATGCTGCTTTGCAGATTTGTTCGATTCGCCTGCCCGCGCAGCCTTGATGGCAGTCCATAGTGTACGTGTCAAGCGCGGCAAGCAACCCGTCGGGTAGGATCACACTGCAACCTCGAAGTCCGCCATCTTGTCACACTCCCGTCAAATGGACCTCATAGAGAATCGAGTCCCGTCGTGGGTCGCACGAACGAAAGAAGCCCTGCGGAGCTTGGATGCTTGCAGGGCTTCAGTCAAACAATCAAAGGAAGCGCGATTGATTCGCGCGACCTGGAATCAGGAATCAGGCAGCCTCCGCCTTTATGCCATTAAGTTTCTTAAGATCCGGCATTACCTCTTTGGCGAAAAGAGTGACATTGCGCTCGGCGTCTTCCCAAGGCATACCCGCGTAGCTGAAGACGCCGGTGAAATGGTTGGCGTTAACCCGCTGGCGGATGTCTTTAATCTTGTCGTAACACATCTCCGGCGTGCCCCACACCTGCAGGTTGAGGAAGTACTCAACCGAGGCGTCTTTGCCGGAACCAGCGAGAGCCTTCGCCATCTGCTGATAGTATTCGTAACCCTTGGCCTTGCCGAAATGGTCACTGGCCATCTCGTAGTGACGCAGGGCAGTCTGCCAATAGCCACCGATATACTTCACTGCCATCTCGTGGGCGCGGTCAACATTCTTGTCGCAGAAGACCCATCCAGCAGCGATCGTCGGCAACGGCTCACCGCCATTGACCTGTTTGTAAATCTGGCGATACTCACCGAGCTCTTGCGCTACTGCGTCCCACGGCTTTTGCGGGATAATCAAAATACCGATGCCCAGGCGCGCCATAATTCGCGACGACTCAGGCGATACGGCGGCTGCGTAGGTACGTCCCTTGAATGACTTGAAGGGCTTGGGACGAATGTCGCGGCGAGGCTGCTTCAAGTATTTACCATCGAATTCGCAGTAGCCTTGCTCAAGCCCCTCGATAATCATTTGGGCGTATTCAACGAAGCGCTCGCGGGATTCGTCGAGTGACACGCGGAAGCCGTCGAACTCGATGCGCGCCAATCCGCGGCCCATGCCCAGCAGCATCCGTCCATTCGACTGATGATCGACTACGGAGACCTGCTCGGCGACGCGGATAGGGTCGTGCCACGGGAGTACCACTACCATCGAGCCGAGTTCGACCTGCTTGGTTCTTCCGGCGAAGTACGAGAGGAATTGCAGCACGTCGGGGCACATCGTGTAGTCGTCGAAGTGATGCTCGACGCTCCAGATTGAGTCGAAGCCGAGAGGCTCGAACATATCGCCCATCTTCAGCTCGCGCTGATAGACCTCAAAGTCCGAGCGCTGATTAAAGGGGTTTTGGAAAATTACTGCTCCGCCTACTTTCAAACGAATTCTCCTGCTCTGGTAGTTTCACCAGCTTTATGGTGCAAAGGTTGTATCATTCGGGCCGATACTTAGTCTAATGCACGGATCAAGCTCTTTCGCCCGTGTGTTTATGTGTTCCGGCATGGTTCTCAACTACAGCTTCACATACTCGAAATTAATCGGCTGGTGATTGATGCCGCGGGCGGGTGGTGCGATCCACGACGCGAAGGTTCCAGATTCAACGGCCGGTTTCATCAGCGAGGCAACCAAAACCCGATCTTCCGACGTTGGCAGCCAGCTACGCTCGTTCGCGCGCCACGCTTCTCTTGCTAACAGGTGACCCTCTGGGGAGATGTTCGCGCCCGCGAAGGCGCCAATCCTGCGATTGAAGCCGCGATGAGGGAGTTTGAGCTCGAAATCGATTCCGGCGTCGCGAATGATTTTGTTCCAGCGGGCCAGACCTCGCGCCGAATCACGCACGTAGTCCTCACGCAGCATCTCGTTAATAGCCAATAATGCGGGCTTATGCGCCTCAGCGATTCGACCTTCTTCAACCGTCGTTACCGCAAAGCTCTTGTCTGTGAGTAAGTGATCATCCGTGTGATCGAGTTCTTTGAAACGGCCCTTGAGTCCAGCGGTATAGTAGTTGGCGGCATTAGTCGAAACTTCGGAACCAAACAGATCAAGCGAAACTGAGTAATGTAAATTGAGGTAGCGTTGGAGGATCGCGAGCGGGATGGCGCCGTAATCGCCGACCCGATCGGTCATGTGCTGCTTCATCAAATCGCAGGTGCGCTCGACTATGCGCGCGACGCCCATCTCACCGACGAACAAATGATGGGCCTCTTCGGTCAGCATGAAACGGCACGTGCGAGACAGAGGATCGAAGCCCGACTCGGCGAGACTCGCGAGCTGGTATTTGCCGTCGCGATCAGTGAAATAGGCGAACATGAAAAATGACAGCCAGTCGGATGTTGGCTCATTGAAAGCGCCTAGTATGCGTGGATGGTCCGTACTGCCCGAGTGGCGTTCGAGCAAGGCCTCGGCCTCCTCGCGGCCGTCACGCCCGAAGTACGCTTGCAGCAGATAGACCATTGCCCAGAGATGGCGAGCTTCCTCGACATTCACTTGAAAGAGATTGCGCAGATCGTAGAGCGAGGGCGCAGTGGCACCAAGATGACGTTGTTGCTCAACCGAGGCTGGCTCGGTGTCGCCTTGTGTTACGATCAAGCGCCGCAGCGTTCCGCGATACTCACCCGGCACGTCTTGCCATACCGGTTCGCCCTTATGCTGGCCGAAAGTGATAGTCCGATGCGTTTCCGGTTCGGCAAGAAAAATGCCCCAGCGATACTCAGGCATCCGCACGTAACCAAAGGTGGCCCAGCCCTGCGCGTCGACTGAGATAGCGGTCCTGAGATAGACATCGGAGTGCTGGTAGCCGGCGGGCCCCAGTTGATCCCACCAGCCAAGGAACCTGGGCTGCCACTCTTCCAATGCTCTTTGCAGCCGGCGATTCTCGGAAAGATTAACGTTATTAGGAATCCGTTCGGAATAGTCAATCGCCATCACTAGGTTCTCCGCGGGTCGAAGGCGGGTCGCTTGCCGGTACCGTACAGTTTGAGCGCGCCGCGATCGCTGACCGCATTGGGACGTTGAAAAATCCAGTTCTGCCATGCGGAGAGACGCGCGAAGATTTTAGTCTCCATCGTTTCTGGTCCGGCGAAACGGAGAGAAGCTTCGAGGGCGGTCAACGCGTCGGGCGAAAACGCCGCGCGCGATTCGAGCGCAAGCCGCACTTCATCATCCCAGTCGATGTCGTCTGGTGTGAATCCTACTAAGCCTAATTCGGTGGCTGTTGCAGCATCCAGATTTTCGCCGATGTGCATTTCAAGCCGTTCCACATGAGCAGGATCAGAAAGAAACCTGCCTTGGAGGCGGGAAAGACTGTTACCCATTGGCAGTGGTCCGAAATTCATGCGGGTCAGACGGATTGTCGCGGCGGGAATTCCTGTACCGTCGTGCGTGCCGTTAAGCATATAGCAGCGGTCTGCGGCGAGTGCTAATTCGAGCAGGCTGCCGGTGAAGCATGAGCCGGGCTCGATCAGAGCAAATAATGAGCGCGCACTTAGATCCAAACGCTTCAGCATCCGTTTTAAGTATAGAACAATCTCGCGCACCAGCCAGTGCTCATGATGCTCGATCAGCCAGCGATCATGCTCATCGACTAGATCTGCGTCGCCTGTGGTGCGAAATATCCAGATACCGATAGCTTCTTCGTTGAAGCGAAGATGAAGAATCGCATCTTCAAGCTCGCGTGCAAGAGCTAGTGGCCAAAACGAGTCATCTAGAGCATCGGGATTTGCTTGGCCCGGCGATGACGGCGGTCCTTGGAGGATGAAAGTCGCGACCGAGCGATCGCATTCGAGTACTACGCTGAGGTAACGATAGTCAATGCGATTATCAGTGATGATACGTTCGAGCGGAGTCAACTCCAGACCCTTCGCGGCGGCCGGACGCGTTGAGGAGCGGACGTACTCGGCAGCGCGGCTGGCGGTTGCTTCGGCCAGGTGGCTGCGTGCGACGAGTTCATCGACGAGTCCCCATTCGAGCGCCCGCTTGCCGCGAATACCCTCTTCGGTCGTGCAAAAGAAGTCGGCGCGATCGCGTCGAACCTTGCGCTTATCAACCAACCGGGTAAGTCCGCCGGTGCCGGGCAAGACGCCAAGCAGTGGTACTTCGGGGAGCGATATCGTAGTCGAACCGTCATCAGCCAGCATAATATGTTCGGTGGCAAGTGCGAGTTCGTAGCCACCGCCCGCGCATGGTCCGTTAATCACTGTGATGTAGTGTTGATCCGAGTTTTCTGAGGCATCCTCCAGAGCGAGCCGAGTCTCATTAGTGAACTTGCAGAAGTTAACTTTGAAACCGTGATCCGCGAGCCCCAGCATCTGAATATTGGCGCCCGCGCAGAACACTCGTTCTTTGGCGGAGGTAATAACCACGCAGGAAATCTCTGGATGCTCGAAGCGAAGCCGCTGAATAGCGTCGTTGAGTTCGACATCGACGCCCAGGTCGTAGGAGTTAAGTTTTAGCTCATAGCCCGGATTGATACCGCCATTTTCCTCGACGTTCAGAGCCAAGCTTGCTATGGGCCCGTTACAAGTGAGCCGCCAATGGCGATAATGCAGGGGATGCGTTCTGAATTCGATCATTAGTAGGGCACCCGCCAAAGAGTTCTCGCTGCCGTGCCCTGCATTATATTGCATACAGTAGAAATTTTGGCAAACGGAAATTGAAGGCTATGGTTTAGACGGTTCGGGCGCGCTTCGCCACCAACTTGACCAGTTCTTTCAGTGCTTCAGGAATCGACTTGCCGCTAGTGTCCAGCGGCGCGTCAGCCATCTGGTAGAGGCTTTCGCGCTGCGCCAGAATCCGCCGCATATCGGCGAGAGCCTCGCTGTCGCAGGTGCCTACGCGCACGCGATCATCCCCTTGATTGAGTACGCGGTCCCAGTGTTCCTGCGGCGAGGCTTGCAGCCATACGGTGTAACAGGTGTCGAGCAAGCGTTGGAGAGTCGCAGCCTCGGCGACGAGACCGCCACCAGCAGCGAGAACGATCCCACGCCTGGCGCCGACGACGGCTTCGAGCGCCCGCAATTCGTAGCGACGGTAAGCCGCTTGACCGCCGAACTCGAAAATTTCGGCCAATAGAACGCCGGCTTCGCGTTCGATGGCGCGGCTCAACTCGATGAATTCCCAACCGAGATGAGCTGCGAGCAGCTTGCCCAAGGTAGTCTTGCCCGCGCCGCGCAGCCCGACGAGCGCGATACGATCAAGCCGGTTGTCCGAGCGCCCGAAGCGTTTCCTGATAATCGCAGCGGCTTGTGCCAGTTCTTCGGACGTGAGCCTGCGCAGCCTTTGCGTAAGCATCACGAATTCAGCTGGCGGACGTGGCCCTTCATCGACAAGTTCGGTCAAAGGCACATCGATCGCAGCGGCTAGTCTCTTGAGGAGAACAATCGAAAGATTGCCGCGCCCGCTTTCCAGCTCAGCCAGGTAGCGTTCTGAGATGCGAGAATCATGGGCGAGCATACGGCGAGTCATGCCGTGGCGCGCGCGAGCATCACGCACGCGGGTTCCAAGGGTTTTTAGCAGGTCGGATGACGCCGCCCCCGGAGTCTCAGTTCGTGTTTCCTTAGTGGCAACGATTTTACGCATCAGCGAAGTGCATTATAATGCAACGTCAGCAGAGTCGTCCAGCGTGAGCGGATCCGTGATAGTGGTTCAGCTAGAGGCGCAAGCTTATTTCAAGGAGTAGCTAAGCCCGGCGCAGATGCGGGACTCATAGTCTTTCGTGGTTGGAACCTCGTTACCGGAGAAAACTGTGAGATAGACATCGTCGCCATGTTCGAGGACGCTGAGAAAAGTGGGCTGAACGCGGGCTCCGCAGAGATAGTTTCGATTCAACAGACGTGGATTCTTCCAGCCGGCTATTTTATACAATTCAACTGGCTCGCCGCGCATCGAATCAAACCAAGTCAGGCCCTCGGCGCTCCCAGCAGGTGTCAATTTCAGTTTCGTATGGTTCGCGAAGAGGATACTCGATGGACTGAATTGAACATCACCGGTAATCGAAATCGCAGTATTGCTCATAGCGATCCAATGGTGGAAGGTTGCGGCTGAGACTTCAGCACCTAACAAAGTAGTGGCGAGGATAGCGAGGAGCGCAAGCGTCTTCGGGACTAGCGAGAACACAGATCCATGCCTCCGCATAATTCATCCAATTAGACTCGATCGCAATGATCCTAAATCTCAAAACAACTGCATCCTTTTCTTTGCCGTTAGCCGAATCGATCAGATTATAGCCACAGCGAACGCAGTAGTCTCGATGTTTCCCAAGATGCTTCTCGATTGAAATAGCTCGGCACGGCTGCAGTTGTGAAAGCGCCGCGCTTGACGCGGAGGATTGCCATCGACTAGCTTCCGGCCAACCTTATAGGGAGGAGCCTTATGAAAAGATCTGGATTGTTGATCGTCGTGTTGGCAGCGCTGATTGGGGTGGGCGGGATACCTTCAGCGTCGCACGCGTCCAGCGACGCCAAGGCGCAGATCACTGAACTTGAGCATAAGCTAATTAATGCGACCAGCGCCGACGAGGCTCTGACCTTCTACGATCCTAACAAAGTTTCGGTATTCGATTTCGAGCCGCCGCTGCAATATGTCGGCGAAAAAGCGGTGCGTACCGATTTCAATAACTTCTTCGCTAATGCGACCAACATCAAAGGCGAATTTCTGCAGATCGATGTGGTGACCGACGGCCGCCTGGGAATCGTGAATAGCATCCAGCATTTCACCTGGACCGGCAAAGATGGCAAGCCGATGGAGGCAACACTGCGTGTGACCGATTCGCTGCACAAAGTGGATGGGCAGTGGAAGATCTTCCACTCGCATATCTCGGTGCCGGTCGATCCGGCGACCGGGCAGGCGCAGATGAATCTGAAACTCTGAAATCAGTAAGGCGCGATTGCCGAAGCGGTCGCGCCACTTTCATTCGCTGCCGGACAGAATAATAGCGTGTGCTGGCGAGACACGATTGACGTTCAAATCTCTTCACGCTTGATCGCGCCGGGAATTATTACCGGGTTCCAGCTGGCTTCCTTTGGCTTGTAACAATTTATTTCTTCTTCCAGTCAATTTTACTCGTGGCAGAGTCCTTGCAGCTAGAGTTTACATGGCGACGCTAAGTCTTGCGTGTCTTGATTGGCTCTTATGCCCACGGGGTAAGATATGTTGCGTGGATACAATGATAAAAGTAACGCGAGGGTAGTTGAACTCGATGCCTGGCGCCCCAAGAAGGCGCGAACGTGGCGAAGGGCCGCCGTGATCGCTCTGGCGGCGCTGATGCTGGCAGGTGCGGTGGGTTGCGAAGGCGCGCCGTTGACGACACGTGAAAAGGGCACCTTGGCGGGAGGCGCTATCGGAGCGGGTGGCGGGGCGCTGGTCGGGTCAGCGGTTGGCGCTCCTGGAGCGGGTGCCGCGATTGGTGGTCTCACAGGCGCAGGAGCGGGCTATTTAATCGGTAATCAGATGCAGAACAATGAAATCCGGCGAGGCGAAGCGCCTTACTGACAGAGGCGGCTGGACTTTAATCCCGAAAAGTTAACGGCTGCCTGATACGGCGGTTATTGCTTAGGGTTAAGCGGCTGGTTAGCGATACTCTTTTGCTCGACACAGCATCGCGCAATCTCAGTCTGAGCCTTGTCAGTGTCGATCGGATTCAGATGAGGATGGCTGCTCAACATGCCCCATCCTAGTTCCTCGCGGATATAGTAAGCGCGCGGCTGAGTATCGTCGAATTCCACTTCGTCGGTAGTTTCCGCAGCGACATGGCATATGATCGGCTGACTGGACGGAACGATAAAGGCGTGATAGCCGCCTGGCCCGATCCTGGCTGTATCATCGCCACAGGTTACGGCGGGTAGTACCAGCGAACTACCATAGTGATATGGGCGATAGACGTAGACAGTCGAGTTTCCTGGAGGGGCAGTAGCACGCCGGAAGGGTGGGCCCTGAACGGCACATGCACTGACTATCACGCCTAGTATCAGCAACGTCCGCTTCATTCAGTTGAGTTGTTTGATGTCACCGCAGGTGCGGCGGCAAGCGCCTGCGCAAGCCGATCGCAATCAGCATAAAGGCTTTGATCGATTTTCGCGCGGACTTCTGCGCGAGCGGCGTCTTCAAGTTCGCGATGAGTCGGCTCGGAATACAGACTGTAGGATTTAGATACATACGCACGCCGCGTATAGTCACCAATGACTTTACCGTCGGGACCGATGATAGTCAGTGACGCGAACGCAGTTATGCCGTAGTCGCCGAGGGGCGCACCGAAATAGGTTACCGGGTCGAGCGCGGTGACATAGAGCGGAATGTGGTACTCGTCGTGACTCAGTTCCTCACGATACTGGAAAGTAATAGAAGAGGCGGGCGATAGAGACATCGCGACCGCCGGAGGCAATTCGCGCGGGTCGCCTGAGGCGAGGCGCCCTTTGAAAGGCAGCGCATGAGGGGCGCTATCGGTTGCGACGACCGGCGGAGGGGCGGTGGCGGGTTGCAGGGAACATCCCGGCAAGACGATCAACGCCAGCATTGCTGCATACGCAAGTTTGGCCGTCGCCATATACTATAGTATGTCGCAACCGCCGCGAGGTTACAGCATCAATCCGGTGAGAAGCGGCAGGCCGGGTTTACAGAGGGTGATGCATCAGTTGCAGAGATTGGCTCGCCACCAGTCAATCGTCTGTTTGAGGCCGTCTTCGAGGGGCAGGCGCGGATGCCAGCCAAGTTCGCGACACAGCCGGTTCGTGTCGGCGACGATGGAGGCCGGCTTAGCGGCACGCTGGGCAGGAGCATCGAAAGACAGGAGTTCCTTGCCGCCGGTCAGGCGCGCGATAAAGCTGATGAGGTCCCGTACTGTGACCGGTGAGCCTGAGGCGATATTGCAGGCGCCGGTCAACTCGCTATCGAGGAGCACGACTAAGGCGCGGGCGGCATCCTGGACATAAATGAAGTCGCGCAACTGATCGCTAGGAGGGCAATGAATCGGATCGCGCTGGAGGAGCGCTGTGATGACTGAAGGGATCAGCCTCGCGCGCGCCTGATAAGGACCGTAGGGGAAAAAGACCCGTCCCCAGGCGAAATGGAGCCGCGCGGTTTGCGCTAGCGCTGCGAGTCCTCGACAGGCTGCGACCTTGGATTCGCCGTAGAGGCTTGCGGGACGCAGCGGTGTGGCATCCTCGATGCAGCGTGTCGGACTCGGGGCGTATTCCGCACAGCTTCCGGCCCCGACGAAACGATTACCGCCGGCGGCAATGAAAGCGCCGGCGAGTTCGAGAGTGATGGATACCCATTGGCGGTTGACGGGATTCGTCAGGTAATCAAACGGGGAGGCGCACCAGGCCAGATGAAGCAGGTGCGTTGCTTGGACACGGCAGGCAAGCGCCGAGGCGGCTCCCCCCTCAAGCAGATCGACCAGGTGCCAGGTTATGCTGTCGCTCGCAGGCAACCGCTGGCGAGCGACGGCATGAACCTCGTAACCATAATCGAGCAAGGGTTGGAGGCAATGGCGTCCGATAAAGCCAGACGCGCCGGTAATCAATACGCGCTTCATGGCGCGAAGTCCGGGTAGGTGCGATCGCGCTCAGACAAGGCTGGGTCAGCCAACGGCCATGTAATCGCGAAAATGGGGTCGTTCCATCTGACGCCGCGGGCATGCTCGGGCGAATACGGCTGGGAGATTTGGTAAAAGACCTCGCTCGCGTCCTCAAGCGTCTGGAAGCCGTGCGCCATGCCGGCCGGGACGTAGAGCATGCGCCGATTCGCCGCACTGAGATTGACGGCGATCCAGCGGCGAAAAGTTGGCGAGGAATGGCGCAGATCGAGAATTACGTCGTAGATAGAACCAGCGGTACATCGCACCAGTTTGGTCTCTTCGAAAGGTGCGGATTGGTAATGCATCCCGCGCAGGGTGCCGTGCCGATGGTTGAAGGAGACGCTGCATTGGACGATTCGTGGGTCGAGACCGCGACCAGCGAATTCATGTGCGCAAAAGGTGCGGGCGAAGAATCCGCGCGGGTCCCTCAGCGGTTCCGGCTCGATGACGAAGGCGCCAGGTAATTCGGTCTCAACGAATTTCATCGGCCGCTGACTATCAGTGCCGCTTTGGCTTTGCTGATCATTTTTACAAAATCCGTGGCTCTGGCACCGCAACAATGAAGCGGCCCCCGCCCTTGAGGTAGGGATGTTGCTGAGCGACGATTTCGCCGGCGATGTTCCAAGGCAGAATCAGCGCGTAATCGGGGTGGCGGCGCAGCAGTTCCTCCGCCGGATAGATCGGCAAATGCGAGCCGGGTAATAGACGGCCGTGCTTATGAGGGCTGCGATCGACGGTGAATTCGATCAGGTCGGTGCTGACGCCGCAATAGTTAAGCAGGGTATTGCCCTTGGCTGGGGCGCCATAGGCGGCGACGTGCTGACCGGCGCGTCGCAATTCGTGGAGGAGCTGTAACAGGGAGTGCTTGATAAACGCGACCTTGGAGCCGAACGCCTGATAGCAATCGGCTGACAATAGGCCCTTGCGCCGCTCGGAGGTGATCATTGCGGCAACCGCGGGGCTTCGCTCGCGCACTCCCGGATGTTGCAGGAAGATTCGTAGAGACCCACCATGAACCTCGTGGGTCTCGACGTCGTAAACTTCCAGATTTGCGCGGGCCGCGATGGCCGCTATGGCATGTAGCGAAAAATAAAACACGTGCTCATGATAGATTGTATCGAACTCGCCGCGCTCGAGCAGTTCGACAAGATAGGGAAACTCAAACACAGCCGCACCCGCCGGCTTCATCAGCAAAGCGACGGCTTGCATGAAGTCATTGATAGCGGGCACGTGCGCGAGGACATTGTTGCCGATGATTAGGTCGGCGCGCCCGATACGACGTGCGATATCAACGGCCGTGGAGGTATTGAAGAATTCCTCGATAGTCGGGATGTCTCGTGCGCGTGCGACCGCGGCGATATTCCGCGCTGGCTCAACGCCCAGCACCGGGACGCCTAATTCGCGGAAATAGCGCAGGAGATAGCCGTCGTTGCTGGCGGCCTCGACGACCTGGCTATGGCTGCCAAGTCCGAACCTCTCCCAGAGGCTTACCGCCATGCGCTGTGCGTGAATCGTGAAGCTGTCTGAGTAGGAAGAGAAATAGGCATAATCAGTGAATAATTCGGCTGGCGGTATGCGCTCCTTCAATTGCGCGAGATGACACTCGGTGCAGTAAGCCACGGCCAAAGGGAAAGTCGGCTCGGGAAGCGCCGCCTGGTCCGGATTGATATAGGAATTGGCTAATGGGGTTCGGCCGAGATCGAGAAACGGTGGCGGCAATCGGGCGCTGCAACCGAGGCATAAGCCGTTATTCATTTCGCTTACCATTTAGAGAATGCGGTAGTGGGAGCTTGAATCTCAGTGCCCGATGAAGACGCTACGGCCTTGTTTTGGAATTCGCGAATCTGCGCGCAGGTAAGATCGAAGGCGTCCGCACCTTCCATCACGGCGCGATACCAATCGACAGTGAGACGGATTGCATCGCTGAGCGGCAGGACAGGCTTCCATCCGAGGGCAGCGCGTGCCTTGGTGGAATCGAGCTGTAGCTGGGCGCTTTCGTGAGGTGATCCTTCATGGGGGAACGCGGTCCACGAGCCCGATTGCCAATTTCTAACTAATTGATCGGCGACGTGGCACACCTCCCAAGCGTCGCCGGGGTCCGGTCCGAAATTCCACGCTTGCGCCCATCTCTGCCCCTCGGCGTGAAGATTGTGCGCGAGCATCAGATAGCCGGCTAACGGCTCCAGGACATGCTGCCACGGGCGAACGGAATGGGGATTGCGCACACGCAGCGGCTCGCCGCGGCTGAGCGCACGAATCGCATCGGGGACAAGGCGGTCTTCGGCCCAATCGCCGCCGCCGATAACGTTGCCGGCGCGCACGGTCGCGATCGCTAATCGGTCCGAATCGCAAAACGATCGCTGATATGCGGAAGTTACGAGTTCCGCACAAGCTTTACTGGCGCTGTACGGGTCGCAGCCTCCAAGGCGGTCCTCTTCCTGATGAGCCTCCGGCGTGTCCCGATTCGCGTAACATTTGTCACTGGTCACCACGACGACGACGCGGACGGAAGCGGTTCTCCTGGCCGCTTCGAGCACGTGCGCCGTGCCCATCACATTGGTGGCCAGAGTGGCTATCGGATCACGATAAGAGCGGCGGACCAGTGACTGCGCGGCCAGATGGAAAACCACCTCCGGCTGGATTTTCGCGAACGCGCGCAATACGGCCGCCTCGTAACGAATATCGGCGATCGATGACTCGATTCTCTGACCGAGCCGGATGACCTCATACAAGGAAGGGTCGGTCGCGGGCTTGAGTGCGACGCCGCTGACTAGGGCGCCGAGTTGACTCAGCCAAATCGCGAGCCAGCCGCCTTTGAAGCCGGTGTGGCCGGTGATGAGGACGCGCCGCCGCTGCCAGAAATCTTGATTCATCGCCGTTTCGCACCACGAAGACTGCTCCATCAGCTTAGGCAGATTATTGGCAGCGGGCGAAAATTCGCCGAACAAATATTCAGTGGATTGGCAGATTGGCGGGGCAAAAGCTCACGCCTATGCGTGCGCGATGGTGAATCCTCACAGGCGAGCGCGCCTTCCAATGGCGCGATCGTGAATCGGTCGGACGAATCGCAAAAACGCTAATGCGGACCGATGCTTCGCTTTTCGTCGTCTTGCTCGATCCGTTTCGGCACGCTGATGCGGGGGCTATGTTGCGGAGGAGGATGTGACTTGGTGACCGCGCCCTTTTTGTCGGAGAGAGGCGACAGCGATAGCACCTATAAAGTGCTTTATGATTTCGATGCAATCTTAGAGTTGTAAACGAAACCAGCTTATCTCTATGTGGCGAGAGTGGCGAACTACCTGTTTTGCCTAATCTTCTAATGCGGATAAGCAGACGGACTAATTTTTAGCGATTGACAGGATTTCATTTTTCGGCGTAATGCTCGACTCGTTCGGTATCAGTGCGTGAGCAACGTTTAGGGGACCTTGCTCAAGTCGCGCTGTCTTCACCATCCGCACAATGGCGCGATTCGAGCCTCAACACGCTTGGAG
>DATKPK010000019.1:0-6502 GCA_035524095.1 Binataceae bacterium (SeqCode) | reverse complement strand
ATGCTCTTCAGCTTCCGGCCCGAGCGCCCCCGGCTGGATGCCGTACTTCTGCCCCAAGACGTTCACCCAACGGGGGAAAACGCCGCGCGCAAGCCCCACCAGGACGCGCCCATGGCTCATCTGATCCGCCCATGCCACATCGAGCGCGAGCCGGATTGGATCCCAGGTTGGCAGCACGAATCCCACCGGTCCCACTTTGATCCGTTTGGTATGATGCAGCAGATTCAGCAGATGGGGCGTCGGCGTAGCCCCGGCCTCTAAGCCTTCAGTATAAAAATGATGCTCCGAGTACGTCACGGCGCTGAACCCTAGTTCTTCCGCGAGCTGTGCCAGTTCGACCATCTCGCCCAGCATCTGTTGGGTTTTGTCAGTGCGGTGAGCGATTGGCCGAAGCCGCTCGCGCTCAATCGGAGATGCTGGCACAGCAGGCGTCAGATGGAGCATGAATTTCATAGTCGTCAACCTTTTTCGACTGATTAATCTTTCTCATCTAGCGGTCGCGATTATGCAGAATACCCGCTGTTTCCAGTTCTTTGATTTGTGCGGTGGAGTACCCGGCATAGTCATTTAGTATCTGGCTATTGTGCTCGCCGAGAAATGGAGCCGAGAGTGTCAACTCATCGGGAAATTCTGAGAACCGCATCGGAAATCCCGGCACTTCGAATTCGCCGAGGATCCGATCCTGGATCTTGCGAACGGTACGCCGCGCCCGCAGTTGCGGATGCTTCACGGCCTCTTCGACACTCAGCACTGGGGCGTTAGGCACTCGATTCTCGTCGAGACGTTTCAGAGCTTCTGCGTCACTAGGTAGTGCCTGCAGCCAGTCTTCGATTATCTTGATTAGCTCAGTCGCGTTTTGCGTCCGCTTGGGATTTGAATTGAAACGCGGATCATTAGCCAGGTCTACTCGGTCCATCGTCCGGCACAAGTCGGGCCATTGATGGTCCAGGGCAACTAGAAAAATATATCTTTCGCGGCTTTTGAAAATTCCGCCAGGCGTGACCAGATAATGATGGCGTCCGCTCCTTCGCGGTTTGATTTCTCCACTGCTGAGGCTTAAGACCTGTGCGCTCAGATCATGGTAATGAAAGTAAGTATCGACGAGGGATACATCGACCCATTGGCCGCGTCCCGTGCGTTCGCGCCACAGCAAAGCCGCGAGCACCGCACTGAATCCGTGAACCCCAGTGCTGATATCGCCGATTCCCATCGTATTCAAAATCGGCGGACCATCCGTCTCGCCCGTCATATCAAGCACTCCGGCTAGTGACGCCCCTATATGATCGAAGCCGGGCTTGTATGACGACGGACCGGTTTGGCCGCATAGCGAGATCGAGCACATCACTACGCGCGGATTCAGTTCGCGTACCGTCTCGTAGTCGAAGCCCAGCCGCCCGATGGTCCCGGGCGAGAAATTCTCCACGATCACGTCCATTTTGGGAATCAAATCGCGGATTACCGCACGACCCGCCGCTTGCTTGAGATCAATACAAAGGCTTTTCTTGCCGCGATTCTGCTGGACGAAATAACCGCTCCGGCCGTCGCGTAGAAACGGCAGGCCTCGCGAGCGATCACCGCCGGGCGGCAGTTCGACCTTGATTACTTCTGCGCCCATTTCAGCCATCAGGCGCGTCACCGTCGGTCCCGCCAGCACTTGGCTGAAGTCGAGAACCTTGTAGCCGTCGAGAATGCGTGCCGGCGTATCTGCCATCTCCGATCCTCCCGGGTTCCGTCCGGCTCTCATCACCGGCGCGCGTACTCAAACCGGAGCGAAGGCTAGCAGATTTCCAGTTGATTGCCAGAGTCCGCCGAATAACCTGCTATAGATGGCGGCCATTAAACCACTTATCTGCTCCTGGGGCCGGTGACTAGCAATTTGCATAGTCAAATTCCAAGTGAGCGGCAGCTAGTAAATATCCATCGGGGCAAGCCACTGAGTAGCTTGATCAAGTATGATAGATCAATGCGTCGCCATAGGCATTCGCCCACTGAATCAGTTTCGCGTCCTTGACCTGACGCGCACCGCATTCGCCGCGCAACTGCCGGACGGCTTCCACTTGATGGTTCCAGCCCATAATGTGTGCTTCGGATAGCAGCCCGCCATTGGTATTCAAAGGTAAGTCGCCGCCGATTTCGATTCGTCCATCGCGCGTAAAATCCGGCGCCTCACCCGGCTTGCAGAAGCCGAAGCGCTCGAGCGCGATCCACGGCAGAATCGAAAAGGCGTCGTAGCTATATAGTATGTCGATATCTTCCGGCTTGACGTCTGCCATTTGATAAACCGGCTGTAGCCCCGCCTCATACTCAAATACGGATTGCTGCACGACGCCGAGTCCTGGATAGGCCCAAATGAATTCCTCGTTGCCACCCGGCAACCCCTGCATCCCGCTGATATAGACTGGCAGCTTTCGCAGGTCGCGAGCGCGTTCGGCGGTAGTCACTATCACACATGCGGCCCCGTCGTTGATTAGGCAGTAGTCGAGCAGATGCAATGGCTCGCATACGAAGCGTGACTGCTGATGGTCTTCGATATCGAAAGGCTCGCGCATGATCGCGATCGGGTTCATCGACGCATGCTTGCGCAGCGCCACTGGAACAGCAGCGAGGTCGCGGCTGCTCGCGTGATAACGTTCGAAGTAGCGCCGCGCGACGAGTGCCGCTCCTGCTCCCGGCGAAGTCATCCCGTAGACCGGGTCCTCGCCATGACCGCCGCCCGCTTCACGTCCGCCTTCCTTGTCGCTCGCCCCGCCCATCATCGGACGCCGCATCCCCGAAAAGCTAACCGACGCTAGGCACGCGACGGCGTCGGCGAATCCCGCGTTGACGATCATCGCGGCCCATTGCACGCAACTCGCGGTAAAACGTCCGTGCGCCCACGTCTGATTGCACGACCGCAGCTTCAGCCCCAATACCGACGCGATTGAGTCGCCGTCGGCGCCGATTGGCGAACCAAAGCTGACGATCATGCCGTCGAGGTCTGTGCGCTTGAGTCCCGCGTCGTCGAGCGCAGCGGCGATCGCATCGGCCGCCAAGTCTATCGGGCTGCGCATCAGGCGCCGGCCGTAGGCTGAATTGCCCACTCCGGCGATAGCCGCTTTGTCCTTCAGATTCCAGTTGGCCATCGCTCACCTCAATGTAAAATGTCCTTGCGCACGTCGCGAGCCTACAAAAATGCCGCCTTACGTGTCCAACCCTGTGATGCTCGATCTTGTTGTCCCACCGCTTCGATCTGGCGTGCGCAATTCGTAGCTGCCTTCTCCGCATGAATCGGTAACGCAGTTCGGCTATAAGGGAGAGATGGGCAACTCGCGTCAATTGCGGCTCGGTGCTTTCATGCGGCCAATCAGCATTCACACCGCCGCGTGGCGCTACCCCGGCGCCTGGCCCGATGCGAACTTTAATTTCAACCATATCAAGCGCCTCGCGCAGACCCTCGAGCGCGGGCGCTTCGATGCCTTCTTCATGGCCGATCATCTCGCTGTGCTCAACATGCCGATTCAGGGGTTGAAGCGTAGCGCCACTGTCACTTCATTCGATCCGCTGACGCTCCTGCCGGCCCTCGCCGTTCTCACTGAAAATCTAGGGCTCATCGCCACTGCTTCGACCACTTACAATGAGCCGTTCCACGTCGCACGGAAATTCGCCTCGCTCGACCATCTCAGCGGAGGCCGCGCCGGCTGGAATGTCGTGACCTCCGGCAATCCCGATGAGGCGCAGAACTTTGGCCTTGAGGAACACGTCGAGCATGACGAGCGCTATCGCCGCGCACGCGAGTTCTTCGACGTCGTGACGGGCCTCTGGGATAGCTGGGCGGACGACGCTTTCATTCGTGACGTCGAAGCCGGCGTCTACTTCGATCCAGCGAAGCTTCACGTCCTGAATCACGTCGGCGAACATCTGAAAGTACGCGGACCGCTGAATATCGCGCGGCCCATTCAGGGCTGGCCGGTTATCGTCCAGGCGGGCGCCTCAGAGGCCGGACGCCAGCTTGCCGCCGAAACCGCTGAGGTTATTTTTGCGCCTGCAAGTAGTATCAACAATGCCCGCGCTTTCTACACCGACGTTAAAGGCCGCATGGCCAAGCTCGGCCGCGACCGTGACCATCTTAAGGTTTTGCCGGGGGCATTTGTCGTAGTTGGCGATACCGCCAACGAGGCACGGGAGAAGCGTGCCCGCCTCGACAGTCTCGTTCATTACGACAGCGCGATCGCTTCGCTCTCGATCGCGCTCGGCCACGACGCGTCAGGTTTCGACCCCGACGGAGCGTTGCCACCGATTCCGGAAAGCAACGCGAGCCAAAGCGGTCGCGAACGAATTGTTGAATTGGCGAAACGTGAGAAGTTGACCGTCCGCCAATTGGCGCAGCGGGTCGGTGGTTACAGCGGACTCGCCTTCATCGGCACGCCGGCAACCATTGCCGATCAGATGGAAGAATGGCTCTTCACGGAAGCCTCAGACGGCTTCAACATCATGTTCCCCTATCTGCCCGGAGGACTTGACGATTTCGTTGATCGCGTTGTGCCTGAACTCCAGCGTCGTGGGATCTTTCGCAGCACTTACGAGGGCGCCACCCTCAGGGAGAATCTAGGCCTGCCGCGTCCGGCAAACCGCTTCTTCCCCACGCATTAGTCCAACTGGTCATCTCCGCCGCTCTCGGCTGTATGAGCCTCATGCGAATGCGGCCGGAGAAATCAGCCTCGCCGCGCAGCCTAAGCACCCAATTGCCTCTTGCAACTATTCAGGCTTCGCCTTTTCTTGCCAGTATCGAGCATCTCTAAGGGATGATACCGTCGGCGCATCACAATATCGCGGACGAGTCACAGGAGAATGTTCGTGCGGAACCGCATCATCCATCTCATCAATCCGAAAACGGATTCGATCACGACCCGGCCCATCTACTTGAACCGAGCCTTGTACTCTCCGCTCGCGGGCCTGCTCGCCGTCGCAGCGTCGATTCCGCGTGATCAATACGAAGTGATTTTGACCGACGAAAATATCGAATCCATCGATTTCGATTTGAAGGCGGACCTCGTCGGGATTTCCGCGATGACGAGTTACGTCAACCGCGGTTATGAGATCGCCGATCAATTTCGCGCCAGGGGCGTGCCGGTCGTCATGGGCGGCGTGCATCCGAGCTTCATGCCGAGTGAAGCATTGAAGCATAGTGATGCCGTCGTTATCGGTGAGTCGGAGTTTGTAATCGGCAAGCTGCTCGATGATCTAAAAAACGGCTCAATGCGTGGAATCTATAAGTCGGACGCGCTGCATCCGATGGTCGGGATGCCGATGCCGCGTTACGATCTTCTCAAGAAAAACCGCTACGTCAATCGCACTTTCGTCCAGACTTCGCGCGGATGTCACCAGGGCTGCACCTTTTGCGCAGAGCCGCTGATGAATGGCCTCAAGTTCCGCTACCGTCCCGTCAACGAAGTCATTCACGAAATCGAGAATTGCGGTGCGCGCACTATTTCGATCAACGACGCCGACTTCTTCGGCACCGTCGACCGTCCGCAAGAAGTCATGCGCGCCCTGAAAGGACGCGGTATTCATTGGCAGGCCGGCGTTACCTCCAAACTCGCTCAGGACGACCGGATGCTTGAGCTCGCGGCTGAAAGCGGTTGCACGATGCTGAGCATCGGCTTCGAGTCGATTTCACGTTCGACTCTGAAAAGCGTACACAAGCACGTCAACCGGCCGGAGAACTTCGCTGCCCTCGTCGAGAAAGTACATTCCTACGGGATTATGGTGTTCGGCCTTTTCATGTTCGGCTTCGACGGCGACGACCGCTCGGTTTTCGACGAGACCACTAGCTTTAACATCAGCGCCAACTATGATGCCTGTGCCTATTCGGTACTTACTCCGTATCCGGGCACGCTCACCTGGTACGAGATGAAGAAGGCCAACCGCATCGTTTCCTTCGATTGGACGATGTACGATCAGTCCCACGTTGTTTATCGTCCTGAGCAAATGAGCGCCGACGAGCTTCGTATTGGCCAGGCTGACGCATACGACGGCTTTTATGGGTCCTCTTCAATCGCGCGCCGCTTCCCGCTGCGCGGCGGGCGGCATCGCGCGCAATGGCTCATCTACAATCTTTTCATGCGCAAAGCCGCGCAAACGCAAAACATATATTCAGTGCCAGCGCCTACTGCAGAACCTGATGTCGCTCCGATGCCTCCGATTCTGCCGGTCAAGCGCGAGTGGCGTGCCGCCGTCCTTGAAGATGCAACCACTCCTGCCCCAACCTGATCTATAGCCGTGTCTTCGCGAAAGAGCAGAGCCTTGAACGTGACCTGTTAGCGGCGAGGGTCTCAGTGCGGCGCAAAGACTACTAGGCTGATCCAGGCACTCGTTTTGGGATTGTCATATGGTGCCTATCAGCTAGGCACCCGGTAGGGTCCGATCTTCTGTACGCGCTATGGAAGAAATCTTGCGGCAATTTGGATTTTCTGGAGCCACCCGTCGGAGTCGAACCGACGACCTACTGATTACGAATCAGTTG
>DATKPK010000018.1:0-6657 GCA_035524095.1 Binataceae bacterium (SeqCode) | reverse complement strand
ACTTCCGCGGCTCGATGCGGCCGTATTCTCGCCATAGAAGCGGATCGTCGCGCACCTCGACGGGCTCGGGCTCTTTCGGCTGGCGTAGAGCTTCGGTGAGCTCAGTAAATCGTCGGACTAGCTCACCGGCGCCGCTGCTCGCGACCGCGCCGAGCGCTGCTATCGCCAAGGCGACAACCACGTCGATCTTGTGTGACTGCCTTTCCTTCGCGATTTTCCACCCGCGCGCAGTCTCCAAGGCGGACGGCGCGACTCATAGCAAGACGAATATCGGTATCCGCATACGCGGCCAGGTTGCGGCCTTTGATCAGCTCGTACAAATTCTTTGAGCTCTCAGTGAGGTTCGGAACCGACTGCGGGAATTCCACCATCGGCAACCCGGCGCCCGTTAGCCGCTGCGCAACCGCGACGAGCTGGTAGGGATCGAATCTTATCTCACGAACATCGAAGCGCTGGCGGAGCTCTAGCAGCGTCCGTTCGATGGTTGCTTCGAAGTCGAGCGGATCACCCGGCTTCGGCTGAAAGATGCGATGCCAAACCGTGCGCACCTTCTTGGCGCTCGAATCCCAGATCACCGCCACGATCGCCGTGCTGTCACGCTTGACTGAGGCATCGAGGCCGATCCATACCGCCGTGCCCTTGTCGGCGACGACCAGCCGCAGGTGCGGATCAACGCAGGCATCCCACCAGGTCATTTCGACGAACGATGATTCCGAGCTGACGAACATATTTTCGATCTGCCTCAAAAACGCCGCGGGTCGGAGTTGATGCCGCATCTGATCAATCCACTCCGGCGTCTGCCACGGCGCGACGGGCTTGTGATGCCAAGCCGCCAAGAGCCCGGGCGCGCGATACAGTGATGGCGCGATCTGCTCACCCGCCATCGCCTGTTTGAAAAACGATTCGAGCAGCTTGGATTCGCCCTCAAATCCGGCGTATGTCACCGTCAGTCGCGTTGCGATGCGCCGCGTCGGCGGAGGGACCATTTCATCCCATAACCGATATGCGCGCTCACTGGTATAGGCCCAAAGCTCATCGAAACATCTGATGGTCGGATTACTACCGGCCGCGCCGGCGTAGTCACTCGCGATCGCGGTGATCGTGGAGCCCGTACTGAATTCGATGCGGTTCGCCGTGATCTTCGCGGAGGCGCGGAGCAACGGCGATGCCTGAATAATGCGGCAGACAGCCTGAAAGACGCGGCCTTGCGCCTGGTCATAATCATTTGCCGCGCAATAGCCTTCCGCATACGTGCCGCCGAGCACGACGATGACGTACAGCATCATGAGCGCGGCCAGCCCGGTCTTGCCGCTCTTCTTGGGAGCGGCGAATACTAACTCGGGATAGGGCAGCCGTCCGTCTGGCGTGATAGTCAATGCGGCTCGCAGAAACTCTATTTCAGCGGGATAGAGCTCGAACGGCGCGCCCGTCTCCGGGTCGATGAGCACCTGCAGGATGAACGCGACGGGATCAGTTTTCCAGAGCTTGCGGTTCGTCATCCTCGTCCTGGCCGGCCATCACGGCCGCGAGGTCTACGGGTTTTTCTTTCGAGAATGCGCGCAAGGTCGCCGGCGTCAGCCCGAGCTCACGGGCCAGGCGCGATTGCGTCTCCGCGAGTTTCCGCACGGTATCGACACTGCCTCGAAGCTCACCCGTCTCAGCGCTGATTAACGAGTCGTCACGGATAGTCGCATAGCTTCGCTCCAACGTGATCGTGACGCGGCAAAAGGCGTGGATAGTCGGTGTGAATAGGTAGTTATCCAGGTGCGGCGCCAACCGTCGCAAGTGCGCGGTCATGCGCTGAATCTGCTGATCCCGTCGGCGTACCCGATAGCGCGTCTGTTTCGCTGGTAATGCCATCTCTTACAAAAGCCGGGGCCGGGGGAGGGCCTGCACGTGGAGACTGGTACGTGTAGACCCGTCCACCCGCTCCGCACCCGATGCGCGGCGTAGACTCCTCGGCACCCCGGCTATGCCCTTTTAGTGCAACAGTTTTTCGATCTCGTTCCCGCCGCCGCGATGGATCTTGTCGATACGCCGCGTCAGATCGCTGACCGGATCAACCAAGCAGCCAGGTGAATAAGAACCACGGAAATCTTCGGTGCGCGGTGAGCTATCAAAGACGCTGAAATCAGCCAACTTGCGCATCGCGCTCGGAGAGCCGCTTGATCAACTCGACGTCGCCCGGCTCGCTTATGACCTTACTGAAATCGGCAGCACCCGCGCCAAACTCCAGCTTGCGAAGTTCCGACTCGGCTTCACACTTTAAGAGCCCAGCGGCGCCGCCAGCGACCGGCGTCCGCCCCGCATCGTTCAGCTTGCGAACGAGTGCCACGCCATCGTTTAGGGTGCGCAGTCGCTTGGCGAGCTCATAGCCGTTCGGAACCCGGTTGATCTGCTCGATGATCCCGTCTGGACCCGTACCCGCCCGCGCGCCCGCCGCCGCGACGCCGGGCGAGGTCGGAAAGAGGCTCCCATCATCGCCGTCATCGGCAGAGCGATCGGTGATTTGCGGTGCGCCGAGACGCCGCTTGAGCGCTTCCGCTACCCGCTCCATCACCTCGTCGTACGAGACCGCCGGGTCGCCAGGCTTACCCGAGGTCAATACGGTCGGGTCTTTGAGCACTTCCCGTACCGCCTCCAGCGCCGCATCGATCAGCGGGCCCGCTTCATTATCAGGGCCACCGTCGCCGCCGCTGTCGGTTGACGTGCCGGTCGCGGGATTCGCCGCTCCTTTGAGGAACACGGGCAAATCGTCGTTTTTCACCAAGTACCCAAACCCGCGATCCCGCAGGAATTTCGCAATCGAAGGCCGAATGTAACTCATGGTGTGTCTTTGCTCCTGTGTGTAGCGTTTGGCTAATTCCATCTCTTCGATGGTCGCCATGTCGTTCGCCGGGTTGTCGACGAGGCTGGCTTCCATGATCCGAAGTTTGGTGATGCGCCAGACTGTACCGTCTGCCTTGCGCAGGTGTTTGAAATTCATCCGATTACTTCCCACTGGACGGCCCTTCGCCGATCGAGTTCGTTAAGGAGCACGCTCCCATTGTGCTCTACGTACCTGCGCAACTCGGCTGAGATACCGCCCCTCAAAGAACGAATCTGGAGCCGACTTCCTTCACGGCGGATTTGCACCTCTTCGTCAGCGCACCGTTGCATTATCTCGCGCACGGTTAAGGGCTGTTCGTGGACCAAGCGGTCTAGTTCATCGCGATACACGCGCTTCGGCGCTGGAGGCGTGTACTTCCGCCAGCCCTGCATTTCGAACTTGCCGAGCAAGTGGCTATACCGGCTATCGTCAAAATCCCACCGGCCGTTCGGTTTCTTGCGCATCAAGCCGCCGTCCGGGAATTGGATCACTTCGGGCGGATTAGTCGAAAAACCTTCGGGTGCAACGAGCTCAAGCATAATACATCTCTCTGTAGCTAATTTAACCTAATAGTTACTGCGGCCACACGCTTGCTCCTTTTCCGCGCGGGAGCGCTCGCGCAACTCCAACGTGAGCAGTAGCCTTGCGGCCGCGTGAACCTAAATCGTCCTCATCAGATGGAACTTTTAGTAAAACCTTCTCGGCGTGAATCGCCCCTTGCGCGACGTGCTGTTTGACCTGCAGCTTCGTCCAATGCCGCTGATGGTGGGGAGGACGATGACCGGCTCTCAGAACCTCGGCGACGCGGCGAAGGGCGAGAGTCAGATTGACGTCTACTTCGCTGCTCATGCCGTGACCTCCGCTTGGCTCGGCTGGCGTTTCCGTCTGCGCATGGTCGCTGAACGCTTATCGTCGGCGGCTTCGTCTTCCGTCGAGGGAGCCGGTTTGACGGTTGGAATCTGACCGTCAAGGCTTAGCGTTCGACCCGCGTCAGCTTCACCAATAAAGTGAGACATATTGTCGGTTGGACTATCGGCATCTCTAATGCTACCAAGCCGTTGACACCGGCGGCTGCCGGAAGATGAAGGAGGACGGTAATCTTCACCGATCGCGCTGGACGTCTCCGAGCAGCAACTCTCTTATTCCCAAATTACTCCACCCCTCCCACATCGAAAGGAACGGATTGAGCGCTTGACAGAAAATGCTGCGCACAGTATTTAACTAATGTGTTAATTAACTCTTCGGTTTATAGTCAATGACACTGGATCCTCTAACCGCGACCTTCGCGGCGCTCGCTGACCCCACACGCCGCGCTATCCTCGCCCGCTTAGCTTCTGGGGAAGCATCAGTGACGGAACTGGCTGAACCCTTCAGAATGAGCCTTCCCGCGGTCTCAAAGCATCTCAAGGTGCTTGAGCGTGCCGGACTGATCGCACGCGGCCGCGACGCACAATGGCGGCCATGCCGGCTTGAAGCGCGCGCTCTCAAAAGCGCTGCTGAGTGGATCGAGCAATACCGACGCTTCTGGGAGGAGAGTCTCGACCGCCTGGATGACTATCTGCAGGAATTGCAACGGAAAGAGGCGAAACAAAGCCACAAAATGCGTCCTAAATAAAGGAGAAATCCGTGAACTTGGAACTGGACAAAGGAGCGCAAACGCCGCAACGCGAGCTTGTAGTAAGCCGGATCTTTGACGCACCGCGAGCTTTGGTTTTCAAAGCGTGGACGGAGCCTGAGCATCTTGCTCGATGGTGGGGGCCTGCGGGCTTCACCACGCCGGTTTGCGAGATGGATTTGCGACCTGGCGGAAGCTATCGATTCCAAATGCGATCGCCGGATGGAATTGAATCACGGTGGCACGGTGTATGTCGCGAAATCGTTGAGCCAGAACGCATCGTCTGGACGTGCACCATAGATAGTGCGGACGGCAAGCGTATCAGCTCCGAGACACTACTAACCGTAACACTAGAGGATCAGCAAGGCAGAACAAAACTGACGCTTCATCAGGCCATCTTCGAGTCGGCAGCCATTCAAGAGGCTCATAGGAACGGCTGGAACGCCGCTATAGAGCGTCTGGCGAATCATCTCACAGCAATTCGCTGACTCGCTCTCCCTGGCCAGGGGATCATGGGGCACTACTAAGAACTTGTGGAGTAAGGAGAATCGAGAAGGAGATTGATTATGGAGCATCATGTCGTAACACGCGATGAATGGGTTGAAGCGAGAAAAGAGTTGCTGGCCAAGGAGAAAGAGCTCACGCGCCTGACCGACGAATTGAATGCCGCCCGCCGGAATCTTCCTTGGGTCAAGATCGAAAAGCCCTACGTGTTTGAAACTCCGAGCGGAGAGAAGACACTAGCCGATCTCTTCGACGGCCGCAGTCAGTTGATCGTCTATCACTTTATGTTCGGTCCCCAGGCAAAGGAAGGATGTGTCGGATGCTCATTCTTTGGCGACCATGTTGATGGTCCAAATATGCACATTGCGCATCACGATGTCAGCTTTGTTGCGGTCTCACGGGCGCCGCTTCCACAACTCGAAGCATATAAAAGGCGGATGGGTTGGCGGTTCAATTGGGTATCGTCCAGCGGCAGTGACTTTAACTATGATTTTCACGTCTCCTTCAGAAAAGAGGATATCGCGAAGGGCAAGGTCTATTACAATTACGAGATGACCGACGGCTCGATGGAAGACCTCCATGGCACCAGCGTGTTTCTTAAAGACGAGAATGGCGCCATCTTCCATACCTATTCGAGCTACGGACGTGGTGACGAGCGCGGTCTTGGCGCATATATGTTCCTCGACGTTACGCCTAAGGGGCGTAATGAAAATGGTCCTGGGTTCAACTTGACCGATTGGGTCCGGCGCCACGACACGTATGAAGACCGGAAATGAAGCTTCAGGGTTGTTGCCAACGGAGCGGAGCCGTTGCAGCAGAAGGTGAGACTAGTTTCTCGCCGCGAGGTTTCATCCGGCGCATCCGTAAGGCGTCCGGATGGATCGCTCCTAGTGTCGGCCTTGCGCTCTTGCCGAAATGCCCAGTGTGTCTTGCCGCATACCTCGCTATTGGTACCGGCCTGGGCGTGTCGCTGACAACCGCAACCTATTTGCGGACATTATTCGAGTTACTGTGCGTCGCGTCGCTCGGATATCTTGCGGCTCGCCGTCTACGGGGATTGATCGATCGATTCGTCGGCAATGGAGTCGGTGGCAAAGCGCTCAGCCCGGGAGCGCGTTCTCTCAAATTGGAAGATCTAAAGAGGCTCTCATGCGTAGCGCGAATTATCACTTGGGCGTCGGTTACGAAGTTTGGAAGAGTCAGGATTCCTGGTTCTGGCTGGTGGTCAGCCCGTACCGCAACGCCGGGACGATTGGCGCTGCTCCCAGCCGAATTCAAGCTGCCAGCGACGCTTGCCTGGCAATCGAAGAGATGGCGGCGTGGCTGAATCCTTCCGTTGCTGCTAGCGCCTGCCTAGGCATTTCGCAGTCAGAGCCCACCGACGTGATGGCTCGAGCGAGGATTCAGTGGGAGGCTAGACTGTCTCAGCTTCACCGCTACCTCAGTTGTATTGCCGGCTCACGTGCTTAAAGTCGAGAAACAGGGCCTGGGTGGCTAGACCGCTTAGGCCCACATCTATTGTTTGCTGTCGTTGATAAAGAACTCGCCAGCACCGAGACCCTCCAGCGCCAATCCCAGACCAAGATTATCAACCATCGCGCGCTTGAGTTCTCGCGTCAGCACATGCCGCGTGTAGCGTACCGTCAAGAGAGGCTTCTCGACAATCGCG
>DATKPK010000017.1:0-11518 GCA_035524095.1 Binataceae bacterium (SeqCode) | reverse complement strand
ATCAGCAGTCTGAGAAGAACGATGCCCAACGGGATACATCCGAAACGGAAGAATTCCCGCCAGTGAATCAGCGGTAGCTTTATCGCCTCTTTCGCGGTTGCAATGACCGGCAGCTTTTTCGTTGCCACTGATTCCCGTTTTAACTGGAGCTAGTCAGAGTGCGATGGCCGAGACTATGCGACAATCCGCTCGGCCATCGCGAGAAAACAGTTTATTTCTTCCGAAACTCGAAGCTCGGCCCCGACCATTCGAGCTTATTATCAAACGCCGATTGATCGCCTCCAAACAGATGACGTCCGGCCATCAGACCGCCATCTACGACCATCGTCGTACCAGTCACCCATTCGGAATCGTCGCTGGCGAGATAGAGCGCCATCCCAGCGATATCGTCTGGCCCACCGGCGCGCGGAATCGGCTGGAGGTTCTTCATTAACTGCGCAGCGGCTGCCTCTCCACCCGGCATCAGGCCGCTGACGAGAGGCGTATTGATTCCACCGGGACAAATCGCGTTCACGCGGATGCGCTCGCGGCCATAGTCAATCGCCGCGCATTTAGTCAGGTGCACCACGCCAGCCTTGGCGACGCTGTAGACCAGCGGCCCCGCGCCACCACGAAGGCCCGCGACCGAGGCGGTCGAGATAATCGAACCACCTCCGCCTTTGCGCATCGGAGGCACCGAATGCTTGATGCCGAGGAAAACCGAGCGCAGCAGAATCGCGAAGGTGCGATCCCAGTCAGCCACGGTGATGTCTTCGAGGGGACCCAGCGCCCCACCGATACCGGCGTTATTGAAGGTGATATCGAGCCGGCCGAATTCGTTGACGGCGCGATCAATCGCGGCCTTGATGCTCTCCTCGCTGGCGACATCGGTTTTGTGAAACACCGCATTGCCGCCATTCTCTTTGCATTCGCGGACAACCGATTCGCCTCCTTCCTGATTGAGATCAGCGATAACGATTGACGCGCCCTCGCCAGCGAAACGGATCGCGGTCCCGCGTCCCATCCCGCTGGCCGCCCCGGTGATAACGGCTACTTTCCCTTCGAGTCGACGCATATGCGCTCCTGCTCCGACGGCTAACGTCCGAAGGCCAAAGTAACCAGTTCGGTATCGAGATACTCAGTGATCTCTTTGATCTTGCCGTCCATCACTTTGTAAACCAGGCAATAGCTATTGTTGTAGTCATTGCCGGTTTTGGTCTTGCGGCCGGTCGCGTGTTGCTGGACCACAACGTAATCGCCTTCGGCGATCACGTTATCGACGTGGTTGGCCCCCATGCTTTCAAGCTCGGCAAAGATCGGCTTGAGCAGCTTTTCAATTATCTCCTGCTTGCCGTTCATCACATGCGAATACTTGGTCTTGCCCATAATCGTCCAGCGGACGTCGTCGCTCATCGAAGCGAGCATCTCGTCGAGACCTTTGGCCTCGCGCATCTTGCGGACGACTTCTTTGTTTTCGGCTATACCCATGATTTTCACCTCGCAGAGAATTCCTCCAGATTCGCATCGGAGCAAACCGGTTTGCAAACGCCTGCCACACAAGCCGTGTGCGCTCGGCACCGGATCAAAGGGCTAAACGGTTGCTGTTGAATCGATGTATAATCCTCGATTGATGGCGAGCCGGTTTAATCGCAAAGCCGCGGCCGCGCTGGTGCGAGCGGTCGAAGGTGGCAGTCCGATCGGTGCGAAGCCGGTGGAGGCGCGAGCCGAGGACGATTCATTGTTGGGGACGGGGCCGGAGCAACGCACCGGCCCCGTCCCCAACAATGAATCAGCGGTTGCAGCAGGCAGTGAACCGTCTGCTGCCCCGCTTGTCGAAATCACTGCATCGAAGGACGCAAGCGACGAAGCGTCTGAGGCGCGACGCTCGGAGCGTTCAGACTCGCAGCCCACGGGGCGGCAATACGCTTCGCTAGTGGCCTACACCGATGCTGGGGGTGAGGCGGCGCCGATGGCGCCGCCTCACCCCCAGCAATCCTTGGCGCTACCGACAGAGCGCTCCGCGCCCCCCTCGCTCGCGCAAGATCCGGATTCGGATACCCAGTCGGACGAACCGGAAGATTCTGACGCCGCGGAGCTCGCTCGCAAGCTCGACGCTATCCCCGTTGAACCCGGCGTCTACCTTCTGCGCGATAGCCACGGCAAGGTGCTTTACGTCGGCAAGGCCAAGTCCTTGCGCTCGCGCGTCCGTTCGTATTTCCGCGAGGGTGGCGACGGACGCTTTCAGGTGCGCTTCCTGATGCGACGCGTATGCGACTTCGAGACGCTGGTCGCACGCAATGAGAAGGAAGCGCTGATCCTCGAAAACAACCTGATCAAACAGTATAAGCCCCGTTACAATATTCGGCTCAAGGACGACAAGTCATATCTCAGCGCGAAGATCACGAACCATCCATGGCCGCGCATCACGGTCACGCGCCGAATCGTCAGGGATGGCGGCCGTTACCTCGGTCCGTTCGGTTCCGCCGACGGCTTGCGCGAGACGATTGACGTTATCCGCAAGGTCTTTCCACTACGTACCTGCTCCGACGGGGTCTTCAAGAATCGCGCGCGCCCTTGTATCGAATATCAGATCAAACGCTGTATGGGTCCGTGCGTGCTGCCGGTCGATCGCGATGAGTACGGGCGCCATCTGCATGCCGCCGAACTGCTGCTCGAAGGCAAAGACCTCGAACTGCTGAAGGAGCTGCGCGAGCGGATGCGCGCACATGCCGACCGTTTGGAATTCGAAGATGCGGCGCGAGTCCGTGATAGTGTGCGCGCGATAGAAAAGACGGTCGAGAAGCAGACGGTGTTGCATCATTGGGGCGGCGACCAGGACGTCTTCGGGCTTTATCGCGAAGGCGGATTCATCGAAGCGATCGTCCTGATGGTGCGCAACGGCAAGCTCACCAGCACCCAAGGTTGGAGCTTTCAGGATTTGGAGCTGCCCGACACTGAAATCTTCGCCGACTTGTTGACGCAGTTCTATGCCGGCGCCCGCTTCCTGCCTTCCGAGGTGATTTTGCCAGTCGAACTGGAGGACGCCGGCGTGCGCGCTGAACTTCTATCCGAAAGGCGTGGCAAGCGCGTCGATTTTTTGGTGCCGCAGCGCGGCGACAAATTGCGTCTGCTGGAGATGGCGACCGAGAACGCGCGCCAGAGTTTTGCCTCGCGCCGCGACCACGAGAATACACGCGAGAAGATGCTCGACGAGTTGCGCGCCAAGCTCCATCTGCGCAATAGCCCCAAGCGAATCGAATGCTACGACATCTCGAATCTGCAAGGCTCGATGGTGGTAGGATCGCAAGCCACCTTCGACGAAGGTCTGCCTCAGAAGGCGCTCTATCGCCGCTATCGGATTCGCACGGTCGTGGGGCAGGATGATTTCGCGAGCCTCTACGAAGTGCTCAGCAGGCGGTTACGCCGTGCGCGCGAAGAGAACTCATATCCCGACCTGTGGGTAATCGACGGCGGCAAGGGTCAGCTCAACGTCGCGACAGAGGTGCTGAAGGAATTCGAGCTGTTCGATCAAATTGACGTGATCTCGCTGGCCAAGCAGCACGTACTCAACGACCCGCGCAACCGGGCAGTGGTCAAATCCGAGGAGCGGGTCTTCCTGCCGAATCGCAAGGATCCGATCGTTCTGCCGAAGAACTCGACCGCACTGTTTCTATTAGTGCGGATTCGCGACGAGGCCCATCGTTTTGCGATTACCTACAATCGCGAATTGCGGCGGCGTGCGCGGCTGCGTTCGGTGCTCGATGACATCGAAGGGATTGGTCCGACGCGGCGCAAGGCGCTACTACGTCATTTCGGTAGCCTGCGCAAAATCCGCGAAGCCTCACTGGAACAACTCGCGCTGGTCAAGGGCGTGAATCTGGATCTGGCGGCAGAGATTCGGCGCCATCTCGATTCGATGGCGGCCTTGCTCGATCGTGCCGAGCAGGCGGAGCGCGAGGAAGAAGGCGCGGAATACCTCGACGCCGGGCAGGGACAGCTAGAGTTGATCGCGCGCAAGCCGCGGATGGTGGATTTCCCACCAGAAGATCGCGCGGACGGCGACAGCGAGGCCGCCTCCCCAACGCCTGACGCGCCATCTGGCGAAAGCTAGCCACATTTATGACATGATTGGAGTCTTGGTAGCTGGGGGCTAATCTATTTTAGCCGTAAGTAGGATCGTGCGCGCGAAGAAGGGGGGAACCGACCATCGCCGCTGCGACGCCATCTTTTGCCGAGCTATGGCAAGCCCGGACCGCGCTGCGAACCAACGCAGCGGCGTCGCGGGTTTACGCTTGGGCGGCGACCGCACCGCCACTCTATACCGTCACGACGGCGGTAGTGGCAGGGGATCTGCTCGGGAATTACCACTGCTTCATTCCACTTGGCGTTGCATTTGCGTTAGCTATTGCGGCGGCGTTGCTCTTCGGCGCTGCGCGCCCACTGATCGCTACCGCTGTCGCCTTAGCTGCAATTGCCGCAAATGCGACAGTTCCGGTTCACGCCTTACTAGCTCCGCCGCAGGACGCTTCGACACTCTACCGTTTCGACGACGCCGCGATCATCACGCTCGAAGGCTGGCTGATCCGAGAACCTGAGCGGGCTGCCAATCAGCGAACCTATCTATATGTTGAAGCGGATCGTGCCAGTCTCGCTCAACTCGCGAATTCCTCTGAAGGCGCCTCACCGCTTGAACCGGTGCACGGCACGGCGCGCGTGACGGTCGTTAGCGGGCCCCATTTTCTTGTTGGAGACGAGGTGCGCGTGACCGGGGCATTACGCTTTCCGCGCAATGATGGCGACCCCGGCGAGTTCGACTATCGCGGATGGACGTTGCGACAGGGGATTGTCGCAGAGGTCTATGCCGAACCGCGCAAACATGAGAGCACGCCCGTCGTAATCATCGGCCATCGCACGGCCTTTCTCGCCCAGCAGATTCAGCGGGTCCGCGACGATATTGGCGCGTTTATCGATTCGAATCTGGCGGAGCCGGAGCGTAGTGAAATGCGCGCTCTGATCATCGGCGACCGCAGCGGCATCGACGAGCCGTTGCGTCAGCGTTTTGCACTCACCGGCATGGCCCATCTGCTAGTAATTTCGGGGCTACACTTGGGAATTGTTGCGGGCGCTGTCTTCATGGCGATGCGCTTGCTGCTCTGGCGCGTCGTACCGGCGCTGATGGTGCGGGGTTACGCCAGCAAGATCGCAGCCGCGACCGCGGCGTTGACTGCGATAGCTTACAGCACAATCGCCGGCGATCACGTCTCGACCACCCGCGCGCTCGTGATGGTCCTCGCTTATATGGGCGCAATTATGATCGACCGTTCGCGCGAGCTCATGGCGAGCCTCGTGCTCGCAGCATTGGTGATCTGCCTGGTGATGCCGGGCTCGACCTTCGACATCGGCTTCCAGCTTTCATTCTTCGCGGTCGGCGCAATTCTGGTCGGGATGCGGCGGTTCAGCGCATGGTGGCGCTGGCGTTACACATTCGGTGCCGAACCGGAAACAACGCTGCTACAGCGTGCACGCGAATCGGGCGCCCAATACGCTGCGATTTCATTCTGGGCGATGGTTGGGACGGCGCCGCTCACTGCATTTTACTTCAATCAGTTCGCGATTGTCGGGCTGATAGCCAACGCGATCGTCGTACCAATTATGGGATTCGGCTGCGTGATCTGGGGACTGATCGCTTCGATCTTGAGCTTCGTCTTTATGCCGGCGGCACGCGTCCCGCTGTGGATAGCCGGTGAATGTGCCGCGATCGGCAATGGGCTCGCCGGATGGTTCGAGCATTGGCCGTGCGCATGGTTCAGAATTTTCACGCCGACGCTGCCGGAGTTGTTGATCGTCTACGGACTGATCCTGCTTTGGTTGACGCGTCCGCTGGCCGGCGCGGCCCCTGATGATCCATCGCTCGGAAAGCCAGCAGATGATCGCCAGCGAATGATCACGAAGATGCGGCGCGCGGCACGTATCGCGCTTTTGGCCGCGCTTGCAATCGATGCTGGTTACTGGACTTACGATCGTTACCTCTGTTCAGATTTGCGCGTCACCTTCCTATCGGTCGGCGAGGGCGACGGGGCGGTGGTCCGTTTCCCGGGCAATCGCGTGATGCTGATCGATGGCGGCGGCGCGTTCGGTGGCACCTTCGACCCAGGTGAGCGGCTGGTGGCGCCCTATCTTTGGTCGCAGAAAATCATGCGGGTCGATTACATCGTCGTGACCCATCCGGACCGCGACCATTTCGGCGGGCTCACTTTTATCGCGCGGAATTTCAAGCCTCGCGAGTTCTGGACCGGAGGCACGTCAAAGGATGAAGACAGCTACCAGGAGATGGTCATGGCGATGGCGGAAGCGGGAGCACAATCACAGCTGTGCAATACCGCCGCCCCGCCAGAAACGATCGGTGGCGTTAGCTTGCGCTGTCTTTGGCCACCGCGGGAGCTAACCGAAAGCAAGGACAACAACGAATCGGTGGTGTTGCGGCTCGAATACCATGGCAAGGCAATACTCTTCACCGGCGATCTCGAGGCCAAGGCCGAGCGCGAACTGATCGCGACTCGCATGGACGTCAACGCGACGATTCTCAAGGTGCCTCATCACGGGAGCAAGACGTCGTCGAGCGAAGAGTTGCTCGAGGCGGTTAGGCCGGAATTGGCGGTGATGTCGCTGGGCTATCACAACCGGTTTCATTTCCCCGCCGAGGTGGTGCTTGAGCGCTATCGCGATGACGGCATAACGCTCCTGCGCACTGATCAGGTCGGCGCCATCTTCGCCGATATAGATCGCAAAGGTGCTTTGCGGCTTTTTGCTTTCGGCAAAGAATGAGTTTGATCTTGTGACCACCGGTGGCTACCATAGGTTTGTATGAAGTCGGTGGGCGTCAAACAGCTGAAGTCGAAGCTCTCTGAATACCTGCGTTTGGTGAGGGCCGGTGAAATCGTCTTGGTCACCGACCGTGATGAAGTCGTAGCCGAGTTGCGGCCTGCACGCAGGCAGCAAGACTCCGTAGATTCACTTGAAGAACTCTTGGATTCGCTTGCCGGAACCGGCGAAATCACCCGGGCCAGTCAGCGCAAACGAGGTTGGAAGTGGAAGACGGCCGGACTTGGCCTTAGTCCCGGGTCAGCGCAAGCACTCATTGATGAGATTCGCGCTGACCGGTGACGTTGGTCATGTCTAGTTGCCTTTACCTGGATACATCAGCGGTTTTGCGCGCCGTTCTGGAGAGCGGAACCAGCCCGGAAGTCGAAGACTTGATCGCAAAAGCTCCGGCGTTGATCACTTCGCGGCTGTCTCTGGTCGAATCAGCTCGCGCGCTGCTCCGTTTGAGACAAGTTGAACAGGTGAGCGAGCGGAAGTTGGCTGATGCGCAGCGTGAAATCGCCGCAGTGTGGAGGCGATGCGAACTCTGGGAGCTCACTGCCTCAGTATGCGGTATGGCCCGCGAAGTTGCGCCCTTCAAAGGACTGCGAACATTGGATGCGCTCCATCTCGCAACTTTTGTGCTGGCAAGAGAGAAGATCGAGGATCTTGAACTCGTCACTGTCGACGAGCGCCTGCGAAACGCGCTTGAAGCCATCTAGTGCTCGCCAATAGGTGGGCTCAACGGCGCATCAGTCGGACCTTAGTGGCCGGTACTGGCTCTAAGCCAGCACCTAGTGGCCCGCCGAAGTTGACGGTACGGCAGACGCTATGGGAAACTCACGGTTTGCGGAGGCGTGCCGCGATGGGCTACGCCTTTTGTCAGACGAGCCTGTCAGGCGTACCGGAGGACATCCATGGCTGAACAGCCGAAGCAAGAAGCAGCAAGCGACGCAGGTCCGCGCCCGATCCTGCCAATTTTCAAACTCGAACCGAAGCCCCACCTGGTAGGAATCAAATGCGGCAACTGCAGCGCCGTGTTTCTCGATTTGAAACGCGTCGCCTGCTCGAAATGTGGCGCGACGGGCCGCTTTGAGCAGATTCCGCTATCGACCAAGGGCAACGTATGGGTCTTCTCGGTGATTCACCAGTCGTTCCCCGGGATCAAAACGCCCTATATCACTGCGATTGTTGACCTGCCCGAGGGCGTGAGTGTCAAGTCGACTCTGGTGGATGTCGATCCAGAAGAGCTGCAGAAGAATCCGAAGAAGGCGTTCGGGATGCCGGTAGAATTGGTAGGCAACGTGGTCGCGAAGGATCGGCAAGGGCACGACGTGGTCGCGTTCCAGTTCCGTCCCAGCGCCAACTGAATAGGATTTGAGCGGAATTTGTTATTAGATTCGGACAGACCGGGGTTGCACCGCGTAATTGGACCGCGACGCGTCCCTCAGGAGGATTAAAATGCGCAACGTTTATGTTCTCGGAACGGGCATGATCAAGTTCGGCCGCTACCCAGACAAATCGGTACCGGAACTTGGCGCCGAAGCCGCTCTAATCGCTCTGAAGGACGCGGGCGTCGGCATCAAGGATGTCGAAATGTTCGCGTCAGGCAACTTGTTTCAGGCCAACGCGATGGTGGGCCAACGTATCCTTCAGCAAATCGGCCAGACCGGAATCCCGGTAATCAACGTCTCGAATGCCTGCGCCACCGGCTCGACCGCTTTCCGCGAGGCCTATATGGCAGTCGCGTCGGGGATGTACGACGTGACTATGGCGGTCGGCGTTGAGCAGATGGGCAAGCAGGGGCTGCTAGGCGGTGGCGGTGGCGGGACCGACCCAGCTTATGCGACCGAAGGGCGGCTCGGCTCAGGCCTGATGCCGGCGGTGTTCGGCCAGGCGGGCGTCGAGCATATGCGCAAGTACGGCACTACGATAGAGCATTTCGCCAAGATTTCGGTGAAGTCCCATCAGCATGCGACCAAGAACCCGTTTTCGCAGTATCGCAATGAAGTGACGCTCGAAGACGTGGTCAATGCGCGCATGGTCGCATTCCCGAACACCCTTTATATGTGCTGCCCAACGGGTGACGGCGCGGCGGCGGCAATTCTGGTCTCCGAGGACAAATTGAAACAGCTCGCGAGTGGCCGTAAGCGTCCCAAGATTGCGGCTTCGGTGCTTACGTCGGATCCCTATACCGATCGCGACCTGACGCTGCCCGATGTAAGTACTCTGACCCGTGCGGCAGCGAAGAAGGCTTACGAGACAGCCGGGATCGGCGCCAAGGACGTGTCTTTGACTGAGCTGCACGACTGCTTCGCCACGGCTGAGCTGGTCCATTACGAGAACCTCGGACTGTGCGGCGACGGCGAGGCCGGCAAGTTCATCGATGAGGGCGGCGGGAAGCATCCCTCGCTCGGTGGCAAGTCGCCGGTCAATGTTTCCGGCGGCCTGCTCTCGAAGGGTCATCCGCTGGGTGCGACTGGCGTCGCGAATATCTGCGAAGTTGTGTGGCATCTGACTGAGGACGAGCGCGCGAAGGAGCGCCTGGTCCCGAACGCGAAGGTGGGATTAGCGCACGTCATCGGCTTGGGATCGGCCTGCACGATCCATATCCTGACCGTCTAAGTGCGGCGGCAAAGCTGAGTGAATCAAGGGGCCGCTCACGGGCGGCCCCTTTTTGCTTGGCTCGGCGGCAGCATAAATTGATGGCTGCGGCGGCGTGAGAGCAGGGTCGATCAGACGGCGCGTCGTCAGCCGCAAGATTGAGCGGGACGCAGTGGGTCGGGTAGTGATTCAGTGGGCATAACGAGGCTAAGGGGTTTTCAGGACATTATCGGCGCTGACGCGCGGGCAGTGAGTATCGTCGAAGATACCGCGCGGGCTGTGGCGGAACGATATTCGATCCATGAGATTCGCATTCCCTTGTTGGAGCGGGTCGAGCTCTACCAGCGGTCGAGCGGCGAGACCTCTGATGTGGTCGAAAAGCAGATGTATGCTTTCGCTGACCATGACGAGGCACATACGATGCTCGCGCTGCGTCCCGAGGGCACGCCGGGCGTCGTCCGCGCCTATATTGAAGCGGGCCTCGACCGCAGCGATCCGGAGCAACGTTTCTATTATTCCGGCCCGATGTTTCGGCGTGAGCGTCCGCAAAAGGGGCGCTTCCGGCAGTTTCATCAGTTTGGCGTGGAGATTTTTGGACGTCCCGACGCGGCATGCGACGCCGAACTGATGATCATGGTCGATGATTTGCGCCGCGAATTGGGTCTCGAAGTTGAGTTTCAAATCAATTCGCTGGGTGACGACAAATGCCGCCCGGCCTTTCGCGCCGCGCTGCTGGAATGGGGCAGGGCGCACGTGCATGAGCTGTGCGAGGATTGCCATCATCGGCTGGAACGGAATCCGCTGCGTCTGCTCGACTGCAAGATTGACGTAAAGAAGGTCGAATCGGCGCCGCGCAGCACCGATTTTCTATGCGAGGAATGCCGGCAACATTTCGGTATCGTGCAGGAGCTATTGGCGGGCGCGGGCGTGCCTTACGTCGTGAATCCGAAGCTGGTGCGTGGACTCGACTACTATAATCGGACAACCTTCGAGGCGATTTCGGGCGCCGTCGGCTCGCAAAGTGCCGTGGTAGCCGGTGGCCGCTACGATGGGTTGGTCGAGACTCTAGGCGGTTCGGCGGTCGCAGGGACCGGCTTCGCCATTGGTGTCGAGCGGATCGCGCTGGCGCTCGAAGCCGAGCGCTTCCGGGTCAAAGAGACACCTGATGTTGCATTGATCGCGATGGGTGAAGCGGCATTGCGCGCGGCAATGGAACTGGCCTTGGACCTTCGCCATGCAAAGATTCGCGTCGAGTTGCTGTCGCCGGAGCGCGGCCTGAAAGCGTTGCTGCGGCGGGCCGACAAAATCGGCGCACACTATGCCCTGATCCTCGGCGCCAACGAACTGGCGAAGGGCGTTGCGCAGTTGCGGGATTTGAAGTCGAGCACGCAGCAAGAAATACCGCTCGCCGAAGTCGTCAGCGCTGTCGCCAAACCAGCGTAAGTGTTTCCCGCACCGATGACGGCAGCTATCCTCAGGGGCTTGAGTTCACCTGATTATGCCGAATGAAATGGAATACTCGCCGGTGCCGCCGTGGCCTCGGAGTGATTACTGCGGAACCTTGCGCGCCACCGATGCCGGCCGCGAAGTCGCGTTATGGGGATGGGTAGCGTCGCGCCGCGACCACGGTGGGCTGGTCTTCATCGACCTGCGCGACCGCGAGGGGCTTGTGCAGCTGGTCTTCAATCCTGAGCGCGACCCGCTCTCGCATAAGATAGCGGAGTCGGCACGGGCGGAATACTATCTCGCGGCCAAGGGCAAGGTCGCGTGCCGTTCCGACGCGACGATCAACCCTGAATTGCCGACCGGCGAAATCGAGGTAATGGTCAGTGCGGCGGCGATTCTGAATCCGTCGAATCCGATGCCGTTTCCGCTGGCAGGCAATACGCCCGTCGCCGAGGAATTGCGGCTCAAGTATCGCTACCTTGATTTGCGCCGTGGGGAGATGCAACGGAATCTGCGACAGCGCCATCAGGCGCTGCGCGGGACGCGTGCATTTCTCGATGCTAACGGCTTCGTCGAGGTCGAGACGCCAATTCTGTTCCGCGCCACGCCCGAGGGTGCTCGCGACTAT
>DATKPK010000016.1:0-10681 GCA_035524095.1 Binataceae bacterium (SeqCode) | reverse complement strand
GTTGGGGATCAAGCCGAGCGTGTTGCGGAACTCTGGCGTACCAAGCAACTGGAATACACGTTCCGGCGCGCCGCGATGGGCCAGTACGAGAATTTTGATCTATCCACCAGCCGCGCGCTCGCGTGGGTTAGCGCGAGCCTGAAGATTAATCTGGCGCATGAAGAAACGGCGCGGCTGCTTGATCAGTATAAAAAGCTCAAGGCCTATTCCGACACGCCATCGGGCTTGGCCAGTTTGAAGCAGCGCGGCTACACTTTGTATGCTTTCTCGAATGGCGTGGAATCGTCGCTCCGGCAGCTATTGGAAAACGCGGGTCTTTACGGCTGTCTCGATGGCATCGTCAGTGTGGACGAAGTTCGCACCTTCAAGCCTGACCCTCGCGTCTATGAATATCTGGTAAAGCGTCTTGGAAACGCGCCGTCTGATACCTGGCTGATATCGAGCAATCCATTCGACATCATCGGCGCGAAAGCTGCCGGATTGAAGGCAGCCTGGATTAAGCGCAATGCCAACGCTGTTTTCGATCCTTGGGATATCGAGCCTGACCTGATTGCGACGGATCTGAACGATCTCGCCCGCTACACCCTTGCCCGTTAGACGCACTGACGCTTGAGTTACGCATCTGGCGCAAATGCGCCGATCAGTTCGACTTTCGTTGTAAGCGAAATCGAAAGGCATCCGCTTAGCTGGAGTAGCGACCGACGCATCTGAGGTACAAAGGAAGCTATAGCATATGTGAAAAACCGTTAAGAAATGATCGTTAAGTTAGTTAGCCTCAGTCTGCTAGTCGCCTCGCGCAAACGGTCGTGAATTGAAAAGGGGGGGATTGAAATGGTCTCAAAAAGCTCAATTCTGTTGGGTGCGAATGCTGAAGAGGTCACCCAGCAATTACTGATCAATAAACAGATCACCAATTGGCAGAGACTGGCCCCGAACCATGTTAACACTACGCGGATTATCATCGTCGTCGACGGAAATGATCAGGACTACAACGATGCACTGAATGGGGTCATAGCGGCGGCCGCCGATGTCCGAGTGGCGTGGCGTCACGAAGATTACTTGACCTATGGCGATCCGAACAACAATGTCTGGATGCCGCCGTTAGCTTGACTAGGCGGCAGCGGCTGCCCGGCCATTAAGCAAGGTTTTCGTTGATGAAACATGGCGCCATTTTCGGCGCCATCTGCTTTTGTATTCTAGGGACTGCTCGTTCGTCTGCCCGAACGCGGAACGGTTTCGTAAGATCCGATCGTATACAGAAAATCAGAGATCGTTGAACTGTTGCAAGTTCACTCCGAAATGGGCTTGTCTGTGAGGCTGAGAATCCTGACCGGGCTGTTTCACTGACTCACCGCCGGACGGGTTCGCAAGCAAACCCTTCGGGAGGAACGGCAGATGCGATTCGACGGCAAGGCAGGGCTGGTGACGGGCGCAGGCTCGGGGATTGGGCGCGCGACTGCGATCGGGTTTGCGCAACGCGGCGGCATGATCGCGGTGGCGGACTTGAACGGCGCTAACGCCACCAAGGTCGCCGAGGAAATAACTTCGGCCGGCGGCAAAGCGATCGCGATTGTCGCCGACGTCACGCGCGAGGCCGATATCGATATGATGATCACGCGCACCACGCGCGAATTCGGGCGGATTGACTTCCTGCACAACAACGCGTTTGGGTTTTCGCGCACATCGGCCAGCGATGCTGGTATCGCAACGGTATCCGAAGTCAGTGACCATACGTGGAATGCGACCCTGGAGGTCGGCCTGACGGCGGTCTTTCGAGCGATCCGTCGGGTGTTGCCGATCATGCGATCGCAAGGCAGTGGGGCGATCGTTAACACTGCCTCGATCTCGGGCTTGCGCGCCGACTACGGAATTGTGGCCTACAACGCGGCGAAGGCCGGCGTGATCAATTTGACGCGAGTGTCCGCAATCGAAAACGCACGCCACGGAATTCGCGTAAATTGTATTTGTCCGGGCGCGATCGACACACCATTGCTGGGCGCGGCGGCTGATCCCCGCGTTCTGGAGCGCTTTCGCGAGGTGATCCCGCTCGGCCGTCTCGGACGGCCGGAAGAAATGGCTAATGTCGTTCTGTTTCTGGCCTCGGATCTGGCCTCATTCGTGACAGGATCGGCCTTCGTCGCCGACGGTGGCCAGACTGCCAAAACCGGCAGCCCGTCATTCTTGCCAGAGTGACCGCGGCGTTTGAAGCGGGCGCAGACCTAAGCAATGCAAAATCGTAGGAGGACTAGATCATGGCTACATATGCAGTTAGTGAGGTTGAGATTTTCGGACGCGGTGTATTGAAGGCAGAGGGCGTAGTTGTAGATAAAGATAACAATGTGTATGGCGGCGGCCGCAACGGCATCATCTACAAAGTCAATCCCGAAGGCAAAGTCAGCGAGCTGTGCACCTTGCCCGCCGGCTCGATTCCCAACGGCGTCACGATGGATCGCGAGGGCAACGTCGTCTATTGCGACTTGGGCAAGAAGGCGATGATGCGCGTGTCGCAAGCCGGCAAGGTTTCGATGATCGCCGACCGGGTGGGCGATCTGCCGCTAACGCTGCCGAACTTCGCGACCTATGACGCTGAGGGTAATCTATACGTTTCCAATTCGAGTACGAGCGATATCTCAAAGGTCCTTGGTGAAATGGCAAATCCCGCGCCGAATGGTGCGCTGGTCCGTATCCGCCCCAACGGACGCAGCGAAATTGTCGCCACCGGGATTTATCTCGCCAATGGCACCGCGATAGACCCTAAAGAGGAAGCGGTTTACGTACTCGAATCGACGCGGATGGATTGCCTACGCATCGCGATTAAAAAGGACGGGACCTTTGGCAAGGCCGAAGTCTATTCGGAGGGCTTTCCGGCGCTGCCCGACGGAATGGCCTTTGCCACCGATGGCACACTCTTCGTGACGCTGCCGGCCTTTATTCGCAATGGGACAATGGCGCCCGCCCATCAGATTCTCCAAGTGGATAAGAACGGGAAGTGGACCACACTGATCGATGACGCCAAAGGAGAAAAGCTAGACTTTCCGACTAATTGTGCCTTCGGCGGTCCGGGCCTGAAGGATCTCTACTTCGCGAATCTCGAGGGTGACCATTTCAGCCGCGTGCATACGAATTTCACCGGACATCCGCTGTATCATCAGCGCTAGGGGGTCGTGAAACCAATAGGGACGATTGGCCGATGGCTTATCAGTGAGCGGCAACGCGGCGGGAGACAGGCCGGATGTGGTGCAAACAAACAACTGAATAAGGAGCGGGTCGATGGCTAAAGACGTGGAGACAATCGTGGCGGAACTGGCCGACCGCGAAGCGATTCGCGAGTTACCGATTAAATACTGCGACTGCGTCTGGCGCGGTGACATGACCGGAATCGTGGATCTCTTCGCGGCAGACGGCGCCTTCATCACCAAAGGAATGAAGCGCGAGCATGTCGCGTCGGGGCGGGAAGGATTGCTCAAGCTATATGGCAGTTTGACTGGCGGCGCGATAACGCCGCGTCCTTACATTCACAATCACGTCCTGCAACTCGAAGGCAACGGCAAGGCGTCGGGCCGATGCTATGTCGAAATCCGCGACCAGCAGAAAGATTTCGAATGGGCCGGCACAGGCTTCTACGAGGACAAATACGTTAAGTTGGACGGCGGTTGGAAGTTCCAGTCGCGTACCTTCACGACGGCCTACATGAAGCGAATGCCCGGCTGACCACTTCAGCAATCCGTCGGTGGGTGCGGCGCGCGCCAAAGGCCCGACCGCCGCACCCACCGGGGTAACGCGCTTGGGCAGGGAGCGGCGGCGCTCGCGCCGCCACTCCCCGCCCAAGCCGCAAGCCCGCATATCGGCCCGCATCTGTGCGGATGACCAAAGGCAAGGGGTAACGGCCTGATGGGCCGTCACTTCTTGCTCTGCTCTCGTGCACAAGCGATGCGCATCGTGATCGAAATTAAGGCATCAGAACTGCCGTAAACGTCGCTATTGCGAGAAAAACCCGAGCTTTCGCTTGCTTGTCAGGGGCGCGGACTTTGCTCTTATAGTGCCGGATATCCCGGCTGCGTCCAGAAGTCACTTCAGGGCCGTGCGCGGCTTAGCAAGTTTAAGGAGGACATTATTTTGAGCGGAAGTTCGGGTCGTCTTCAAGCTATTGAAGCAGTTACCACTTATCGTCCAAACGGAGAGCACCTCTCTCTAACCAAAACCTCGGCGACCGAGTTCTTCGGCATCAACGTGTTCGGCAAGGCGGTGATGAAGTCGCGCTTGCCCAAGCCGGTCTACAAGTCAGTCGCCAAGACCATCGACACCGGATCTATGCTTGATCCTGCGATCGCTGATACCGTCGCCGCCGCTATGAAGGATTGGGCGACTGAAAAGGGAGCCACCCATTACGCGCACGTCTTCTATCCGCTGACCGGACTCACAGCTGAGAAACACGACAGCTTTCTCTCTCCCGACGGTGACGGCGGTGCGCTGGCCGAGTTTTCCGGTAAGGTGCTTACTCAAGGCGAACCCGACGCCTCGAGTTTCCCCAGCGGCGGTATCCGCAACACCTTTGAGGCGCGCGGCTACACCATGTGGGACGTTACCAGCCCCGCTTATATCCTCGAAAATCCCAACGGCACCACACTGTGTATCCCGACCGCCTTCGTCTCGTGGACCGGTGAAGCGCTCGATTTGAAGACCCCAATCTTGCGCTCGATGCAGGCGCTCAACACCCACGCGCAAAGAATCCTAAAGTTGTTTGGCCACACGGACATCGCCCATGTGGTCTCTTATGCCGGACCCGAGCAGGAGTACTTCCTGGTCGACCGTCACTTCTTCTTTTCGCGGCCCGATTTGCTGGCCTGTGGCCGTACGCTGTTCGGTGCACTCTCGCCCAAAGGGCAGGAGTTCGAGGATCACTACTTCGGGGCGATTCCAGAACGCGTCCTTGCCTTCATGCTTGAGGCCGAGCGCGAGCTTTTCAAACTCGGAATTCCAGCCAAGACACGTCATAACGAGGTCGCACCCGGCCAATTTGAGCTTGCGCCTGTGTTCGAGAACGGTAACCTCGCAACCGACCATCAGCAGATGACGATGGTGGTACTGAAGCGCGTCGCCGAAAAGTACGGCATGGTCTGCTTGCTGCACGAGAAACCTTTCGCTGGCATCAATGGCTCGGGCAAGCACGTCAATTACTCTCTCGGCAATGCAACCCAGGGCAACCTGCTCGACCCGGGTGACACGCCTCATGCGAACGCACAGTTCCTGGTTTTCTGCGCTGCCGTCATTCGCATGGTTCATCGATGGAGTGGGCTGTTGCGTGCGGTCGTAGCTACCGCTTCCAATGATCATCGCCTCGGCGCGAACGAAGCGCCGCCGGCGATCATCTCGGTCTTCCTGGGCGAGCAGCTCTCCGACATCTTCGATCAGGTAACCAAGGGGGGCGCCAAGAGCACCAAGGCGAAGGAGACTTTGCAAGTCGGTGTCGATTCCCTGCCCAAGATTCCCAAGGACGCCGGCGACCGCAATCGCACAAGCCCCTTTGCTTTCACAGGGAATCGTTTTGAGTTCCGCGCGCCCGGCTCCAGCATGTCGATCGCGGGGCCGCTGATAATGATGAATACCATCTTGTCGGAGTCGCTCGATTATATCGCGACCAAGCTGGAGCAGGCCGTCGGCGACGACCCATCGAAGCTAAATGGTGCCGTCCAGACTATTCTCGCCGAAATCATGGCCGAACATGGCAGCATCGTTTACAACGGCAATGGTTATTCGGAAGAGTGGCACAAGGAGGCTGAAAAGCGCGGTCTCCCCAATCTGCGTACAAGCGTCGAGGCGCTTCCGTTGCTCGGTAAAAAAGAGTCCGTCGAGCTATTCTCGAAATATGGTGTTCTCACCGAGCGCGAGTTGCTGAGCCGCGAGGAAGTCAACATCGAACAGTACTGCCTTGTCGTGAGCCTCGAAGCGCGCACGATGATCGAGATGGCAAAGACGATCATCTTTCCCGCCGCGATCCGCTACCAAGGCGAACTGGCTCTGACCTGTGCGCATTTGAAGGCGGTCGGCTATGTCTTCGACACGAATACGCTCGACAAGGTCACCGGCCTGGTTAAAGAGCTTCAGGACAACACGGCCAAGCTCGAAGAGCTGTTGGGAGAACATCACGGTCATACGGCGCTAGACCATGCGAAACATCTGATGTCGAAGGTGATTCCCGCGATGGCCTCAGTGCGTAAAGCTGGAGATATGCTCGAGAGTATTGTTGCCGACGACCTCTGGCCGCTGGCGACCTATCAGGAGATGCTCTTTATCCTGTAACTAATCGTCGCCGCCATTCGGCGGCGCAGACTTAACCAAAGGACGCGACGGCTTCGGCCACCGCGTCCTTTTTCATGTCGTAACTGTATTTAGAAGCCGGGAAATCGAGTGGGCTGGCGCCGGACGCCTTACGCTGTCGGCTGAACGATAACCGGGGTGGCTACAGCGGTTTCGTTCGGCTGCGGACGCGTCCGCACGGCATTCCGATCCTTGCGTACACGCTCCGCTCGCGCGGCGATATGCAACGGATCGATCAATGCGCGGAACTGCGCGAGATGCTGCGCCCACCATTGATCCGGATCAGCTACTCGTAAACCGCCTGCGGATTTCGCGTTCGGTTTTGCTCTCCAGCGCTGCCAGTCGCGATAAAGCGCATCGATACTGTCGGTCATGTCGACACCCGCTTTGACCAATGCGGCTCGGGTCAGCCTGTATTCCTCATCGAGATTGACAGTCGTGGTCATCCTTCGGCTCCGGGGGCAAGCCTGGCTTTCGTCTACCGAGCAATGCGCCTGTCTAACTTGCAGGCCTGATTGGTTCTAGAAGCGGCCAAGCTGCAGATTGGCTATAAATCATATGCTTTATCGCCAGCCAATGATACTCGGGCGGACGATTTGGTATCCTCGCCCTTTAATGTCTGACCGCCGACCGTTACGGCCGCACAAAAACCCTAGTTTTGACTGCCCGAATCCGCCAGCATCAGCTCAACCCGCCGATTCTGTGCGCGCCCCGCCGCGGTGTCATTCGAGGCCACCGGATCAGCGTCGCCATAACCACGCGTCGTTACGAGATACGGCTTGACGCCCTGTGAGATCATGAACTGCGCGACGTTGTCAGCCCGCTTTTGCGACAAGATGAGATTTGACGTCACGCCTTGACGCATCAGCACGGGGCCGATGGGTGTGTTGTCGGTATAGCCGTTAACGATGATCGTTGTCGTTTGATGCGGTGCCAGGATTGCAGCAATCTTGGCGATAGACTGCTGCGCATCCATCGACATTTGCCAGCCGCCCGACGGGAACAACAGTTGGCTGTTGACGCTCACCCTAATTGCGTTTTGCAGCCGCGTGATCTGCATCTGCTGCGCTCCAGTTTCGGCAGTCATCTGTTGCTGGAGTTGCTGATACTCCTGGTCCAAAGCGTTGTATTTCTGCTGCGAAACGCAACCCGCCAGTAAAGCCAGAGCGGTAAACGTCAGTGCGGTCAGGTTCAGTGACTTCGTTTGCATCAGATTCCCCTTTTCCAGAGATAATCAAGTTTCTGTTCGCGGCGGGAGCCATCAACTTTCAGTTCGAGTTCTCGCGACGGGAACCGGCGATACATTATCGAAAGAGTGTCGTCGCACGATATCGGACTTTGGTCCAATCAGTGTCCCGGACCTTGGCGCGTCGAAGAGTCGCAACAAAAAAAGGGCGCGGATGACCGCGCCCTTTCACTCCGATCGCTCGAGGCTGCGTTCAGGCAGCTTTCGCTCGGCGCGGACGCTGCACGTCCTTCGCCCATACTCTCTCTGCGGCTGGCGTGAAGACCGCCGCCATCACCCCCTTCAAATCAATCGCATCGGTCAACACCATATCTTCGGTGCCGCTGCGCGACTTCAGATCATCGAAGGTCGCCTGCAGATTGTCGGTCTCGATCTCGTAGATCGCTAAGTAGCGATGGGCCGGTGCGCCGCCCATCTGGGTATCCGCCAGTTTGAAGCGCTGCGCCGCGACCATGCCCTGCACGTTCAACACGTCGGGAATGTGGATTTCGTTGTACCACTTGTTGTACTCGGCTTCCTTGCCTGAGGTGGGATTGGTCAGAACGACGAAAGTGTATTTGGCCATGACGCTTCCTCCTTATGCTCCTGCTGGCGCCCTGTGCTGCGTTCGCAGGGTTTACAGATGCTTCCTACCTTGCACGATCCTAGTATGGTGCGCCCCAAACTGCCAACCCAGCGAGCCAGGTGGTCTCTCTTTGGGCTGACTATCGAAGTTGGCGTTCTTGATCTGGGATGTATCGGCCGCTTTACAACTGCCAGCAGGCGGCTAAAGAATCCGAGCGCGAGGCCAAATAATGAAAATCACTATTCTCGACGATTACCAGAATGTCATCCGCACGCTCTCCTCTTTCGCGAAGCTAAACCAACACGACGTAACGATTTGGACTGATCATACGAAGGACTCGGACATTCTCGCGGAACGGCTGCGCGACACCGAGGCGCTCATTACTTATCGCGAACGCACTCCTATTCGCGAGAGGCTCATCGAGCGCCTCGATCGTCTACGCATCATCAGCCAGGTCGGATGGTACCCCCACATCGACGTCGACGCTTGCACACGCCGCGGCATCATCGTCTCGTCGCACATGATGCCGGGTCGCCCATCTTACGCCACTGCCGAATTGAACTGGGGGTTGATCATCGCTGCGATGCGCCGTATTCCGCAGGAGGACGCCGCTATGCGTGCCGGCCGGTGGCAAGCATGCCCACCGGGTGCGATCCTACGCGGCAAGACCCTCGGTATCTATGGCTATGGCCGCATCGGCCCGGTCGTCGCTGGTTACGGCAAGGCCTTTGGCATGAACGTCATCATCTGGAGCCGCGAGCCGTCACTCGCGAAGGCGCGCGCTGACGGCTACGCCGCTGCCGCAAGCAAGGAAGCCTTCTTCGCCGATTCTGATGTTCTCTCGGTTCATCTCGCGCTCAACGACACCACCCGCGGCGTAATCACTGCGGCTGACCTCGCCCTGATGAAGCCCTCGTCGCTGATCGTGAACACCAGCCGCGCCGGCTTGATCGCACCTGGCGTTCTGGCCGATGCGCTCCGCAAGGGCCGACCCGGAATGGCGGCCCTCGATGTTTTCGATGATGAACCTGTCATCGGCGCCAATGATCCGCTCCTCGCGATGGACAACGTTGTTTGTACGCCGCATATCGGTTATGTCGAGGGCGCAAGCCTCGACGGGATGTTTGCAGTCAGCTTCGATCAGGTTCTCGCTTACGCACGCGGCGAACCGGTGAGCGTCGTCAACCCCGAGGTTCTCGCTGACGCACGCCGCCCATAAGCCAAGGCTGTGAGGCCGTGCGCGCGCGAGGCTGCGAGCCTACAACTTTGAGGCCAGCTATGAGGCCTCCCTTCACGGCTTTCTATCGACTCTGCTATAGGTGCGGGACATAACTTGGTTCCGGCAGTCCAGGCGGATCCGCCTTGTGATGGATCGCGTGGCCTTCCATCCGCTTGCAGGAGGACATTTCCGATGGCGACATTACGCGGCGAAGAGATCATTGCGCGCTCTTTCCAGCGCGAGGGCGTTGATACCTTCTTCTTCATGATGGGCGGTCCTACCGGCGGCACCGCCGGCGCATGCCTCGAGCTAGGCATGAAGGGCATTTATGTTCGCCACGAGCAAGCTGCCGCCATGATGGCGCATGCGTACTCGCGCATCACCGGCAAGCCCGGCATCTGCATCGCGCCGATGGGCCCCGGCGTCGCCAACCTGGTCACAGGCCTCGCCAACGCTCAGGCCGATGCTGCGCCGGTAATCGCGATTGGCGGCGCCTCCCCGATGCGCGGGACTACGCTCGATACGTTTCAAGAGATGGATCAGATTCCGATGATGAAACCGATCGTCAAATCGGCCTATCGCATCGATCTGGGCTACCGCATCCCCGAATACATCAGCATCGCGTTCCGCGACGCCCTCGATGGTAAACGCGGCCCGGTCTATCTCGATCTTCCCGGCGATATCCTCTCCGGTAAGGTCGACGAGGAAAGAATTCATTGGGTCGACGGGAATTATCGGACCGAAGCACGCCCGGCTGGCGATCCTAAACTGATCGTGCAAGCTGTCGACTTGCTGGCCAAGGCTAGTAAACCGCTGATTGTCACGGGCAGCGGGGTCCTCTGGTCACGCGCCGAAGAAGCATTGCAGAAATTCGTCGATGCTACCGGCATCCCGTTCTTTACGACGCCGCAGGGACGCGGCGTGATCGCCGAGGACCATCAGCGATCATTTCCGGCCGCCCGTTCGACTGCGTTCCGCGAGGCCGATGTCGTCCTCGTGATTGGCGCCCGCGCCAATTCGATGCTTTCCTTCCTGCGCGCGCCGCGCTTCTCCGCTGATGCGAAATTCATCAACGTCAATCTCGACGGCCGCGAGATCGGCCATAATCGCGCCGCCGACGTCGGCATTATCGGCGACGCGCGCCTCGTCCTCGAACAGCTCACCGATGAGTCGAAGGGCCGCTTCAATCCTCGCGAGGAGAATGCGTGGGTGTCGCAGCTTGCCGCCAAACATCGCACGAATATGGAGCGCAACGCGCCGCTGCTCCATTCCGACAAGCTGCCGATTCATCCGCTGCGGCTCTGCAATGAAGTCAAGGACGTGATTTCGCGCG
>DATKPK010000015.1:0-16612 GCA_035524095.1 Binataceae bacterium (SeqCode) | reverse complement strand
GCCCGGTGACATAGGCGTCGTCTCGCGTTCCGGCACCCTGACCTATGAGGCAGTTTACCAGTTGACGAATCTGGGGCTGGGGCAATCGACTTGCGTCGGAATCGGCGGCGACCCCATTATCGGGACCGGGCAAATAGAAGTACTGCGTCTGTTCAACGAAGACCCGGGCACGCGCGCGATCATCATGATCGGCGAGATCGGGGGCACAGCGGAAGAAGAGGCGGCGGACTATATCAAGCATAACGTGAAGAAGCCGGTGGTAGCGTTTATCGCTGGTCAGACTGCTCCGAAAGGACGCCGGATGGGCCACGCTGGTGCGATAATCTCGGGCGGACGCGGGACGGCGGCGGATAAAATAGCGGCGCTCAAAGCGGCCGGTATCACGGTCGCAATGAGTCCGGCTGATCTGGGTTCGACGATGAAGGCGGTGCTCGACAGCAAGGCCGCCTGACGGGCCGAGGAGACGCGACGGGCTTGCCTCGCGCGTCAGCGCCACGCAGACTGGCCGAGTTGTCACTAAGCCTCGGCGAGGCCGATGAGAGCTCGTATCTTTAGGGCTCTAGACAGCCAGGCTAGTCACTCATCGGAAAGTCAGCGTCATCCAATCGAGATTCAGGCACGATTAGCGGAAAGCGTCAAACGGACTTTAATTCAAAATGGAATTTACCTTCGCGATTATCAAGCCTGACGCGGTCAGGCGTTACTATACCGGCGATATAATCAAACGAATTGAAAGCAGCGGATTGCATATCAGCGGGATGCGACTGATTCATCTGACGCGTGCCCAGGCTGAGGCGTTTTACGACGTCCATAAGGAGCGACCATTTTATGCCTCGTTATGCGACTACATGACGTCGGGGCCGGTGGTGGTGATGGCGCTCTCCGGCGAGAATGCGGTTGCGCGCTGGCGTGAATTAATGGGGGCAACCAACCCCGCCGATGCCGCACCCGGTACGATTCGCAAAGACTTCGGCCAGAATATCGAACAGAATGCGGCGCATGGATCGGATGCGCCTGAAACGGCGGCGCGGGAAGTCAGCTTTTTCTTCAGCCGCCTCGATCTGGTTCATTAGAGCGGGCGACGACGCTTGGGTTGAAGCTCGCGTTAAGCACACAAGCCCCAATATCCGGTTGATCCTTAAACATTTACCAAGCTGATGGCTAATTCGCTCCTGCGGCTCCTGCGCCTGAGTGTGAAGCTGTGGACGTGGCAAGGGACGCTATGGATTGCCGAAAATAGCGGCCGGGTGAGTCCCCGGAGCCTCAGCGATTGGATTCACTTCGAAGCGATTCAGCTGCTGGTCTATCACGCTTCGGCGGTGGTTACGGCGTTGGTGCTATCAGCGCTGGTAGGATTCGTGATCCAGCGCCTGATGCGTGATGGCCCGATCAAGCGCCTGGTTATTCTTATCGACGAACTCTTTGTTGCGGGGGTAATTTTGTTTCTCGTGGCAGAGATGGTGCTTCATTTATGGCGTCGATGAACGTACTGGCCGCCAGCTGCGAAATCTCAGCACAGAAGATATAGACGGATCTTTCTACCGTTAGGACTGGCACTGCTCATTTACAGACTTGAGATGCGCTTGCTGCAGAAGCACAGCGAAGCGACAGGATGAATTTTCTCAAGCGGTTTGTGAGTGTTTTTCCTCCGCGCCGAGGGTGCGCATTACCTTGGCAGCTTCATGCTCGACAATCGTGCCTTTGAAGAAGTCTGGATTCATACCGCAGTGCAGCTTGACCGGATTGACCAGGACGAAATCGCGAAAATCCTCGGGGGTCATCAGGCCGTTCTCGACGCCTTCATAGGCTTCGGCTGCGGCGTCGCGCAGGTCCATCAGATCGTAATGGCCGAGGTCGGAGCCGTAGATCGCGTTGAGGCGCGCATTATGAGGGTTGCGTCGCGCATCGAAGGCCCATGAAGTGACGCGGTCGTCGCCCTCACAGCCGAAGAAGAAGTGCGGAACGAAGCGATCGTAAATGTCCTGCGCAGACTCGATTCCGCAATGCCGCCATTCGTCCCATTCGGCAGGATCGAGGCCGCCGCTGCCTTCCAGTTCGGAGAGCACGAGCGGCCCGTCGAGACGGCCTTCGGTGAACTTACCACCGTACTCGCGGCATAATCGGCGATACAGTTCGCGATCGAGATTGGCTGGATTGCAGTTATCGAGTGAGCGCAGGTTGCGCTTATGCCAGCGTTCGTAAAGCGCGCAATAGAGGTTGACGGCCCATCCGGCGCCGCCCTCTTTGAAGGCGAATTTGAGCGTCGGAAAACGCCGTGTCACGCCGCCGAGAAAGAGCGCTTTGCAGATACCGTCGGCAGCCGCGGCGAAGTGGCCGATCTGGTTGTACATGAAGTTCGAGATCGACGTCCGCATCCCCCAGTTGAGGCCGAAGGAATGGAAGGTCGGCGTTAGCTTGAGCTCGACGCATTTGGCCCACACCGGATCGTAGTCGTACTCGCTATCGAGGCAGAGGTTATCCATCCAGGTGAGATGCTGCGCCATATGCGGGGCCTGGCGCGCGAGGGCCGGGATGGGACGGCGGACGAAAGCCGCCATCATTACGACCTTGAGGCCGAGCTTGGCGACGTGCTCAAGTTCTTCGATCGCCTCGGCCGGCGTATGCATCGGGACGCAGGCGGCAGGCGTCATGCGATCGGCGTATTCGGCGAAAATATCGGCGTGGTATTTATTAAAGGCGCGGCAGGCGGCGCGGCGCAATTCGTCGTCACCGATATGGGCGGCGAAGAGGCCTTGGCTCGGATTCAGAATCGTATAGTCGAGGCCCATCTCGTCGAGGCGCTGATAGAGCAACTTTGGCAGTGCGGCGCTCGCGCGATCGTAAGTGTTGCGGGTCGGATAGGGCCACCATACGGGACGCGGGGCACGCTGGTCGCGGCGCTCGGCAGGCGTCAGATGATTCCAGCGAAAATAGAAGGCGGTATCGAAGGCCGTCTTGTAGCGCTCAAGGATCGTGCTCCCGCCGACGTCTTTGATGTAATCGAGCAGCGCAGGCTCGAACTCGACGACGTGCCCGTCAGAGTCGATGATCGGATGACCGGCGCGTTCACGGACTTCGGCGGAATGGGTGCGATTGCCGTTGGAACTCATAGTGGAGGAGTCTGCCTAACGGCGATCGGCTTCGCAAACACCGGCTGCGTAGCTGCTTTGAAGGCTCTGCCCCCAAAGACTAAGAGTCTTAGGCGGCCGGCTCTCAGACTCGCGTCCGCACGGCCTCGCAGGCGAGACCTATCTACGGGCGCAGTTCGTAGAGGACGGCGAAGTCGTCCTTTACTGGCAGGCGGGTGAATTTGCTGAAGCCCGCCTCGGTGGCGAGTTCGCGGGCCTTCTCCTCGCCCATCGCAGCGCCGATACCGGCGCCGCCGTGGGAGAGCGAGGTGGTCATGCAATAGAGGGTGCTGACCGAGTAGACCATTTTGCCCATCGGTCGGATGTTGTCCTTGACGTCGCCGGAGATGTTAATTTCCTGCACCAGATAAGTGCCCTCGGGACTGAGGGCGTTTTTGATCCCGCGCATCAGGCCGATCGGATCAACTGAATCGTGCACTACGTCGAAGGTCGAGATTAGATCGAAGCCGCGCTTTGGCAACTGTGTGCCGTTGGCGACCTCGAAGGTGACACGATCGGCGACGCCTGCGGTAACCGCGTTGCGGCGCGCGCGCTCGATCGATTCGGCATGGATATCGAAGCCAGTGACGCGGGCCGTGGGGAATGCCTGTGCGATCATGATCGCGGCGCGTCCACCACCGCATCCGACGTCGGCGGCAGTGCCACCGGCCTGAAGGGCAGCGACGGCTTGCGGCATCGCGGGAAGCCATTTGCGCAGCAGCTTATGCTCGTAACGCGTGCGGGAGTTGCGTTCGGCGGCCTGGAAAAACTCGGGCGGATATTCGGCTTGCGTCACGCCCTTGCCTGAAGTGAAAGCGTCGGCGACTTTGGACGCGACAGTGACGGCGGCCTGCGCCATCTGGAAATAGCTCCCGATGAAGAAGGGTGAATCCTCGTCGGCGAGGGCGGCGGCGTATTCGGGCGGGAGTGAGTAGGTGGCGCTGGTAGCGTCATACTCGACGTAATGGGCGGCGGCCATCGAGCCGAGCCATTCGCGGATATAGCGTTCGCTCTGGCCGGATTGGGCGGCGAGTTGCGCGGCGGTGACAGGCCCGGCGGCGGCCATCGCTTTGAACAGGCCGAGGCGGTCGCCGATATAGCAGAGCGCGCCGTGCAGCATCGTCGCGACGTCGCCGATTACGGTCTGCGCGACAGTCTTCGCCTTTTCCAAATCCAGCCTTTTGTCAGCCATTCGATGAACTCCTGCGTGATAACAAAATGTAGAGATGCGCGGGTCAGCCGGCCATCGTGAGGCCGCCGCTCACGCTGATAACCTGCCCGGTAATGTAGTCGGCGTCAGACGAGGCGAAAAAGGCGACAGCGCCCGCGAGGTCCTGTGGCTCGCCCAGGCGGCGCATCGGGATGCCGCGCTGCATCGCTTCGAGGACCTTGGGGCGATCGCCCATCACGCCGTGCAATAGGGCGGTGTTGGTCGGGCCGGGGCAGACCACGTTGACGTTAATCTTGTTGCGGGCGACCTCGCGCGCGAGGGTTTTCGAGAATGCGATGATGCCGCCCTTGCATCCGGAATAGACCGCTTCGCCGAGTGAACCGACGCGGCCGGCGTCGGACGCGATGGAGACGATTTTGCCGGCGCCGCGCGCCTGCATCCCGGGCACGACGGCCTTACATAGATTGATCGGACCGCGAAAGTTGATCGCGATCACACGGTCCCAGGTCTCTGGCGTGCTTTCAACGAAGGGCTCGAGTTTATCCCATCCGGCGTTATTCACGAGGATCGCGATCGGGCCGAGCTCGCGTTCGACAGCGGCGACAGCGGCAGCCGCGCTATCGAGGTTGGTAACGTCGAGTTTGACCGCAAACGCGACGTTGCCGGAGGTCCCAATCTCAGCGGCGGTTCTGCGCGCAGCTTCTTCCTGAATATCGGCGATCGCGACTTTCGCTCCCTCGGCACCGAGCCGCTCGGCGATCGCGCGGCCGATGCCTTGGGCTGAGCCGGTGACGATTGCGACTTGATCCTTGAGCCGTGTGATTCCCACTGCCATCCGCTTTCAGTCCTTTATCGTTAGCCGTTAAGCCGGGTTAGCTTACCGTCCAGCCGCCGTCGATCACAAAGGGCGCTCCAGTAGCGAAGGATGAATCGTCGCTGGCGAGGAAGAGCGCGGTCTTGGCGATCTCACTCGGCTTGCCGATACGGCCCAGCACCGAGATGCGGTTGATCGCCCCTTCGCGCAAGCCGCCCGAGCCTTGGACGCGCTGGACCATTGGAGTGTCGATCGCACCGGGGCAGATCGCATTGACGCGGATGTTGTAGCGGCCGTATTCGAGTGCGGCGACGCGGGTCAAGGCGATGACGCCGGCCTTGGCCGCGCAGTAAGCTGCTGCGGCACGGAGGCCTACAAGGCCGGCAATGGAAGCCGTGTTGATAATCGAGCCGCCGCCCGCCTTAATTAGATGGGGTAGCGAGTATTTCATCCCAAGCCATACACCGCGCAGATTAATCGCGATGACCCGATCGAAGTCTTCTTCCTTCATCTGCGCGAGGAAATCGCTGGCGCCCTCTATACCCGCGTTGTTATAGACGATATTGAGTCCGCCGAGCTTTTCCACGGTTGCGGCGACCAGCGCTTGTACCTGCTCGCTATTGGAAACGTCGGCTTTGTAGGCGAAGGCTTTGCCGCCGGCGTTCGTGATAGTTGCGACGGTCTCGTTAGCGCCTTTTTCGTCAACGTCGGCGACGGCTATCCGTGCGCCCTCACTGGCAAAGAGAATCGCCGCCTCGCGGCCCATACCTGAACCGGCGCCAGTAATCAGCGCAACTTTATCCGCAAGCTTCATTCCGAATCACTCCAGAAACTGATTAGCGACTCCCACGGCAGCAAAAGCCGTTGGCCATTCGCGCCGCCACGATAGCGCATTCGTCTCACAAATTGTTAGTGGGGGCAGCGTGCTCAGCGATGGCGCTGGGGCGGGCCGCCATTGTATAGGTCAGCCAAAGGACAGGAGGGCGAAGGCGATGAATGACTATAGCGAATATCAATACCTCAAGATTGAAGTGGCGGAGCGAGTAGCGACGATTACGCTCAACCGGCCTGACTCGCTCAACGCGGTCAACAGCCGGGTGCATCACGAGCTGGAGCAGGTGTGGCTGGACGTGGCCGCCGACCATGACGTCAACGCGATAATCCTGACCGGTGCGGGTCGGGCGTTTTGCGCTGGCGGTGACGTAAAGGGGATGGCATCGGGTGCGCTGACGGGGTTGGGCAAGACCGAGCGCAGCCGCTTCGACCGAGGGCCGATCGCGGCGGCGAATGGGCGCCGGCTGGTCGAGAATATGCTCGACGTGGAGCAGCCGATCATCGGCGCGATCAATGGTGACGCGGTCGGGCTGGGCGCGACGCTGGCGCTGTTGTGCGATATCACGGTGGTGTCGGAAAAGGCGCGCTTCGCCGATACCCACGTCAAAGTCGGCGTAGTTGCGGGCGACGGCGGCGCAGTGATCTGGCCGCTGCTGATCGGGCCGCATCGGGCTAAGGAATTCCTGATGCGCGGGAATTTTATCAATGGCGCCGAAGCAGGGCGGATCGGGATGGTGAACTATGCCGTGCCACCGGAACAGGTGATGGCGAAGTCGCGCGAGCTGGCGCAAGAACTTGCGGATGGGCCGACCTGGGCAATTCGCTGGAGCAAGCTCGCGGTTAATAAATGGCTCAAGGAGCAGGCCAATCTGATCATGGACGCGGGTTTGGCGTACGAGATGATGACGTTCAACACGAGCGACCATAAGGAAGCTGTCTCGGCGTTTGTCGAGAAGCGCAAGCCGAACTACGTGAAGTCGAAGAAGGGATGAGAAGGGCGAGCAGCGGATGGTACTGGCAGCGCCATCCGCTGTGCCGCGATCATCTCGGTGATGGCCGCGCGGACGTCCAAGCGTCAGGGCTTTTGTGGCAGACCGATTAACGGGGTCTTTATGGGTGGTGCGATTCCGATGAACTCGGTCACGCTTTCTGCCGAATTAGTGCTGTTGATGACCCAAAGATTCCCGGAGCTATCGATCGCAAGGGCGAGCGGGCTATTGAGGCCACCCCCGGTGTATCCGGAGACCGGCGAGAGCGGGCTGCCCGAAGACGAGAATTCGCTGATGCTGTTACCGAGTCCGTTCAAAGCGCCGGAGTTAGCCGCCCAGATGTCGCCATTGCCGTCGACTGCGAGGCCAGTGGGTTCATAGAGACCGCCGCCAGTATATCCGCTGCTCGACGACAGTGGCGTGGCCGTCGAGCTGAATTCGCTGAGACTGCCACTACTGTTGAATCCGCCAAATTGATTCGAGATCCAGACGTTGCCGATGCCGTCGAGGGTCATCGCGGTTGAAAAGAAAAGACCGTTGCCGGTGTAACCCCCGCTCGGCGATTCAAGAGTGCCGGACGAGTTGAGCACCACGAGATCGCTCTGATTGGCTGAAGATCCGGAATAGGGCGTATTGATAACCCAGACGTGACCGCTGGCGTCGGCGGCGATCGCGCGCGACGAGCCGACTCCGTTGCCCGTGTAGCCGGTGACGGGCGACAGCGGAGTGCCATTGGACGCGAACTCGCTGACGCCGGCCCCAGAGGCCTTGTTGGCAACCCATATATTGCCAGCATTGTCGATCGCGAGCGCCGATGGCTGATCGAGGCCACCGCCGACAAAACCCGCGGGATCAAGCGGCTGGCCCGAGGCGTTGAGCTCGCTCAGGCTCGGGCCGAGCGCATTGGCGGCCCAGACGTTCGCCGACGCGTCGATGGCGAGTGCGACTGGGTAATCGAAACTGGAATCGATAAACCCGCCGATTGGTGAAAGCAAAGAACCTGTGGGGCCATATTCGGTGATGCTGCCGGTACCGCGCGAGCTGTACTCGTTGGCAATCCAGACGTCGCCAGAGGCGTCGATAGCGAGCGCGCTCGGCTGGTCGATACCACCTGCGGTGAAATTCAGTGCGAGGGTCCAGTCGGTCGGTGAGGGCGGCGTCGAAGTCGAGTTGCAGGTAATCGATGAGGTAAAGAACCTAGTTTCGGCGCCTGCCAGGTTGCATAAATCGGAGACATTCACGGAGCCGGGGTTCTCCGCGATCGCGATAGTGGCGCCTAGCGTGTCGGTCGGAAGAGTAGTACCCGCCGGTGTGGTACAAGCGCCGGTAGTTGCATTGTAGGTGGCCGCGGGCAGCGCATCGCACATCAATTCGTTGCACGGCGAGGGAGAGCCAGTCAGGGTACCGGTACTGTCGACGCAGGCGGCCAACGCGGAGGCGAGCGTGTCGATCTTCGCGATTGGAACCGTCGCGCCGGCTGGTAAATTAGGCCCGGGCATGACGCCATCCGAGGGGTCGATGAAGTTAGTTATCGCGGCAAGCGCATGGTTGAGGCCTGCAGCGTCGGTTGCGGAGGCTCCAATCAGGTATGGCGACGACGAACCGATGAATTGGGCGAGCGCGTAAACCGACGCGATAGTCGAGAGCTCGTTGATAACTACACCGCTCGAACCAGTGATAGTGCTGCATGGCCCGAGGGCCGCGAGCAGGGCGATTTGCGGATTAGGAGCACTTTGAGAGTCGTCCGTGCCGCCGTTCGCGACTAGGTAGATCTGTTCGCCACTGCCGGAGCAAAGGAAACCGCCAGGCAGTGTCCCACCGCATGCGGGCGAAGTGCCGAAGGCGAAATTGCCGTTGGCATCGGCGGTGACGCATGCCAACGGCGTGGCCCCCTGACCATATCCGGTCGCACCGATAGCCCAGGCGGTCACTTGGGCACCGCTAATCGGATCGGGGCCGGTCACAGAACCACCGAGCGCGAGCGACGGCGTGGAGATGGGCGTCGGGGTGGGTGGAGGCGAGGGTGTGACAGTTGCGTTTAATGTCGGCGTTGGTGAAGGGGTAGGAGTGGGAGTCGGAGTCGCGATAATGCCGGCTGAGCCAGTCATCACCACCTTAACCTTGGCATTCTTGGCGTTACTGACGATCGTGATCGCGCTCGCATAGGAGCCTTTTTTAGACGGCGCGAATTGCACGGTCACGGCATATAGGCCGCCGGGAGCGAGCGGGCCAAAGGTCGAACTACCGCTGATAATCGTAAACGGAGTGTTGTTGGTACTGACGACCGAACCGCTGATAGGCGCGGTGCCGGTGTTCTGGATGTTAAATTGCAAGAGAACGGTATGCGAAACTTTACCGAATTTGAGTGACTTAGGCTTAACCGCGACTTTGCCGACGGTCTTTTTTTTCGCAGCATCGGGAGCGGCGGACCATTGGGCGAGCGCTACTGTCGCGCATAGCGCGGTAGCAAGCAGAACCACAAGGGCGCGGCTGGCTCGCGATCGCATAGTCAATCAAATACCGCCGATCCAAAAGCGGTAAGCGAAAGGGATCAGTGGTGCAGGGTTATACTTACGCCGAGATGCTCGAAAATGCGCGCAATACCGATTCTAAAGCCGATCGGCGCAAGTGGTAGCGGAAATAAAGCAAGTACGCGGGGTTGCGGATGCCAGCTACTTGTTGATCTTAAGTGTCTGTCAGATTTAGCTATTTGATTCGATTTTGGTGTTACGTCCTTGCATAGCTATTTACTCAAGTAGATATAGTCGGACGTTATCTCAGTGAAAATCATGAGAACGGGTGACGGCCCCTGAGAGTTTAAGCTCACGAAAGTTGCGCCCGCGCACATGAATGACGCCCTGCTGCTTTTGCAACGGGCCTTCGACAATCAGGACGGTAGCGCGATGGAGCAGGGTGCGATGCGCCTGAAAGTTATCCGGCGTGACGATCGCATTGGCGATACCGGTTTCGTCTTCGAGTGTGATGAAGAGAAAACCTTTAGCGGTGCCGGGCCGCTGGCGCACAATCACGACGCCAGCCACTTTGACCCACGCGCCATTGTCGGCGCCGGCGAGGTCAGCGGCGCTGAGGATGCCGGCGGCGCACAGGCGGGCGCGCGCATGCGCCATCACATGCGGACCAGCGGTCAAACCGGTAGCAGCGAAATCAGCGAAGGTCTCTTCAATCGGAGTCATGCGCGGCAACTGAGAGCGGATACCCGATCCGTCAGACAGTAGGGCAGATTCGGCGTCAGACAGGTTAGACGGTTCGGCCCCAGCCAAAAGACTGAAAGGGTCACGTTCGACGGCGGTCGCCTGCCATAGCGCGTCGCGGCGGGTGGGATGGAACTGTGCGAAGGCACCCGCCCATGCGAGCATCTCGAGTTCACGGCGATTGGGGGCAGTGCGCGTGGTGAAATCCGCGATCGTTTTGAAGGGAGAATCAGCGCGGGCGGCCTCGATGCGCTTGCCGGTTTCGGCGCGCAGTCCGGCGACGTACTTAAGGCCGAGGCGTAATTGATAGTCGATGAGTGGCATCGTAGCGGTATCCGAACGTGAAGGTTGGCGGGGGGCACTAGTAATCGTGCAAGCCCAATCCGATTGAGTGACGTCGATTGGCAGCACAGTAACCTGATGATGCTGCGCGTCTTTCACCAACGTGGCCGGATGGTAGAAGCCGAGCGGATAGCAGTTGAGCATCGCGGCGTAAAAGGCGGCCGGATGATGGCACTTCAGATAAGCGGAGGCATAAGCGATAAGGGCGAAGCTGGCGGCATGTGACTCGGGAAAACCATAGAGAGCAAAGGAAGTAATCGAGCGTACGATACGATCGGCGGTAGCGCCGCGGATACCCTTGCGCGCCATCCCCTCGCGCAGGCGCGTCTCGATTTGCATCATGCGGGCAGTCGAACGCTTGAAACCCATCGCGCGGCGTAGTTCTTCGGCTTCGCCACCGCTGAAGCCAGCGACGGCCATCGCCATGCGCAGAAGTTGCTCCTGAAAGAGCGGAACGCCGAGGGTACGCTCGAGAATTGGTTCAAGAGCTGGATGATCGTAGCGGACCGGCTCATGGCCGCTGCGGCGGTTGAGATAAGGATGGACCATGCGGCCGACGATCGGGCCGGGACGGATAATCGCGACTTCGACCACCAAGTCATAGAAAGTGGTCGGTTTCATGCGCGGTAATGTGGCCATCTGGGCGCGGCTTTCTATCTGAAAGACGCCGATAGTGTCGGCCTTTTGCATCATCGCGTAGACATCTGGATCGTCGGCTGGCAGATGGGCGAGGTTGATCGCGACGCCCTCATGCTGGCGGATCATCGGGATCGCCTGTTCGAGCGCGGCGAGCATTCCGAGGCCGAGCAGATCAATTTTGATAATGCCGAGGTCGGCGCAATCCTCCTTGTCCCATTGGACGACGACGCGACCGGGCATCGAGGCGGGTTCGAGCGGGACGATTTCATCGAGCGGGCCGGCGCCGATAACCATTCCACCGCTATGCTGACCGAGATGGCGCGGTAGTCCTTGAAAGCGCTTGACTAGTTCGATCAGCATCCGCATGCGCGGTACATCGGGATCGACACCGCCTTTGCGCAAAAGCGCAGTGAATTCGTCGTGCTGGTCGCGGAATTCGTAGACGTAGTTGAGGCGGGCGAGGCGATCGACCTGATCGGGCGGAAAGCCGAGGACTTTGGCGGTTTCGCGAACGGCGCTGCGAATGCGATAGGTGATGACGTTGGCGGTCATCGCGGCGCCATGCTTGCCGTAGCGGCGGTAGACATACTGGATAACCTTCTCGCGCTGGTCGCCGCTGGGAAGGTCGATATCAATATCGGGCCATTCGCCCCGTTCTTCTGAGAGAAAGCGCTCGAACAGCAGTTCCATCTTCACGGCGTCAACGGCGGTGATGCCGAGCGCGTAGCACACGGCGCTGTTGGCGGCGGAGCCGCGCCCTTGGGCGAGGATGTGATTTTCGCGGCAGAACTCGACGATATCCCAGACGATCAGGAAGTAGCCGGCGAGTTTGAGCTTGGCGATGACGCTCAGTTCGTGTTCGAGCTGGTGGCGGACGCGGGGGTCAGGCTCACGCCAGCGCTCGCGGGCACCGGCCCACGTCAGGGCGCGCAAGTAGCTGTCGGGAGTCTCGCCGGGTGGCAGCGGATAGTCAGGGAAGCGGTAGCCCAGGTCTTTGAGGGTGAAGGTGCAGCGATCAGCGACTTCGCGAGTCATTGCGAGCGCACGGGGCTGATCGCGGAACAGCGCAACCATCGCTGCAGGCGATTTCAAATGGCGCTCATGATTAGCCCATAACGCGCGTCCGGCCTCTTCGAGCGTCAGACCCAGGCGAATACAGGTCATCACATCGAGCAGAGCGCGCTCCATGTCGTCACCGGGATTCCAGCGATTGCCGGATGGTCCGGGCTGAGTGGCGGTACGGCTACCGTCCAGGCGGATCGCGTCGGTCGGAATACAAACATGCATCTCGGGCGAAGCGGAAACGGTGCGAGGGGTGCCATCGGCGCCAAGCGTGAAGCAAACGTCGTTGGTGGCGACCAGCGGCAAATGAGCGGCGGTAGCCAAATCGAGCAGGCGTCGATTGAGGCGCTCTTCGTCGGGATCGAGGTGCCGTTGGAGGTCGATCAGCAGGTTATTACGGCCGAGAATCGCGCCGAGACGATCGGTGAGCGCGAGCGGATTGCTTCCACGGACGAGCATCCGGGTGAGCGGGCTGAGCGCGCCGCCGGCCAGTGCAATCAGGCCGCTGCCATAACGTTCGAGGTCGGCGAGAGTGACGCGGCTGTCGCCTTTGGCCGGATAGCGCGGCGAGCCGTCGGGATGGGTGCCGAGCGGGCGGAGCTTGGCGGCGGTGAGCATCCGGCAGAGATTGCGGTAACGCTCCTGGTCAGGCACGAGAACGTAGAGGCGGGACGAGACGTTGGTAGGTAGGCCGAAGCTGGCGCTATCGAGTGGAAGTTCGGCGCCGACGATCGCCTTGAGCTTGGCCTGGGTAGCGGCTTGATAGAAACGCGGGGCCCCGTAGAGGCCGTCGCGGTCGCCGAGAGCGATCGCGTCATAGCCGAGGGCGTGGGCGGTAGTGACTAAATCCTCGGGGGCGGTAGCGCCTTCGAGGAAGCTGAAGGCGCTGCGGGTGCGAAGTTCGACGTAGGGTGGTTGAGCCATGCAACTGTCTGGCGGCGTGGGGCCGAAGGACAGTTTCGCTTAAATTTCGCTATCAGATCAAGCGGCGACGACTATTTAGGAGTTGTCGAATGAGAATCCTACTGATTGCGAAAACGTGCTTTCGTGAGTTGGCGCTCGCCTAGTTATCAAGTCCGTCAATTTGTACAGCTATAAGGGTGGCCCGCTCATAAAATGAGGGCGTGCGGAAACATCTATTATTGGCAATAGTGGCGTTGTTAGTGGCCGTGCAAGGCGTGCATGTGGCAGCCGCGCCGCCGCCGCCAAGCTATGACCATTGGCAATGGCTAAATAAGACCTATTGGTATGTACCGAACCAATATCTGCTCGCCATCATCTCCGACCCTTCGCTGCCGCCGATTCCAGTTGCGGACCAGACTGTGTATTACATCTCGAATTACCAAGGCGGATATTTCTGGGGAACCACTGCGGTTTCGTTTACTCAGCCGGATTCGTCACCCTCATCCACTTCGTGCTTCCAATTGGTGGGATCAGTCACGCCTCAGGGAGCGGTGCATTTAACCTTTACGTCCTTGTCCTCAGCCCCGACGACAACGACGGCTCCGCTTCTGGATTCGTCGACAACCGGAATTGGTACGATGATTCCCCAGCCGGGCGGATATGCGATGGAGAATCAGATGTCCACTGTGGCAGTGGGAGACGTTCTGGTGACGCATTGGGCTTACATGTACCAGTGCAAACCGAGCGAGCCTTGCTTTAGTTCGCTGCCACAGGTTGGGAGTTCAATACCGGCATTTCTCGAGCCGTGCCTGTCACCTCCATAGTCCCGTCCCGAGAGATCGCCGAGTATCGCGCTCTTCGGCGCTGTGGCCGCAATGACGCGAGGGAGCGATGAATCAGATCGACGTGGGGACGCCGATTTTGCGGCTTGCATAGCGCGAGAGCAGACGCACGACCGCTGGTGTCACGTTCTTCATCGCCTCGGGACGGAAGCCCGCGGCATCGGCGCCGCGCGTGCGCATCATGCCGAACATCGAAAGGCGCAGAAGGGCGCCGACGCCCTGGCAGTAGCGGAAGCGCGTGAGATCCATCGGGAGCATCGCGTGATAGAACGGTAGATACATCCCGGCGAAGTTAGCGCGCAGCAGGTTGCCTGCGGCGTTATCACGCATCCAGCGCGGATGCTCGAAGGCACTGGTCGCGAGAATAACCGAGGTGGTGGCGGCGTCGAGGTGGCGATCGCCACGGTCAGCATTGACCCAATCGATCACGCCGGTGACGCGCAGGCCCTCTACGAGAACATTCTGCGGATGATAGTCCATGTGAAGGGGTGCCTCGGGTGCCGCGCGGAAGCGGTCAGCCTGTGCGCGTAGGCGGTCGAGGGCGTCCTTCAGGCCTGGCAGTGGGCCGCGTTCGATTCGCCCATCGATGATGTTGAGCAGGCGGTCGAGCAGTGGCGCGTCGGGCGCGATGCCGGCGGCACGAAACGCGCGCGGATAATCGCCGGGAACGGCAGTAATCCGATGGAGCCGGGCCTGGGCGCGGACGAAGGCGAAGAAGCCCAGCGCAAACGTCTTGAAGGCCTGCGGAAAGCTGCGGGTGGCGAACAGTGGACCGCCGCCGAGACGCTGCATCACCAGGAATGGAGCGCCGAGCGGTCCGGCATCGGGTTCGAATAGATAGGCGCGGGGAACTGGGAAGCCGTTGGCGGCGAGGCACTTGAACACCGTAATCTCGCGGACGGACTTGTCCTTCGCGCTGGAGCCTTCGTAAAAGCGAAGCACCAGGGGAGTCGCGAGAGGCAGGTTGGCTGAACGGCCGGAGCGGGTGCCAAGGATGAATTCAAAGATAGTGGTTTCCCAGCCGCTATCGAGAATCCTGAGGCTGGCGAGCGAGGCTTCCAGATAGGCGGCCAGCCGTTGTTCGATATCGCTGACCTGGGCCATCGGGGAGGCGTGATTTCAGCGGAGGTGGATTCTGACGGTGAGCGGGGAGCGGTCCAAGTAGGGCAATCATTGCCTGCGGCCGTTCCGAAGGAAGCGACCACAGGCTTTGGATGTAATTAGTGTTGCAATGCGCCCTGATCCGGCACGGTCGTATCGGAAGGCGGATTTTCGCCTCCACCTGGTGCCGACGATGGTAGCTGCTGAGTTCCCTGCATCGTTTCGGGACCGCTCGCGGCGTTACCCTTATGCTCGTCGTAGAGATTCTGCAGGGTGGACGACAGCAACGGTCCATTGGTGTTGCTGATGTCGATGGTCACTTCCACCGAAAGGCCCATACGAAGCGGCTTGTCGGGTGGCGGCGCTTCGTTCAGCACGACTTTGACCGGGACGCGCTGGACCACTTTGACCCAGTTACCGGTCGCATTTTCAGGTGGTAACAGTGCGAAGGCAGCACCGGTGCCGACGCTGATCGAGTCGACGTGGGCTTTGTAGATATAGCCAGGATAGATGTCGGCTTCGACGGTGGCAGGCTGGCCAACTCTGACGTCGGTTAGCTGGGTTTCCTTGAAGTTGGCGGTCACATAGAGGCGGTCGACCGGCACGATCGCGAGGAGGGGCTCGCCGGGCTGGACGCGATTACCGACGTGAACGCTCTTGCGCGTAATGATGCCGGAGAGCGGTGCTCGAATCGTAGTGTAGCTGAGGTCAAGCTTGGCGGCTTCGAGCTGAGCTTGTGCCTGCTGCACTATCGCGCGATCGTACCGCGCATGATCTTGCCCACCGTTGGCAGTAACATCGTTACCCAGCGCGGCGCGAGCTTGATCCACCTGATGGTCGGCGAGCGCCTGGTCCGCCACTGCAACACGCTCAGCCGTATAGGCCTGATCGTAAGCCTCACGGGAAGTTACGCCTTGCTCGCGTAATTGCTTCTGGCGCCCAAGATCGATCTGCGCCATCGAGAGCTGCGAGCCAGCCAGACGGGAGCCAGCCTCGGCGGCGTCAAGCTGCGCATAAAGCTGATCGATGGCCTCGCGGGCGCGTTCGAGTTGGGCATCAGCCTGATCGACCCGTACCTGGTAGTCGCGCGGGTCGAGCGTGAGGAGCACATCGCCAGCCTTAACCGCCCAGTTTTCCTCGACATATAAATGCGCAACCGTTCCTGGGATGCGCGAGGAGACCAGTGCTACCGTGCCGTCGACATAGGCGTCGTCGGTCGAGAAAAGCCTTTCCAATTAAGGTCCACATTTCGATTTGAGGGTTTGAGCGGTGCCAGTTCGACCGACCGCGACTACGGCGCCGTTACAGGTCATGTCGATATTGAAATCGCCAGTGATAGTGACGGCGGTGAAGATGCCGTCAATGCTCGCGTTGGTGCTTGGATTGTCGAAGATGATCACTGCGGGTACGCGTGTCTCGAGGGCATTGCTTTGTTTTTGGTCTTCAATCAGGGCGTCGAAGAGCTCAGTCGTTGGTCCTTTGACATAGAACCGCACGTCAGGCGAGGCTGCCGGTTGATAAGGGAGTTGGCGCTGCGCGGGCTGCTGGAAGCCGTCGGGCGCGGTACCAAAGCCA
>DATKPK010000014.1:0-6322 GCA_035524095.1 Binataceae bacterium (SeqCode) | reverse complement strand
GGGCCGTGGCTGATTTTTGCGGATGCGCAAGGGCTGGGGGATCGCGCGGCTTCGATCCTTCGAGATCGCAGCGAGACGGTGACTATCGTACGCGCCGGTGAGACCTTCGGTCGCTACAATAGCGGCGAAATCGAAATTAATCCGTCGAATCGCGCAGACTACGATGAACTGGTTGCGGCGATGCGAGCGGATGGGTCAATCCCGCGTCGAATTCTCCATTTCTGGAGTGTCCTCGCTCCGATTCGTGCGGGTGACGAGCTGAATGAACTCGACAAAACGGCAGCGTCGAGTTTTTGGAGCCTCCTCTATTTTGCGCAGGCCTTTGGAGTGGAAGTCGACGCTGCGGCTGGATGCCGTTTGGCGATTTGCTCCAACCAGCTTCTAAACCCTGGAGGTGAGCGATGCGAGCGTCCGGAGTGTGCGCTGCTCGCGGGACCGTGTGGTGTGATCCCCAAGGAACTCCCGGACTTGCAATGCGTTCACGTCGATGTCGCGATGCCATCGTCTGTGACAGCATCGAACGGGAATCGCGACCGCGCGATCGCCGATACCGCACGACAAGTGATCGCGGAACTCGACAGCGATTCCAGTGACTCGCCGGTCGCTTACCGGCGTGGACGGCGCTTCGTGCGAAGTTATGAACCGCTGACTTCGCTGAACGAGCCGATCAAACTGCGCGATGGCGCGGTGCATTTGATCACTGGAGGTCTCGGTGGTATCGGCCTTGCGCTAGCTGAAGCAATCGCGCATAAGTCGCAAGCCCGCGTCGTATTGCTTGGACGCAGTGCCCTGCCGCCTCGTAATGAATGGCCACGGCTAATCGAGAGTGGCGATAGCTTAGCGGCCACGCTGCGGAAGATCGAAGCTATCGAGCGCATCGGCTCACGAGTGATGACCATCGCCGCCGACGTCACCGATGAATCATCGATGCGCGCGGCATCAGACGCGATCCACAGTGAATTTGGCGCGCTCACGAGCGTAATCCATGCTGCGGGTGTGATCAGTGATGGGCCTATATTAACCAAATCGGCATCCGATGCAGCCGCAGTGCTTGCGCCCAAGGTCCGTGGAACTCTGGTGGTTGAGCGCGTTTTCGGAAACGAACCGCTCGATTATATGATTCTCTGTTCTTCAATCAGTTCGGTCGTTACTCCAGCGGGTCAAGCAGACTACGCCGCCGCCAACGCCTTTCTCAACTCGTTTGCGCAAGCGCGATCAGGTGATACGCCATACCCCATTATCGCGCTTCAATTTCCGCGTTGGCGCGACGTAGGAATGGCCACCGATCGTGAAGGATCGGCGGCCGCAACCGGAAATCATCGAGACGACGGTTCGAACCCGTCCGAAGTTGCTGCTGAAATCACACTGAACCTCGCAAATGATTGGATTGTCGGCGAGCATCGGATGCTCGACGGGACCGGTCTTTTCCCAGGCACTGGTTACGTCGAGATGATTCAGCATGCAGCGCGGAAGCTTTTCGCTGGCGAGCGCATCAAGATTCGCGACCTCCAATTCAAGCTACCATTGGAGATCGCACCGGGCATCACTAAACGCGTGCGCACTACGTTGCGCCGCAACGGCGACGAATATCAATTCGCCGCGGCAGTCCAAACCGAAGCCGGTTGGCAGGAAACCGCGTCGGCGCACGTGACGCTTGAATGCAACCACATGCCTGCCGTGAATGACTTAACTGCGCTGCGGCGACGATGTGGCGATCGTGAACTGATTTTTACTCATCGTCAAAATCGCTTGCAGGAGGGCTTTTTCAATTTCGGCCCGCGCTGGAACGCGCTTGAGAGCATCAACTTTGGCCGTGATGAAGCGTTAGCCACGATTGAGCTGGCAGCGGAATTTCACGGCGACCTCAACAGCCATCAGCTTCATCCCGCTCTGCTTGATATGGCGACCGGCGCCGCACTGTTTCTGATCCCTGACTATGAGAGCCGAAGTCGCGCCTACGTTCCGATGAGCTACGGACGGATCGCGGTGAATCGCCGGCTGCCGTCGCGCTTCTACAGTTACCTTCGCATCCAAGAGGGCGCCTCTGCGGACGAACCGGTGGTGGCTTTTGATGCCGACATTCTCGACGAAGACGGCAATAATCTGATCGAGATTCGCGAATTCATGATGCGGCGCGTTGAGAATGGCTTCAGATTAGCCGCGCGGACGAAACCCGCTGGCGTGGCCCTTCCAACATTTGCCAGGCCGAATCAAGGCGAACGACCGCGCGACAGTTTCATTTCGACCGAGGGCGCCGCGGCCTTTCTCAAAGTGCTCGCCGGCGTACGGGCGCCTAACGTCGTCGCTTTTCCGTCGGATTTTGGCGCCTACGCGCAAGCTGCGTGGCCCCACCGGACAGCCCGGAAGGCCGCAGTTGGATCGCCCAACGACGAAGTAATGCGGGACGAAATCGAGCGCAAACTAGCTGAATGGTGGCAGGAATTACTGGGCGCCGATTCCCTGACACCGCAGAGCAATTTCTTCGACATGGGCGGCCAATCGCTCACGGCTGTCCGGCTGTTCGCGAAAATAAAGCAGACCTACGGACTCCAACTTAATCCGGCTTCGGTCTTTGAGATCCCGACGATTGAAAAGCTCGCGGAACGAATTCGTGATGACGCCGCACCAGCGGTTACAGTCAAATCGTCAACGGGCTCGAACGGAACGCCAGGATCAAGACCACAGATTGATCCCCCGAATTCCCTGCCGAAGTCGGAATCACTGATTGAGCTGAGACGCGGAGGCCCTCGTAGTCTTTTCATCGTGCACGATGGTGAGGGTGGAACCTTACTCTATTTAAACTTAGCCAACCGGATGCCGAAGGATCTGGCTGTCATCGCGATCCAGCCGCGTCGCTTCGCGCGCGTTCCGCTACCCCATTCAACGATGGAGGAGTTGGCGGCGTACTATCTTGAAGAGATCCGCAAAAAGCAGCCGCATGGTCCCTACCTTCTAGCCGGATTGTGTGCAGGCGGCGTGATCGCCTACGAAATGGCTTGGCAGCTCACTCAAGCCGGTGAAACTGTTCAACTCCTGGCATTGCTGGAAGCTGCGGCGCCGAAAGCAATTGAGCGGTATGGTCTTGGGGAACAACGCATCGGTCGACTGAGGGAAGCTGTAGCGCATGCCGTGGAAAGCCCGGGGGGGCTGTTGAAGCGCACGCTGCTGATTGCCGCTGCGGTCTCACAAAAAATGACGACCGCGTTTCTGTGGGAAGTTTCGGAACGCAGTAGCAAATGGTGGGTAGGAGTACGGTTTAAATTGTTGCGCCGGGTGCTGATAGGGCGGCTGCCGTGGCCAAGGTTCGTGCCGGAACTCAGCGTGCGTCAAATCTATGACTGCCTGCAGGCATGCTATACGCCGAAACGACTGGCAAATTTATTGGTAGTGCTGGTGCGCGCGAAGGTGGGCGAAGGGGATGAAACGCCCTATCGGGAAATTTACGCCGATGAGACGTTCGGCTGGAATGCTTTCGCGCCTCAAGTCATTTGCCTCGATGTTGAGGGTGCTCATTCAACCATGCTGCAGGAACAATTCGTCGATTCACTTGCAAAGGCGTTACAACCGTATTTACAACCAGCCGCAGGATCCCATGGGGTCTTTGAATCTAAATTAGTAGCGAAGGTCGAATAGGAACCTGGTTACGCCATTAATGCGGAGAAGTTTGCGGGAACCGTAGCAATCATCTTGATTATGGCTGGAATCGCCGGAACTACAGTAAAGGTCGCATGCCCAATACTCGACCGATTTTGGTCATTAGTAAAGTTTCGGCGCGTCTCCCGAGCGGATTAGAGAGGGGTGAAAAGGGAACGATTCAGTCAAGCGAATTGGGCAGACCCATATCCCATTGATTTGGCCTACTAGCTCTCTCCCTCGGCTAAGAGGGAGAGAGCTAGGGCAGATTGCTCGTTGTGCTGAAGGAGGAGCTTCGGCGGCGGAGCCGCTGGCTCATCAGGCCCGGGCTTTTCGCAGAAGCTGACTCGCGGGACGGATCGGCGCGAGCGATCCGGTCTTGCGATCGGCCGGCCGTGGTGTGAACGCCGTAATCCGTGATGCAGTCGCATTAGCAGCCGTACCCTCGGCGGCGGTGCTGACAGGCGTGGTTAACTCACCATCGGCGCTCACGCTGGTTGGCGCGTCGCCATCTTCGGCAGCCAACGCGGCGGCTACAGCCTGGGCGCGAGCTTCCGCTGCCCGCTGCATCGCAATCAGCTTGCGTTCCTTCCATCCCTTCAGACCACGCCGCATATACTCGGGATTGATATCGAGCATGTCGCAAACGTTATCGAAGGAGAAAACCCACTGTTTGTCCTCCAGACTGATCCACTCATCAGCGTCACGATAAAGGCGTTGGCCCTTATTGGTCGCCGAGTCGATACATTTCATGAAGCATTCGACAGCATCTTCGAGAACGCTGAGCACCAAGCGCTTCTCGCCCTCAAGCAGATGCTTGCGGCGCATCGCCTCAAAATACTGGATTGGCAAGAGGGTGTCGGGCTCAAAGAGCCCTGGCAATCTCTCGTCTAACGTTTCCTTTTCTTGCATCTTGCCTCCCTCGTCATTCCTCATCATCGCCCTCGGCCCCTCCACCTTGCATGACTATAGACGTAACGTAACCACGACGGATTCAGTCGTCGTCGCTGTTTTCCTTATAAATTTCAACCCAAGCCATCTGGATCGCTTCTAACTTGCCTTCACTGGAGCCGTCGCGACTGTCGTCAAACTCGTCGAGGTCAATGACCCATTGGCGCAAATCGGTAAATCGTACGTCCAGCGGGTCCAGCCCCGGATGGTTTTCGGCCAGCACTTCTGCAAGCTCCTCTGCATCTTCCCACTTAAGTCCCATCGCTATTGCCTCATTAACGCTGTCCGGCTAAGACGATCTAAAGCTCCAATTCTTTTGAAATCCAGCCACTTACGAGACTCAAGCAAGCTCCTCGATAGACTTTTTTTCGAGCGCCAGTTTGATCGCATGATCCATGATCCGCTCGGCGAAGGGTGTCGTAATCTCGTTCAATTCTTCCACCAGCCGTCCGATTAACTCGCGATCCTCTCTCTGATATGCGGCTTCGAGCCCCGCCACCGCCTCAGCAATCTTTACACGCTCGGCCTCATTGATCAGGTCTGCATATTCACCTAATTGACGCCTCAGAGCGTTCAAAAGTTGATCCGCATCGTTGCGTGCAGCTATCAACAGCCGCTGCTCAACATCTTCCTCGCCCAGATCGATCGACTCCTCGAGCATCTGCTCGATTGCGTCATCGGTGAGACCATAACTCGGCTTGACGTCGACGGAATGCTCGCGTCCAGTACGCTGATCGCGCGCTGTCACGTTCAATATCCCGTTAGCATCCACGAGGAAAGTGACCTCGACACGAGGGACTCCGGCAGGCTGGCCTTGCAGCGGCCCCAACTTGAAGCGCGCGAGGCTTCGGCAATCGCGCGCGAGTTCGCGCTCGCCCTGCAGAACATGCACGTCGACGTGGGTCTGATTATCAGCCGAGGTGGTGAACATCTCGGTCGCGCTCGTCGGAATCGTCGTGTTCCGATGAATCAGCCGTTCAAGCAGACCGCCCATCGTCTCGATACCGAGCGACAGCGGAACCACGTCAAGCAGGAGCATATCGCCCTGTGTGCCCATCAGAACTCCGGCTTGGACAGCGGCACCCAAGGCGACGACTTCGTCTGGGTTAAGTGAGCATAGCGGGGCACGGCCGAAGAATTCCTTGACGCGCTCGCGTACCACCGGCATCCGGGTCGAACCGCCCACGAGCACGATCGCATTAAGATCGGCAGGAGTAAGGCTCGCATCGCTGAGTGCGCGGCGGCAGCATTCCAGCGTACGATCAATCAGTGGCGCAGCGAGGCGGCCGATTTCAGCGCGGTTGATAATACGGTGAATCCGTTCGCCATCCAGATTGATGTCAACCGTGGCAGATTCACTCTTGCTCAACTCCTGCTTGGCAGCTTCCGCGGCGTGACGGACACGGCTCCAAGCCTCTCGGTCATTACGCAACGACTCGGGCAATAAAGCTTCGGTGAGAGCGCTATCGATGTCGTCGCCACCCAGATGGGTATCGCCATTGGTAGCGAGCACCTCGAAAATTCCGCCTTTGATATTCAAAATCGAAACATCGAAAGTGCCGCCGCCAAAGTCATAGACAGCAACGCGTCCCTCGGTCTGCTGATTCAGGCCATAGGCAAGCGAGGCGGCGGTCGGTTCATTCAGGAGCCGCACGACATCGAGTCCGGCAAGGCGGCCGGCATCACGGGTGGCCTGACGCTGACCATCATCGAAATAGGCCGGGACTGTAATCACGAC
>DATKPK010000013.1:0-7922 GCA_035524095.1 Binataceae bacterium (SeqCode) | reverse complement strand
AGATTCGATTGCTGCTGCTTTGTATTAGTTGATTCACTAGGGATAAAAAGGGAGTGCTTTAGCCAGAGGACCAAGAGAATCGATCGGATGGGTACTTGAATAGCTGAAAGTCGTGACGGCATTCGCGGCCAAGCGAAGGGTTCGCCAGACGGACGACGACCAGAACTCTGATCGTCCGAGCGGTAGAGCGCACGACTGTGGAGGTTGCGCGGATTTTAAAGAGATAGCCCCGGTTTGGCAGCGGGCTATTCTGTGTCTACTTCCTGTAGGGACACTCGCTCATGTCATGGCCGTTGTGGGGCAGCAGCGGCTGCCTTCGACTTGAATCCAGCGGCCGCCGCCGATCTAAATCGCGATGATCAGTGGAAGAGGCCTTGGAGGGGGTTGCCGTGCTTGAAGATGCTGCCGAAGCCCTTGCCACCTTTGTCAATTAAGCTGCCGAGATTGTGTTGCATCGCATGACTGGCGGCGCGCTGAGCCAGAATATCGATATTAGGTAGTACCTGCGGATGTGGGAGGCGTCCGGTGATACGTAAGGGAATGACTATTTGGCCGGCGCCATTGGCAAGGAAGGAGTCGTTCGGGCGGGCGGCGATGAGTTCGCTGCTGAACGGCTTAGAGAGAAAAATCTGGGTGTTCATGTCGAGGTCTTTGTCCAGATCGAACCATCCGGAGGCAGTAGCGGAATAGTCAACCGCCTGCGCAATGAAATCGTTGGTACTAACTCGCGCGCCGAATATAGCGAAGGAGAGGCTGGCGGACTGGATATTGGTGTCGGGTGACTGGAACAATTCGGGATGGTTCGCGATGACGCTGCCGGGGACCAGCACACCAATCCCGGGCAGATGATCAATTTTGCGCAAGCCTTGCGCGGCGACGTTGACGCCGACCAGTTTGGCGTCAGTGATCTGGGCGTTGCCCTTACCCCGTAAAGTGGGGCGGACGCGATCGAAATTCTTGCCGTGACCGGTTATTTGGAGATTGGCCGTGAGGGTGCCGCGGACGGTGTTGGCGGCCTTCGCCTTGACGGCGGTGAGGGCCTTCTGGAGATTCAAGCCGCTGGTCGAAAGGGTGAGGTCGAAGCTCGGAACTTCGCCAGTCGTAGCGATGCCGTTGGCATTAATCGCGCCGTCGCAAGAATTGAGTGTCAGCGAATTGATCGCGACATGATCGGCAGCGTAGTCGGCGGCCATCGCGAGATTGGTGAATGGAACGTTATCGACGAGACCGGATTGAGTCGTGACTTTGATGGTCGCGGTCATCGCCTGTGTCTGCGGGAGCGGGCCGGGTGCGAAGTTCCCAAGGTCGGCGGCGCCGTAGACTAGAAATTTGTCGAGATGCTCGGGGCCGTGATCCTGCCCGTCGTGCTGGCGCGAGGGAATAAGCTCGGCGAGAATCAGATTATTGGCGGTGAACTGATATTGGAGCTGCAATGGCTGCAACGACAAGGCTTTGATAGACAATAATGCTCGATTCGAACCGGCCTTGAAAGCCAAGGAGATAAGCCCGCTGTTGCGATCAAACTCGATCGGGCCGTTAAGGTCGGTGACGGGTACGCCGCCACCGGTCATGGGGACAGAGAGATTGACCGACAACAGGCTAAGACGGCCGTTCAGATTTGGATAGTTAGCGCTGGTGAGCCGCGCGTCCATAGCGAGCGTGGCGGAACCAGCGCTCAGACGATATTTCGCGCTGGCGGGAACGAGGGCGGCTACAGGGGCGATATCGAAGTTATTGGTCGTGATGTGGGCGCCGCGATGGCCGGGCGCAAGATCGATTTGAGTCAGATGAGCCTTGACACTGGCGACGGTGATATCCGCAGACGAGAAGTGGACACGATCGGCGTTACGGATCCCGCTGGCGGTCAGAGTCATCGCAGTACCAGGGGGTTTAGTGAAAGAGGGCTGCCACAGGACCTCATTGGAAGTGAGGTCGGTATTGGCGGTGATGTTGATGGCGTCGACGGTACCGGTAGCAGTGGCGGTAGCGTTGAACGGACCATTGATCGTCAGCGCTTGCGGGAGTGCGCGGGCGAGCGCCGGGATGGACTGGAATTGAGCAAAGGTAAGCGGCCCGGCGGTCGCGGTGAGATTGAGCGGGATGGCGTTGAGGTCAAGAGAATCTTCGGTGACGAGCGGCCCGACAGTGCCGCTGAGATCGAAATTCTTCTGATCGCCGAATGCGGCCAAACTTAAATCAACGTCGAAGCGCGAGGCGAAGGAAAAATTGGCGACGGTAACCTGGAGATTCTGGAATTGCATGGAAGAGGAGACCGGTGCGGACTGATCGAGATAGTCAATCACGCCGCCAGTCAGTGCGAACTTGTGAATCGAAACAGCGGCGGGCGGATTCGCGTTGGCGGAAGGGGCAAGGGCAAGCGAGTTCTGGGGAGAGGACGGGGCCTTGCCAGATGGCGTAGCGCGGGCGTTAGGTAACTCGGCGAGATGAGTCGCGCGCTGGCGGACGAGGGTGGCCAGATTGAGATCACCGTCGCGGTTGCGGACGACGCGGACGAGCGGACGGTTGATATCGAGCTCGGTGATGCGGACCTCACGGAACAGTAATGGGAGAAATTCGACCTTGAGATAGACGTGGCGGGCCTCAATCATCGGGAGCTGCGAGAAGGCAGGATCGTCGGCGACCTGGACCCCGTTGAGATCGATTAGAACGCCCCATCCGAGGCTGGCCTTGATGGTCTGCACGGTAACCGGACGGCCGACGACGTTGCTGACGCGGCTGAGAATATAATCGCGGCGCGCCTGAATGATGGAATTGAGATTGAGCACGGCGTAGGTGAGGAGTCCGCCGAGGACGAGGATGACCAGGCCGAGGAAGCTGCCAGCGATGATGAGGGTCCTGCGCATGCGATTACTACTTCGAGGAGAGCTTCGGGACAATCAATTAAGACGCGGCCGGACTGAGGTCCGCAAGTAGAGGACGAAGTTCGGCGCGGAAAAGCGCGGCTAGGCGGTCCTCGTAATCGGGAAGAGAACGGATGCCCGCCTTGCGCATACCAGCGATGTTGATGGTCGAGGGATGCATCAGGGGGAGCACGCGCAAGCCGGAGGGAGTCGTGAGCCAGGCGCCGTGGAGACCGAGCATTTTGACCGGGTGGCCGAGGATGGCGGCGGCAGCGCGGGCGCCGATCGCGAAAACGGCGGTGGGGCGGACGATCGTGAGTTCGCGCATGAGATGGCGAGAGACGCAGGTGGCATTTTCGGTGGCGGTCGGTGAGCGATTGGCGCCGGTGGGTGACGACGGCCAGCATTTGACGGTATCGCTGAAGTAGAGGAGTTCCTCGGGCGCGAGAGTCAGTGGGGCGACGGCCTGAGCGAAGGCATTGCGGATGGTCAGATTGCGCGGATTCGAGAAGGGTCGGCCGTTTTCCAATGAGACGCGACCGGGCGCCTCGCCGAGAATCATCAGCCGGTAGCGGGCTGTGCCTCGGCGACCGAGGGGGAACTTGAGCCAAGGTGCAATGGAGGGGCATGCGCGGCAGGTGGTGACCTGGGCGTGGAAGTCGAGGAGGGCGGCGTCAATTGGGTCGTCTGGAGTTGGCGGCAAAGGCGACGATGAAAGGACAGCGGTGGCGAATCGAGTCGCGCCGGTTGATGGGGCGATAGGAGATCGGCGGCGGGCGGGCATGATAGATTATGTGGATAAGCTCGCGAAATCGCCAATAACTGCGGCCGATCGGGCTGGTATCATCGTTTGCGGCGGGTAATAGTGGGCGCGGGCGGCAGGAACCCTCTGTGGTTCCTATGCGTGACGCTCGCGGCCTCGCGCACGCCGTAGCAAGCGGGGCAATAGCTCTCCCTGGTCAGGGAGAGAAATCAGTGCCCGGATTGCGTAATGGCCAGGAAACCTAAGCCATCATCAAAGGCAGACCCCAAATCCGCCGATTGGCGGATGTGGGCCGAAATTGACCCGTATGCGCGGGATTCAGATTCCGAGGCCGGATGCTCGCAGCCTCGCGGCGGCACGTCTGGTAAGGCGGGTTTTTCGTCGCCATTCAAAGATCTCAAGCAGATGCTCAAAGAGCGTGCGGCAACGTTGCCTACGAAGCCCTCGCCACCCTCGGCGATAATTAAGCCGAAAACCGTGCAAGGGACGTCGACGAATGGCACGGCTGCGCCGATCGTCGATGAGGCCGTGCTTTTTCAGCAGGCGTTTGCGGATGTGCGGCGGCTGCCGAATGGCCGTGCGGAACGGATTGTCGTTGCGCCTGAGCATAAGACGGAAATCGTCAGCGAGGACGCGGAGGTGCTGGCCGCGCTCTCCGACCTGGTGTCGGGGCAGGGTAAATTTGAGCTAACGGAGTCAGACGAGTATGTCGAGGGGATGCGGGTCGGGCTGGACCCGCGGCTGGTGACACGGCTTCGGCGCGGCGAGTTTTCGGTGCAGGCGCATATCGATCTGCACGGGATGTTTCAAGCTGACGCCAAGGAAAAGCTGACGCAATTTATTATCGAATCGGTGCAAAAGGGCTTGCGCGCGGTACTCGTGGTGCATGGCCGAGGGCTGCGGTCGCCGGGCGGGCAGCCGGTGTTGAAACATGCAGCGGCGCACTGGCTATCGCATGGCGTGATGGGCGGGTACGTGCTGGCATTCACGACCGCGCAGGCGTACGACGGCGGCGCGGGCGCGATGTGGGTGCTGTTGCGGCGGGAGCGGCGGCGGGCGAAGTTCGATGTGATGCGGGGGGCGAAGCTGCGCGATTGATGGGGTCGGCGGTGAACGATCATAGCCCTCGCAAGCGAGGGCTATGAGGGGGATGGCCGCTTAGGCTTGGCGCGCGGCGGATTCGCGTTCGAAGCGCGAGCCGACCGGGTTGATGCGCCGGATCCGCTCCAACTCGTCACGCTCAGCACGCGCCCGAACTTCCTCAGACTCACCGACCGGTACGACTTCGCTCAGGCTGGTCGCGTTATAGAGGTTAGCGAAAGAAGCATAACCAGCGACCACACCGCAGGCGATAGTCACGATTCCGCCGATCATGCGCAGGAACTCGAGGCCACTGAGCATCGCCACTGCGCTCAGAACCAGTCCAATCCAGAGAAATAACATGACCAGATTGAAGGCAGCGAACTCATAGAACGACGCTATCCATAGGTAGGCAATGACCACGCCTGCGACCAGAAATACCAGGGCTGTGCTACCGACGGTCCCAGCGGCGGCGTGAGCGCCCAACAGAGGTATGGCGCTGAGCCCCCACCATCCGAAGAATGCGCCGATAAATGAGAACGCGGTCGCAGCGAGGGGGTCACCGTAGGCGAAACACCACATCCCAGCGAGCAGCTCAAGCAGACCGCCGAAGATGAGTGCCTGGGTCAGATAGGGTGCCATCGCAGCCGGCTGGAAGATCGATGCCACACCCATAAGGAAGGCGGTGCTGCCCAAGGCGGCGAGGCCCAGTGGTAGCGGATTAGCGAGCCCTTTGTCTTTACCCGGTCTTAACATCGTACCCTCCTGACTGCGGTGAGCCCGCAAAGGGTCGACGCTCTCACCGTCGAGATAGTAGCCCCCAATCGATGCCGCTCGGTGCGCCGAAGGGCCGGACGGTACTAAACCTTTCGTCTATTTAGACGGGTTGAATTCTGACGCTATTCATAGAGGATTCGACGTGCCTCTTGGGCGGTCAGGGCAAACCACGGCATAAAGCGATTTGGGCACCTCGCCGGTATCGGTCATACTCTATTCGATAGCAAGCTTCTGACTTCCCGCGCCTGAGGTACCTGCAGCGATCTTTTCCTGGTAGACGGAAATTTCGACTCGGCGATTACGCCGCCGCCCGCTCGACGTGTCGTTATCGGCGACGGGGTGGCTAGGTCCGTACGAGACAGTGCGAATTTGTGTCGGATCGATACCTTCGTTGCTGACGAGATAGCCGGCTACCCGATCGGCGCGCTGCTGTCCGAGCTGGTAATTGTAGTCCTCGGAGCCGATGCTATCAGTGTACCCAGCAACAACGATGACGTGCTCTGCGGCGGAGGCAGGGGCAGAGTTGGTCGATCCCTGAATGTCCTCGAAGAATCCATTGATCTGACGCTTGGCGTTATCGGTCAAGGCGGCGGATCCGAAGGTGAAAGTCGGGCCGTGACTGGAATCAAGCACCAGTTGCTTTTCGAGATGGAGGTTCTGCAATCCGTTGAGGGCTTGGTCAGCTTTGGCATCGGTTTGCCCGAGTTGGCTCTTCATTGGGTCCAACTGAGCGTTGACCCAGCTCCTTGTAGCGAGGCATCCGCTGGTAGTGAAGAGCAGCAGCACCCCGGCCATCCAAGTTACGACGCGGGCAACGTCGTATGTGCAACCCGGAATCAGGCTTACGCCGTTCGCGCGAATCAAATGAAAAGCCCGCAACGGAATGGTTGAGTCTTTGGTTGCGTCCTGGGAGTGGAATCTTGCCGGCATGATTTAACCTTCAATCGCGTACTTTTCGAGCCGAGGGCAGCGTCGAAACGCGAAGCCATAGATGTTGAGATCTGCAAAGGGAGCGTCTTAAGGTCCCGTTGGATCAAGCAAGCTGCGTTCCGTAGCACAAAAGGGGAAATCCGAAGCACAATGAGGGCGCCTGAAGGCTGCGCGCCTTTGTTACGGTGAGAAGTTGAAAATTTTACAGGGAATTCCAGGGGACAGCGCCGTAGGCCAGATGAGGTTCCAGAGTCAGGCCCCAAATCGAGGGTGAGGCGAACTGCAGGCTGACCTGCAGATCAAGGAGTGACCGCCGGACCTTCTCGGAAATCGCAATTACGTCGATTGCCGGCGAGCGCATACGAACTTCCAACCAAGGGCTGGTAGCGTCGCGGTTAGTGCTTGCAGGAGATCGCTGAGGCGGACCGGCCCCCGGCGATCGCTGTGCTACTGCGCGGAGTGAGATCTAGTAGCCGGGACGGAGCCAGCCGGCGATCTCGCCGTTCGGGAAATCGTCAGTGTGCACGTTGACATAGGCGTCGTTGTGCTCGATCGCGCCGATCAGGCCAGCGAACTCCCCCGCGGCGATACCCTGGGAAGTGACAGGTGCGGGACTTCCAGCCGGATTGACGTCGGCCGCGGTCACCGTTCCGGTAACGGTTCCAGAATTCGGACATGCCGGTGTGCCTCCCGGCGCCGTCTCAGTGTTGTCGCAGAGGTAGACAATGATTCCACCATTCACCGGTTCCTGGCCGAAATGGATGTGCGCCTGAATTACGTCACTCGACAGACCCGAGTAGCTCATCGAGTAGGAAATGGAAGTTTGATTGCTGTTGATCCAGAGTTTAACCATCCCGTGGCCAGTCGTAAAATTCGGGGGGACCACCTGATAACCACTGAGGTAGGTAGTATAGCTTTGCATCTGCGGGATCTGGGGCCAGGGCGCCGGCGGTGGCGCCGCAAGCACTCGTGAATTACTCAGTGCAAATGCCGCAGTGACTAACAGAGCAAACCATCCCCACTGTCGCTTCATTTCGAGTCTCCCCCGTTCGTGCGAATGCATCCCGCGCTGTCCAGTCCGTCGATCTTACCGTTAATTCGCGTCGCAATCACTGCCGCCCGATCGTGGCGAAGTCACTTTGGTTCTATGATTCCAGCCAGCTAACTGTTTGCGCGCCCCGGCGCCGGTACTGCGAACAAGGCCATTTCAATTAGCGATTCGGGAAATTTCCCCCACAGATTGCGACAGTAGGGAAGTATAACAAACTGTTGCTATTTCGCACAATGCGTTATAAGCATTGCGCCCAAGTTAGTCATCAGACGATAAGCGTTTTATATTTGTGGATCTCTCGTTATCTCTACTCAGGCCGATACTGATTTGCCTATATCCACTTTGCATGATTACCGAAAGACTACTGAGAAGTGGAACGCCAAGGCTTGGGAGATTCGAAGTAAAGACGCACGTCGTAAGGCGCGAGCTCAAGCGAGGCGGCGACGCCACGCCGAGGGTG
>DATKPK010000012.1:0-9644 GCA_035524095.1 Binataceae bacterium (SeqCode) | reverse complement strand
AAGGCCGTTGAAGAAGAGACGCCGGAGGAGGAAGAAAAAATCGCGATGAATGCCCGTCCAAAGGCTCGGCGAGCGGCTCCTGCCGCGACCGGCCGACGGCGCACCGCAAGCAAGAAATAACTGCAAAATGACACGGATGTTTCACGTGAAACATCCGCTGCAGCGGTGATTTTTTACCAGTCAAATCACTGTTTGAAGAAGTGATCGGCTTATTCAGCCAATTTCTAGCCTAGACTACTTCGATTGAGAATTGACCAGGCGGGATAGCCTGACCGACGATTGCGGCGTCGGTATTGCCGATTTCATGGAGGTCGGCAAGAAGCTTCATTGCGTCGGATTCAGGCAGCGCGATAAACAGGCCGCCCGAAGTCTGCGGATCGAAGACCATCACCGCCATCTCGTCGCTAACTTCATCGGCGATGCGCACACGAGGGCCGTAGAACTCGCGATTGCGATTAGCGCCGCCGGGAATCATGCCGGCGACACAGGCTTCGAGCGCGCCGGGCATCAGCGGCAGGTCGGACTCTTCGATGCGGATAGTGACGGCGCTGCCTTCAGCCATCTTGGCGACGTGTCCAGCGAGGCCGAAGCCGGTGATATCAGTGGCGGCGTGAACGTCGTAATGGAGCATCGCATGAGCGCTGGCGGCGTTCAGTTCCATCATCCACCGGACAGCAGTCTCGTAGTATTCGGGTGCCAGCTGACCACGCTTGAGGGCGGTCATAAGGACACCGGTACCGAGCGGCTTAGTGAGGACGAGCACGTCGCTCTCGCGCACACCGACGTTCCGGATGATTCGGCGTGGGTCAATTACGCCGGTCACCGCCATGCCGTATTTGACCTCCTCGTCGGCCACGCTATGGCCGCCGACGATTGCGACACCGGCCTCGCGGGCCTTGGCCGCGCCGCCTCGCAGTATGTCACCGAGAATCGAGCTTGGTAGTCCGGTCTGGGGCCAGCAGACGATATTCAAAGCAGTCTTAGGCGTGCCGCCCATCGCGTAGACGTCAGACAAAGCGTTGGCGGCGGCGATGGCGCCGTAGGTGAAAGGATCGTCGACAACTGGCGTGAAGAAATCGACGGTGTTGACGATCGCGAGATCGTCGCGCAGACGGAACACTCCGGCGTCGTCGCCGGTAGTAATACCGACGAGCAGGTCAGGATGAGTCCCGAGGTCGAGATCCGCAAGCACTGAGTCGAGGTCCGCCGGACCAAGCTTGCCGGCTCAACCGGCGGCTTTGCAGCGCTCAGTCAGCCGGAAGAGTTCCTTGCGCTCGGGATTGTTGTCCTTACTGTCTGCCATAGCTCTACGTCAAAGTTAGCATGTCATCCAGGATTCTTCGCGGGGCGGTCTCACGCGCAGGAATGACACTATCCCCAAACGGAAGCGATCGAGAGCGGTCGTGCAAACGTATGTGTGGGAACTACGCTAGATGGGCGCGCGTAACTTGCGTTCGTCGCCGGTGCGCAGGGTTACGCCCGTGTGGTCAAAGTAGTCGAGCAAGGCGATAGCGAATTTACGTGAGGCACCGAGTATGTCGCGATAAACGGCTGCGGTGATCTTGTCATCGACCCGCAGGTGCTCGATTAGCTTCATCCTGGCAGCAGCCAGCGCGTCGCGCCCGAAATAGAGATCGGCAGCCACGCGGGCGACGCGATTCTCGCGCTCCATCGCGGCCAATAATGTACGCAGGCGCGGCAGTTCCGAGACGGGCATCCGCAACTGCTCGGCGAGTTGCTTGAGTTCAGGCGGCTGGAAGCCAGCCTCGTCGAGGATATGTTCGAGGCGACTGCCTAAATCGTCCTGCGCTGCAGTCAACTGCACGCGATGGGACATGAGCCGAATCCGGCTGTCCTCGCGGACGAGGCCGATTTCGGCGCTCATACGTTCGACCAAAAGGCGGAAGTCGCGGAGGCCGATCGCCTGCAGGAGGTGAGAACGCAATTCCTCCATCTCGATGCCAGGGACAAGAGGGTTTGCGCGATGAAATTCGGTTAGGGTTGCGACGACCCTGCCCTTCAGGTCTTGCCATCTTGAGGCCGTTGTAAAGCTCGTGTCGTCACCCGAGCCAAGCCGGACGAAGCGCGAGTCGCTCAAAGCGGCAGCGATGCTTTCATCCGGCGTGTTGAGCAGTAGTGCGATTCGACCCGCCGAGAGGGCAAAGCTCTCCTGCAGATTCATCATAGCTTCGAGGGCGGCGGGACCGAACGGTTCCGCGACCGTCTTTAGACGATCGACATAGGCTTCGCGGGGACGGCGCGGGGCGCGTCCGAAGGGATTCAAGACGACACCACCACCGAGGGTCCGTACGTTGGTCTCGTCGCGAATAACGAAACGATCATCTTTGAGCACGGCGATCGGCTCGTCGAGGACGAGTTGCACGAGGGCGCGACGCTTCGGGTCGATCTCGTCGCCTTCAAGTATAATTACGCGCGCTTGAGTCTCGGCGGTACCGAGAAATAGGCGCATTCGCTGGTGGTTCTTGAGAGGGCGTTTGGCTCCAGGCCGAATCTCAAGGCGAGCCTCGAAGCGGGTGGTTGGCTGATCGAGGCGCTCGTCGCAGAGGACCATGCCGCGCCGCAACTCGAGCCGTTCAGTACCGCTCAGATTGATGGCGACGCGCTGGCCAAGGCCAGCTCTATCCACGGGTTCATTATGCACTTGAAGTGAGCGGACGCGTACCTCCGCGCCGCCAGGCAGCAGGCGCAAACGCTGGCCAAGCGTTACTTCAGCGCCGATCGCGGTTCCGGTAACGACGACTCCATGGCCCTTGATCGTAAAGACGCGATCAATGGGCAGACGGAAGAGGCCTGCTGGGCGGCGGCGGTCGAAACCTTCAAGCTGGTGGGCGATGGCCTCGCGGAGCGCGTCGAGACCGGCGCCATTGAGGGCTGAGACGGCAATAACAGGAGCGCTTTCGAGTGCGGTGCCATCTACCAGGATGGCTATCTCTTCGCGGACTTCCTCAATTCGCCGACTGTCAACGAGATCGGCTTTAGTAATCACGAAGACGCCGCGCGCGGTGCCGAGCAGATGAACGATGTCGAGATGCTCCTCGGATTGCGGCATGACGCCGTCGTCGGCCGCAATCGCGAAGAGCACAAGGTCGATGCCGTGAGCGCCGGCCAGCATGTTACGGATAAAACGCTCGTGACCGGGGACGTCTACGACTCCTGCCCGACGCCCGTCGGCGAGAGTCATCCAGGCGAAGCCTAGTTCAATCGAGATACCACGATCCTTCTCCTCCTGGAGACGATCGGTATCCTGTCCGGTAAGCGCCTTGATGAGCGCGGTCTTGCCGTGATCGATATGGCCGGCGGTGCCGATGATCGCGTGGACGACTTGCGTAGCCATCGCTAGAGCTTTGTGGCAGCCGACTCCCAGCCTTGCAACCGCATGGGGTTGCAAGCAACCCCTATCTCACGGCGAGACCAAGGAACGCTATTTTTTCAACTGGTCAGTGTACATCTTGAGGTCGAAGTAGTCGCGCCAGCCTTTGATCTTGCCATCGTTGGTGACTTCAAAAACGCCGGTTACCGGCAAGGAGATTTTTTTGCCGCCAGCCTCGAACGAATCGACCCGCTCATTGAAAACGACGTTACCGTTGGAAGCGCTGTGGAGAATTTTAAATTCAACCCAGGTGGTGCCCTTCATCAGGCCTTCGATGGTCTTGCGGATGACTTCCTTGCCCTTGGCGGCCGGCATCGGGATGTTGTGGTAAACCGCATCGTCGGTGAAGAAGTCGACGATTGCGTTGACGTCGAGCCGTGCCCAGGCGTTGCAGAATTCGGTTACGGTATTTTCAGCGGAACTTGCCATAGTTGATTCTCCCTTGTCGTTTACAGGTTGATGACCCTCAAGGTTCATCAGATTTGGCTATTCTTGGTCAAGGTAAAAGCGGTCCTCGTCCTTGTTATAACCGAAGAGTTCGGCGTAGCGGCCCCAGTTGACGATGGTATTGAAGATTTTGGCCGGTTTCTCATTCGGTAAGAGCATCGCCAAGTGCTCCAGGACAACTTCGCGCGCGAGCGAGCGGTCCTCCTGGGCGCGCAACAGACGTGCGAAATAGGCGAACAGACCGAGTTTCTTAAGCTGCTCGCGAACGATCAACTTGCGCGCGTTAATGTCATTTTCAAGCCATTGCTTACCGAGTGGTTCAAGGACGACATCACCGTCGGGAGTAGAAACGAAGCCGAGGATCTCGGCGGTTTTCATCACCTTGAGCAGATCGCTGAACTTGAACTGGAGATCGCGGGCGATTTTGTAGCCGTCGTCGCGCCCGCCGCGATCTTCGAGGGTTTCGAGCAGACCGAAGACCCAAGTGAGCTGGCAATCCGGTATGGGATTAATCCCGGCCGGCATCAGGCCCGCTCCTCGATCAGCCGGAAGACCTTGTCGGTCAAGGCATTGAAGCCTTCGTGACGGCGGCCGCGGGGACGCGGCAGATCGACCTTGAGGTCGGCAACCAGCCGCCCGGGATTCGGCGCCAGCACCAGAATGCGATCGGCCAGCTCCACAGCTTCCTCAATTATATGAGTTACGATGACGATGGTATGGACCGGCATGTCGGGCGATTGCCAGATGTCCAACAGTTCTTCGCGCAAGGTAATGGCAGTTAAGGCATCGAGGGCCGAAAAGGGCTCGTCCATAAGCAATACCTTGGGCTCGACGGCCAAGGCCCGGGCCAAGCCGACACGCTGCTTCATCCCTCCCGAAAGCTCACGCGGATAGGCCTCCTCGAAACCGTCGAGGCCAACTTTGTCGATGTAGATGCTGGCGCGCTTCTCGCGAGCGGCCGGCGGGATTCCGCGGGCCTCGAGGCCAAGCTCGACGTTGGCTTTAACACTCAGCCACGGCATCAGGGCGAACGACTGGAAGACGAGGGCACACTCAAGGTTGATACCGTCAACCTGCCGGTCGTTGTAGAGAACCTGGCCGGTGGTCGGCGGCATCAGGCCATTGATGATGCGGAGCAGGGTTGACTTGCCGCATCCGGAGGGGCCAACGATAGCGACAAGCTGACCTTCGTCGACGCTAAAGGTCATAGCCTCCAGCACCTGCAAGTTGCCCTTGGCATGTGCAAAGCTTTTCGAGACGTTCTTGAGTTCAAGCAGGGCCATGGTTCGGAGGAATCCGGATGCGGCATCGGACTGACAAACTTCAGTAGTCCATCCGGTAGCGTTCGGTTGCAACGTTGTAGAGACGGCGCCAGATCAGGCGATTGAGAAGGAGAACAATCCCAACCATTGAGAGGAGGGTCAACAGGACCATCAAGCCATTGTCTGTCTGATAAGTCGCTTCATCGAGCATCGCGCCAAGGCCGAAGACCTTATATGTCGTGCCACGGAAGGGGAAGTATTCGGAAAGGATCAGGGCATTCCAGCCGCCTCCCCAGGCGGTGATACTGCCGGTGATAAGGGACGGGACGACTGCGGGAAGCGTCAGGGTGCGCCAGGTGGCGAAGCGGCTCAGGCCGAATGATCGCGCGGCTTCTTTCAGGTCGGAGGGGACCTGGCTGATGCCGGCCAGCAAATTGAAGAGCAGATACCATTGCATCCCGGTGAGAATTAAGAGAATCGAGGCGAGATTCATGCCGCCAGTCGCGTTGATCACAAAGAGGACGATCAAGGGGAACAGAGCTGTTGCGGGCATCGAGCCGACAATCTCGGCAAATGGCGCCAGGCGTCGCGCGAAGCTCGGGCTTTCGCTGGCGGCGATAGCGCAGGGGATCGTCCAAGCCAATGAGATGAGGTAGGCGGCGATGATACGCAAGAGCGAGGCACCGGTCGCAAGGGGGATCTGTCTGACCTCGGACGGCCACGGCTGAAGCAGTGTACGAATCAGTGCACCGACGCCATCGAACACGGCATAAGCGAAGATGAGCGCCAAAGCGATCAGCGACAGATTCCGCGCAAGACGGGTGAATCGGCGCAGTTCCGGATAACGGCGTGGGTCAAACGGCCGCACGGTCGCGAAGACTATGCGGATGAGCAGAAAGAGCGGCCGGAACAGTGTGCGAATCAGTCGCAGAATCGCGGGTCCTAGCTTCCCGAGCACGTCGAGCATGCCAAGTGCCGCGATCGGCTCCGAGGTAGCGGCGAACTCGTAGCGGAACTTTTCGGCCCAAGCAGAAAGTGGCTGCCAGACGATCACGTCCATGAGGATGATGATCATTAGCAAGACCACCATCCCGGTGATGATCTCGCCGGTGCGGCCCTTGTCGGACGCGGTCATCAAATAACTGCCGAGACCGGGCAGGACATAATGCGCGGGACCGGCGGTAATGATCTCGCAGGCTATCAGGTAGTACCAGCCGGTGACCCACGACAGAATCGAATTGTACACCAGTTTGGGTACGCAGGCGGGAAGGAGCAGGCGCTTCAAGCGGAGCCATTCCGAGGCGCCAAAGGCATCAAGCGCCTCCATCGAGTCGTTGGGGACTGTGCGCACAGCTTCATAGACGCCGAGGGCGAGGTTCCAGGCCTGGCTGGTAAAAATAAGAAAGACGGCAGCCATCTCGACGCCGATTCGATGGCCATGGGCGAGCGCGACGAAGAAGTAGATCGCAGCGGGGAAGAAGCCTACCACCGGGACCGATTGAGCGACGTCGATGACGGGAATGAGGATGCGTTCCCATGCGCGACTGCGTCCGGCAAGCAAACCGTAGACAATTGAGAAGACCATCGCGACGATGTAGGCGACGGTCATGCGAGCGAACGAGCAGAAAGCGTAATAAGGCAGTTGCCGGGCGTTGACGGGCAGCCGCGGGCGATGGAGGGGAAGGACCAATTCGCGGCGATGGAAGGCGAAGAATAAGGCGACGATCGACGCAAGGACGATAAACGAGAGCAGGCCGCCGGTTGCGCGTCTGAGGTTGTTGCGGTCCGCCATCAGGTTTCAGCCCGTCGATTAGAATATAGGCCGCGTCCGGCGGCTGAAACCGATGACGCGAATTTCATTGAAGATTGTGGGGCAAAATCGCGGGCCGCACCCCGAGCGGTGAGCCGATGCGGTTGACAAGCGCGCTGACGGCAAATAGCGATTGCGGCGTGACTTCCAGCGCAAGTGAAGGGGGATGGCGACTTGGGACCGAGTCCGGGTTGCCGGTAATCCCACAGGTTGAACCGGCGCCGCCGCGCAACCGCAGCCTCGAGCGGCTCGAGCGGCCGTTGCATACACTAACGGCAGAGCATTGCGGATGGCTGCTGGTGATCGCTTACGCGGCATTCTCCCGACTCGCGATGCTCGGAGCCCGACCACTCGATGCAAGTGAAGCATCACGCGCGCTGGCGCTGCTGACTGACTATGGCGGGGCCTCCAATGTTACGCCGCAACCCGGATGGGTGAGTATCATCACAATGGCGATAAGCGCGCTGGGCGGGCCGTCGGATTGGCTCGTGAGGTTGGTGCCGGCGTTGTGTGGGTTAATAGTCATCCCCGTGGCGTTCGGGCTGCGGCGCTACATCGGCCGGGCTGGCGCCCTCGCTCTCGCGACCCTACTGACGCTGTCGCCAGGCTTCACCTACTGCGCACGTTGCAACTCACCCGAGATGCCAGCGGCGCTAATGGCGTTGGTCACACTGTATGCATTTTGCGCGGTTGTCGAGCGTCCGTCGTCGGCGCGCGCAGTCTGGTTGGGAATTGCAATTGGCCTGTTAAGCGCGACACCGCCGGACGGACACATCACCGAGTTCAGCTTCGCGGTGGCGCTGAGCTTAATCGGACTCTATTGTCTAATCGCCAAGCGGCATGCGCTGTTGAATGTTCGGGTGTGGTTCAAGCGCTATCGAGACCTGTTGCTGATCATAATAGTTACAGCCGTTGTCGCCGGGATCGGATCGGAGTTTTTCATAAGCGCTCCACCGTATGCAGCGATTACCTCGGGCGATTCGGGAGACGCGACAGGCCTGATGGCAGCGCTCCAATGCGGCCTGCCGCCGCTCATACTCGACGAGTTCCTGATCGTTGCAGCAGCAATCGTGGGAATAACAGCAGTGCTGACGGCGCGCGTGCGATCGATGCTCGCCGCCTGGGTAGTCCTGTGGACCTTATTGAGCATCGGGCTGATGATGGCAGCACTGCCCCCCGACCCGGCCAACCTCCTGCTGATTTTACTGCCGATGGCGGTGTTGGGCGGGATCGGGATCGAGTGGCTCCATCACACCGATGCATGGCGGCTGGTGCGGCTCGTGGTAGGAATAGTCGCCGCGCTAACCGTTTATGTGCAAATTCTCACAAATTTTGTCTATTACGCACCGGATGCGAGTGAGGCAGCCTGGAACCGTCATGCGAATCTATATTGGGATGCCATGATGACGACACTGCAAACGCGCGTTTATTGCGGGCGCGCGATGGCAGGAATTACTCCTGAAGACGCGACAGTCTTTTTTAATATCGATGCGCCGGCGTTGCGCTGGTACCTGCGCGGATTGCGCCCGGTGAAGGACCAAGCACTAGCCGCAGTGAAGGTCAATCCGCCATCCACGAACGATGGATCTAAGAGCGGGGGATCGGAAGCAGCAGGGCTGCGCCGCTTTGATTTCGACTATGCTATGACCTGGCCACTTACCTGGGGCGGCCTGACGCCGGTGTCGGCTCAACGGTACGTCTTCACCGGTGCGGCGTGGACAAAGCCCGTTGCAACGTCAGTGACAATCACGTCGCGGCCATCGAATCCACCGGCGCCGGCACCAGACGATCAGATCGAATAGCGGCGCCGATGGCGTGAAAGCAGTGTTAGTCCTCGTGCCGAGGATCAACTTGTGACGCGTGATGGGGGCTGGGATAATTCGGGGCGCGTAATAGACGCGATCACTCGGAAACTGCCAATATTTCTTCGGTATTTTTCCTTCAGGAGCCTAGATGCAAGCGCTGATCGATACCCTCAAGGCCTGGCAACTTCATCCGTTTGTCGATCATTTCACAGTTTCGCTGATTATCGTTGCGGTGCTGGTGGATATCGCCGCCTCGATTCTGTCTTCCCGCATGTGGTTGCGCTACATGGCGCTGACACTATTGGTCCTCGGAACACTGGCAGCCTTTGGGTCTCATTTTACGGGAGGTTGGGAAGCCGATCGAGTGTGGGACAGCGTAACCGGGCCCGGCAAGGATCTCTTGCGCCGTCACGCATGGTGGGGTGATCGGCTGCCATACGTTTTTGCCGTACTAGCGCTCTGGCGCATTCTGCTTCAATTCGTGGGATTCGTTGCCCGTAGCCGGCCTATATATTTAATCGTCGCGATCATCGCCGCAGGCTTGATTCTTTATCAGGGTTTCCTGGGCGGCGACCTGGTTTATGACTATGGGGTCGGAACCGCATTGATGCAGACTGCGGCGCCGATCGCGTCACCGTCTGTAGTGCCAGCGGCACCTCCACTGAGTGCTTCACCCATGCCTACAGTCTTCGTGGCAACGCCGACGCCGGCCGCTTCGCCAACGCCCGCGCCAGCGGCGTCACCTGCGAGCGCGACTTCCGGGCCGACGGAATCACCGGCCGCATCGGAAGAAGCTAGCCCGGAGCCGTCGAGCGACGGCTCCGCAGTCAAGAATTTGTAGTTCGGGTAATTGAGGTGGCTGGCGAAGCGTCAGGCGAAGACAGGCAGAATGAAAACTTAGCCGGCTTACCTGGACGAAACTGAGACTG
>DATKPK010000011.1:0-22855 GCA_035524095.1 Binataceae bacterium (SeqCode) | reverse complement strand
CGCCACCTCAGTTGCCCTTTCTATCCGAAGGATGGCGCGACGCCCTCCTTCGGATTCCTCGACATGCGATCGCGAACGGCGCTAAAACCCCTGAAGCTGCAAGGTGCGGCGATGATCGCCGCACCGATGTGCGAGGAGAGCTCTGCGATGGCGCGCAAAATTACGATCGGGATCAACTGGCAAGGTAAAATCGATTTTAAGGCGCTGATCGAGCGAGCCCGTATTGCCGATCAGGCGGGTGTCCATTCGATTTGGGTAGCTGAGGCGTGGGGCCACGACGCCTTCACGCTGCTAACGCTAATCGCCGAGCATACGCGCAAGGTCCACGTCGCGACCTCCATCGTCAATGTCTATTCACGCACGCCAGCCGCTTTGGCACAGCATTTCGCTACGCTGGACGAGCTATCGGAAGGGCGTGTGATTATTGGTCTGGGCACCAGCGGCCCGAATGTGATCGAGCATTTCCACGGCGTCAAGTTCAATCCCCCGCTGACGCGAATGCGCGAATACGTCGATATCATCAACGATCTAATTGCAGGCAAGCCGCTTAATTACCAAGGCAAAATCTTCAAGCTCGCGCGTGGCTTCACACTGCGATTCGAAACGACGCGGAAGCACATTCCGATTTTTATTGCCTCCTTGAATCGCAAGAGCCTGGAATTCACTGCGCAGCGTGCCGACGGCTGGATGCCGGTGATGATTCCGCTCGGGTCACTCAAGCAAGCGATCCGCGAGGTGCGTGGCATGGCTATCGAGGCCGGCCGCATGCCGGAAGCGGTCGCCGTCAAAGCGCCTGGATGGGTCAACGTCACTGCCGACGTTACCCGTGGCAAGTCGATCCACGCCGGTACGCTGTCGTTCTACGCCGCGCGGATGGGCACCTTCTACGCGGAACAACTGACGCGCTACGGCTTCGGCGACGAGGTCAAGCGGATTCGGGAGGCGTGGGCCTCGGGCGGAGCCAAGGCCGGGGCTGAAGCGGTGACGCCGCGGATGCTCGAAGGGATGGGCTACGTTGGCGATATCGCTGGCGCGATAGAAAGGCTCGACGCTCAGGAAGAGGCGGGTGTCGACCTTCATCCGGTGGAGGTTGACGCGAGCGGTGATCCCGGTACCTTCGAACGCACGCTGGCTGCGCTTGTCGGATAGTTGCTGCCGATTCAGGGCCTTCGCCCGATTGCGGGCGTTGCTGCCCGAACGATAAGGCGCTATACGAAACGGTAGTTCGGCCGCTCGGGTTTGCCGTGTGCAGCGACTCCGTTGGAACCGGACAACCGACCCAGTTAGAGGAGATTTGCAATGAAAGCAGCAGTAATGGAAGGGGTTCGCAAACCGCTGGTGGTGCGCGACGTCCCGGACCCGAGTTGTCCCGCTAGCGGTGTGATCCTGCGGACCGAGGCCGAAGGGGTATGCCGCTCGGACTGGCATGCATGGTCGGGTGATTGGGGTTGGATCGGTTTGGTGCCGCCGATGCCTTTGGTGATGGGCCATGAGTTCTGCGGCGTGATTGAAGAAGTTGGCAAAGACGTCCACAGCTTTAAGAAAGGCGACCGCGTGCTGGTGCCGTTCAGCCAGGGCGACGGTATCTGCGAGTATTGCCGGAGCGGCAATTCGCATGTCTGCGCAAATCCGATGCTGCCCGGCTTCTCGTACTGGGGTGGCTATGGTGCATACGTCGGAATTCCCAACGCCGACCAGAATCTAGTGCCGATGCCAGAGGAAGTTGGCTTCCTTGAAGGCGCGTCATTGGGCTGCCGTTTCATGACTTCCTACCACGGAGTCGTTGACCGTGCGCAGGTGAAGCCGGGCGAATGGGTCGCCGTCCATGGCTGCGGCGGGATCGGCCTTTCAGCGATTCACGTCGCGGCGGCGATCGGCGCTAACGTGATCGCAGTCGACCTCGATGATAGGAAGTTGGAGCTGGCGAAGAAGGTTGGTGCGCAGCATGTGATCAACGGCAAGAACACCGATGCGCCAATGGCGATCTTCGACCTGACCAAGGGCGGCGCGCACGTTGCCGTCGATGCGCTCGGTATCAAGGCGACCTGCCGCAATGCGATCCTGAGCCTGCGTAAGCAGGGCCGCGCACTGCAAATCGGGCTCACGTCGCAAGCCGAACAGGGTGAAATCGCGGTGCCGATCGACCGCATGGTGACGATGGAACTGTCGTTGATCGCAACGCTCGGCATGCCGGCCTCACGCTATCCCTCGATGTTGCAGATGGTGCAGGCGAAGAAACTCGATCCCAAGTCGATGATTACTGAGACCGTTAGTCTCGGCGGCGCCTCGCGCGTGCTGGAGGAGATGACCAACTTCCAGAACGTCGGCGTGTCGATTATCAACGCGTTCTGAGCTTGATTTAGCAACTCTGACGATGAAGGCTCGCCTCCGCGCGAGCCTTTGTCATTTTGCAGGCGCGTATCAACTCGACTATCAGCTTCAAAGCGAACTGCGGAATCCAATGAAAGCAATTGTAATTGATCGTCCCGGCGACGAAAGCGTTCTCAGAGTTGGCGAAATTCTGGACCCTGTTCCCGGACCAACCGACTTGTTGATCGCTGTACGATGCGCCGCGCTGAATCGCGCCGATATCGTGCAGCGGCAAGGCAACTATCCGCCGCCGCCCGGTGCGCCCGCTACGCTCGGACTCGAATGCGCTGGTATCGTTGCAGCGGTTGGCGCTGAGGTCAAAGGATGGCGCGTCGGCGATCGCGTGATGGCGCTCTTGCCCGGCGGCGGCTATGCGGAGAAAGCGATCGTCCAATACGGTTCGGCGATGCATGTGCCGAACGCACTGAGCGACGAAGAGGCTGCCGCGATTCCTGAAGTCTATCTAACGGCATTTCTCAACCTCTTCATGATCGCGGGGGTCAAGGCCGGACAATCGGTGCTGATTCATGGTGGTGGCAGTGGCGTCGGCACGGCGTCGATTCAACTGCTGGGCGAGGCGGGCGCTCGCTCAATCGTGACGGCTGGCTCCGATGCGAAATGCGAGCAATGCCTGAAGTTTGGCGCCGACGTCGCGATCAACTATAAAGCTGGGCCTTTCGCACCGCAGGTCAAGGCGGCGACTAACAATCGCGGCGTTGATGTGGTCCTCGACTCCATCGGTGCGGCCTATCTTTCGGCAAATCTTGAAGCGCTCGCGCATGGCGGCGCGCTCGTACTGATCGGCATGATGAAGGGCGCGAAGACCGAGCTCGATTTGACTACGATCCTGCGGCGTCATCTGCGGATTTATGGATCGACCTTGCGGACGCGGCCGGTGGCGGAGAAGGCGCAGATTGTGGCGGCTTTCCTTGAACGCTTCGGTCCCGCGCTCGAAGCCGGACGGCTGCGTCCTCCGATCTACAAGGTATTGCCGCTGGAAGAATCTGCCGAGGCTCACCGGCTGATGCAGGCGAGTGAGCACTTCGGCAAAATCGTCCTCCGCGTTAGCTGATCGCTTACGCTCTTAATTCTTCTTTGGGTGCGGCGTGCCGAGGTACGGGAACTCCTTCAGAGTGTCGGTATGCGGTTTGAGGCCGGTCGGCGGGCAGGCTCCTTTAGTCAGGCAGGCGATCCGGTAATTGATCACGTCATCGGTGAAGACGCGCCCATTCGGATACTTCGCCGGTTTCGATGGATCAAACGTCAGAACATCGGGAAGCAAACCCTCTGAGTCAATCGTGGCGATCGCTTCGTCGCGCGTGTAGTTACCGGTGTGTCCCAGCAGGTGCACGAATTGATCGAGCCAGCGCGCACGATCATTGACCGGCTCGCTCGCGTTATACTCGAGTTTCGTATCGTCGGTGTTGAAAAAGCTGCTGGTGGAAGGATGGCCGGCGCGATCGGCGTGGATGAGCTTGCCATTCTCCCGCACACTGCATCGTCCCCAGATACGGATTGCAGGACTGCCACCGAGTTCGCTGGTTGGCAGTTCTATCCCAGTCGACATGATGTTCGCTTCGGTGTTTGAATCCACACCGGTCCAAGGCGACTTATTGCCTAGATGAGGCTCGGTAAAGTTGCGCTTCCCGCGGGTATCGAACAGGCCCTTGATGCCATCGTAATCGAAGAAGAAGGCGTCGCTGCGGGCCCCGGCGAAAAAAGTGTAACGCCCCGATTTTACGATGTTGGGTGTAGGCCCGAACGACACCTCGGCATCGCCGATGATCTTGGTCCCAACTGCTTCAGGAGAATGGGTTTCAGCGCCCTTCGCCAGAAAGACGCTTACGGTCTGCTTGCCGTTTACCGGCGGTGAGAAGACATAACTGAACGCGACGTCCGTCAGGAAATCACCGTCGGTGTCGATGTTGACGCGGTAGATGGCGTCGGGGTGGAGCGCGTCGACATTCGGATTTGCATTCAGGATGATTACGGTCCTTGACGGGTCCGCCGGCGCCTGGAAGGCATAGAGATCGCAAAGGTCGAGTCGTTGATCGCCGAGCGGAGGTCCGAGACTGAGTCCAGTAAAATGATTGGACATTTTTGCCCCTTTTTGACTCTGAGGATGTAATATTGCCTATCTGATTGTTTATTTCTGAACCTGAAATCCCTTCGACGCAAGCGCAGGCTAACTCCAGTCTTTTAAGTTTCCCTTAAACTGGTCGCATGGTGTCATGTGGCTCGCCCCCTTAACCTATGGCGCAACCGGATGATATTTTACCGGATACCCTCACGAAAATGCGGCTTAGCGAACTCGACTATGATCTCCCCATAGAGCTGATTGCGCAGGAACCGCTCGAGCGGCGCGACGAGGCGCGGTTGCTCGTGCTCGAGCGGCGGCAGGGCACGATCGAGCATTCGCGCTTTTACAAGATCGGCCGCTACTTGCGCGAGGGCGACCTCCTTGTGCTCAACAACACGCGCGTATTTCCGGCGCGGCTCCTGACGCGCAAGGAATCGGGCGGCGCCGTCGAATTGTTGTTCGTACGGCCGGCTGAGAATCCCCCCGGGGCATGGATTACGCTGGCGCGGACCCATCGCGGACTCCGCGAGGGCACGCGGCTTAAGCTCGACGACGGTCATACGCTGAGCGTCGTCGGATTTTTCAAGCCGGGACGTCCGTTGGTGGTCAGCAGCGATGGGCCAATCGAAGCTTTATTGGAAGCGCACGGCGCGCCCGCATTACCCCATTATATCAGGCGGCCGGTAGCGGCTGGCGACCTCGATCATTACCAGACCGTTTATGCCGAACCCTCGGGGGCCGTCGCTGCTCCGACAGCCGGACTTCACTTCACACCAGAACTGATTAGTGAACTCGAGGCGAACGGTGTACGCCATGCCTTCCTGACGCTGCATATCGGTCCGGGTACGTTTGTCCCGGTTCGGTCCGACGCCGTGGAGGGTCATTCGATGGAAGCCGAATGGTATACGATCCCGCCCGCGACGGTGACCGCGATCGATTCCGCCCGGCGGCTCGGCGGACGGATTATTGCGGTGGGCACCAGTAGTGCCCGGGCGCTGGAATCTTACGCGATTACTGGGGATGTCGAGGGTGCGACGGGCCTCTTCATTTTCCCTGGCTTTCGCTTCAAGCTGGTGGAGTCGATGGTGACCAACTTCCATATGCCACGCACGACCGTGTTGGCACTCGTGATGGCCTTGGCCGGACGCGATCAGATTCTGGCGGCGTACCGAGACGCGGTTCGCCACCGCTACCGCTTTCTCAGTTACGGCGATTCAATGCTGATCCTTTAATGGACACGCCGATTAGCTTTGTCGTCGAGGCTACCGAAGGCGACGCCCGGATGGGCCGCCTCGCGACCCATCATGGCTCGATCACGACGCCGTGTTTTATGCCAGTGGGGACGCGTGCGGCGGTCAAGGCGATGGCGCCAGACGAATTGCGGGGCATGGGCTATCGGATGGTGCTCGCCAACGCCTACCATCTGGCCGTTCGGCCCGGGCCCGAGCTGATCAATCAGATGGGCGGGATCGCGCGATTCATGGGTTACGACGGTGCGATCCTTACCGATTCCGGCGGCTATCAGGCGATGAGCCTTGCTGCGATTAATTCGATTACGGAAGAGGGGATTCGCTTCCGGTCGCATCTGGACGGCGCGCCGATCCTCTTCACGCCGGAGAACACGGTTGTACTCCAAGAGCGTCTCGGCGCTGATATCATGATGGCCCTCGATGAGTGCACGCCCTATCCGGCCGACCGTCAGCGGGCGCAGTCGTCACTCGAAATGACAGCACGCTGGGCCGAGCGCTGCGTCAAGAGCCGCCACAGTGCGACGCAGGCGCTGTTCGGGATCGTTCAGGGCAGTATCTATCCAGATTTGCGCCGGATGAGCGCCGCCCAAATCATCGCGCTGCCCTTCGACGGCTATGCGGTCGGCGGACTTTCCGTCGGCGAGCCCCGTCCAGCGATGCGCGAGATCGCGGCATTGACGGTCGCATTGTTGCCGCCAGCGATGCCGCGTTACCTGATGGGCGTCGGGACGCCACAAGATTTGTTGGCAGGGATTGCGATGGGCTTCGATATGTTCGATTGCGTCCTGCCGACTCGTAACGCCCGCAACGGCTCAGCTTTCACCAGCGAGGGCAAGTTGTCGATCAAACGGTCGGAATTTACCCGCGACGAACGGCCGCTCGATCCGCGTTGCGATTGCCGTCCCTGCACTAGGGTTTCGCGCGCCTATCTGCGCCATCTTTATATGTCTGGTGAGATTCTCGCAGCGCGCGCGCTGACTGAACATAATCTCTACTTCTACGCCCGCTTGATGCGCGAGGCGCAAGCTGCAATCGTATCCGGCAATTACAGGGCCTACGCCGCCTACTTGATTAATGCGATGGGTGGTGATGCTGCCAATAACGGAACCGATATAGATGTGGTTTGAAGGAATCGCGTGGGCCGCAGGCCCAGCCGCTCCACAATCGCTCTTCGATACATTGATCGCCAATCCGCTGGTGCCTCTCGCGATGGTGGTCGCGGTCTTTTATTTCGTGATCCTGCGGCCGCAAACCAAAAAGGCCAGCGAGCATCAGACGATGCTCAAGGGTCTTAAGCGCAACGACGAGATCGTTACGACTGGTGGGCTAATCGGGCGGATCGCCGAGCTCAGCGACAACGTCGTCACGATGGAAATCGCGCCGGGCGTGAGAGTGCGCGTCGAGCGGAGTCAGGTAACGGCGATTTCGAGTTACGGCAAAACCGCCACTAAAAAGGAAAAGAGCGAATAAGGGCGCAGGCCCGATCGCCAACGGAAAGTCTCGTGGAAGCTGCGCAGAATCCAATCTCGATTGTCGTCTTGCTGAGCCTTGCAGTTGCCTTCGTCTATCTCCATTTGACAGGTGGCAGCGGCTTGATTCGGCTGGTCTTGGCCGGTGCGATTGCCGTCGCCAGCGTCATCCTGCTGTTGCCTAGCTTTAATCTGCCGCTACCCGATGTTCTCCAGAGCCTTCCCAAAATCCAGCTCGGGCTGGATCTGCAGGGCGGAACCCATCTGCTGCTCGAAGTGAAGCTCGACGACGCGATCGCAACTGCGTTGAGGCGTCAAGGCGAAGATCTCAATCGCGAACTGGCCAAGAACAAACTGTCGCCCGTGGTCACCTCAATGGCGAATGACGGCTCGTTGCAAATCACGCTGAAGGATCCCAGCCAGCGCGACGCTTTCGTCGATCTGGTGCAAAAGAGTTTCCCCGAGCTGAGTCTGAATTCAGTACCGAATGTCGCCGGCGCGGTCTTCAAGGCCACTTACACGCCGCACGAAGCCTTGGAAGTTCGCAGCAACGCGATGGATCAGGCGCTGGAGACAATCCGCAATCGAATCGACCAGCTCGGCGTGCGCGAAACCACAGTGATGCGTGAAGGCGACAACGATATCCTGGTGCAGTTGCCGGGAATCCAGGATCCGGAGCAGGCCAAAGAGCTAATCGGCAAAACGGCGGTGCTCGAGTTCAAGCTGCTCGACGACAACCACAGCGTCTCCGACGCGCTCAAAAACGGGCCGCCGGAGGGCGACGAAATCCTCTACGGCCCGCCGCAGGAAGGCGGTCCGCCGCCGTATCTGGTGGAAAGTCCAGTACTGCTGACTGGTGACGTCGTAACTGATGCGCGCGTGCGCCCGGGCGGCCGTCTGGAAGCGCCCTACGTTGAGGTTCAGCTTGATCGGCGCGGCGCTGACGTCTTCGGCGCGATCACCAGCGCGAACGTCGGCCATCATTTGGCGATCGTTCTCGACAACACCGTCTATTCAGCGCCGGTAATCAAGGAGCCGATCCCCGGCGGCGACGTTCAGATCAGCGGCAATTTCACTATCGATGAGGCCCATCAACTGGCGATCGTTCTGCGCTCAGGCGCGTTGCCGGCTCCGGTTGAGATCATCGAGGAGCGCACGGTCGGGCCTTCGCTCGGACGCGATTCGATTCGCCAGGGCGAGTTGTCCTTTGTCGTTGGCGCAGTCGCGGTGCTGGCCTTCATGGCCATCTACTATAACGGCGCCGGGTTGCTGGCTGATTTCGGCCTCACCCTCAATATCCTGCTGCTGGTATGCGTAATGGCGGCGCTGCAGGCGACGCTGACCTTGCCCGGAATCGCGGGAATCGTGTTGACGCTTGGTATGTCTGTTGATGCCAACGTGCTGGTCAACGAGCGGATGCGCGAGGAATTGCGCGCCGGTAAATCTCCGCGCGAGTCAGTTAAGGTTGGCTACGAGCGAGCCTGGTCGGCGATTCGCGACTCGAACATATCGACCTTCGTGGCCGGGCTTATTTTGTTCCAATTCGGCACCGGCCCGGTCAAAGGCTTCGCGGTCACGCTGTGCGTTGGAGTGCTGACCGGAGTCTTCTCCTGCTTCGTGGTCACGCGAGCCTGGTACGATTATAAGATATATCAGCGTCGTTTAACTGCTATAAGCGTCTGATCGCTGTGTGTCTGGCGGCGCCAAATATGCCGCTGAATGCCGAATTTGTCAGATCGTGCCTGCTGCAGGCGTGGCACTGGCCGCCGAGATTTGCCAAAATGGCTCGAATCTAGCGGCTGAATTCGGCGAAAAAGGGCGTGGCGGTCCCAAATCATAAAACTTTCGTCTCGACCATCATGACTGATAAGGACGACATCCTCTTGAATTCGCGTGAGGTCGCTTTTCTCCTCGACCTCAGCCCTGACACGGTCAATGAGTTTGCGCGGCGAAACATCCTCCCCGCGTTCAAGAAGGGTCGGCAGTGGCGTTTTCGCAAACGCGATATAGCTTCCTTCAAGCGGCATATGCGCGGCGTCAACGCCGCCGCGTAGCGCAAACTGAGAAGCGGACAGTGGCTGGTGGGGATGACGGGGCACGGTATCGATCGACGCAAGCGCTCGCTTGAACTCTTCCGAAGCTTAAACACCACCCGAGGTATCCATTGATGGCCGAGCCCCACGAGAGCCGCGTCTACTCCGATCTGGCGCATTTCTACGATTCCGTATTTGGACGGGCCTTTGTTGATCACGAGCACGAGGTTCTTGAGGGAACAACCTTTCGCCCCGGCCAGCAGGTACTCGAAATTGGCGTCGGCACAGGAATCTCCCTCGACGCCTACCCGCCTTATGTGCATGTCACGGGCATCGACCCCTCCGCGGACATGCTAGCCCATGCGGTTGAGAAGGTTCGTGACAACCAATGGGGGCATATCGAGTTACGCAACGGCGACGCCCACAATCTGGACTTTCCCGATAACAGCTTCGACTGGGTGTGTACTTTCCACGTCATGACTGTGGTGAGTAATCCCCGGCGGATGATGGACGAGATGATCCGGGTGTGCAAACCGGGCGGCCGAATTATCGTAATTAGCCACTTCGCCAGCGCCAATCCAATCCTTTATCTGTTTGGGGTGATCATTAATCCAATCACCAGCTTGCTTGGATGGACCACGCGGTTGCGGGCGCGCGATGTCCTTGATGGTCAGAAGATCACCGTCGAGCGCAACGAACGCTTTTCACGGCTGTCAGTGCATTACGTAGTTGTCGCACGCAAAAACGAATAACTTGATCGCGAGGTTGCGCGGCCCGCTGTTGACTGCGATCGCGGCGGGGACGTTGTTAGTTCCGCTCACGGCTTTCTCCTATCAATCCGAGACCGTCGTTGATGGTGGAACGATCAGCGGTGAGGTGACGCTCGCGGGTCAGGCGCCTGCACCGGCGCGGCTCGAAGTCAGCAAGGACAAAGATGTATGCGGCGCACAGCCGCTCTACGATCAATCATTGGTGGTGGGCAGTAACCGCGGAATTGCCAATGCAGTCGTAACCCTTGCGGATATTCAGAAGGGCGAAGCCTTCACGCCTCTCCCGGACGTAAAGTTCGACCAGAAAGGCTGTGAATACATCCCCCATGTAATCGCGTTTCCAGCCGGTTCGACCATTCAGATAATCAACTCCGACGGCATCCTGCACAGTATCCACACGGAATCGACGATTAATCCGGTGGTCGATATGGCGCAGCCTGGATTTAAAAAAACCATCGACATCACGATTGCCGATCCCGAAGTGATTAAAGTCGGCTGCGATGCGCACAATTGGATGCAAGGCTGGTGGTACGCCACGTCTAATCCGTACTATGCGGTCACCGGAGCGGACGGTAAATTCACAATCAAAAACGTCCCGCCGGGCAGTCACACGCTCGAAGTCTGGCAGGAAAAGCTCGGCGTTAAGAAGCAGCCAGTCACAGTCGGCAAGGACGGTGCAGTTACTGCTGACTTTACGCTGAAACTGCCCTAAGGCCGTCGCGGCTGAAATGCCGCAGAATCAGGAGCATCAGCAATGATCAAGCGGTTCGATACGCTCGATGTAGTAGTGACGAATCTCGACGACGCGGGCCCACTTTATCAGCGGAATTTCGGTTTCAGCGTGAGACATGCCGAGGGCTCGGACGACGCATTGATTGCGATCGGTGACGCCCAAATCCGCCTGCGGTCCGGCGCTGGAGCGGAGGCGGCATTGAAAGCTACTGGTGAAGGACTCGCGGCGTTGTGGCTCGAAGCTGACGACGTCGAGCCGGTCGCGGCGGCGCTCGATACAGCGGGTCTGCACCATCGTCCAATTCGTCGGGAGAGTGATCAGCGGGTGCTCGAAATCGATCCGTCAGCGGCCAACCTCGTCCCCCTCTTCATCTTCGACCGCCGCCGCTAATTCCCAGTCGCCGTTTGGCTCAATTCGGGAGAGCGTCAAACTATCGACACGATCAAGTTTCTATCGTGAAGTCGACGGCGAGAAAGCATTAGCGGTCTCTGGCATCCAAATCGAGTGGCCATTCTTGTCGCGAAGCTGCATGCTCAACTCAGGTTGATTACCGCGATAGACTTCCCCGATAACAATCCGGCACTTTCCCCCATAGGCCAAGCAAATAGAAGGTTCTCCCGAAGGTGTGGAGAGTAACCCAATCGTTTCCTGCCCCTCGGCGTCGGATACTCCTAAGCTAACCATCCCAGTATCCCCTACCTCGATGGTTACAGCCTGTTTCCCATAAGGGTTAACGACTGACAAGGAGTGGGTCTGGACAGAATCTGCGATGATCCTTTGTGGATGCTCACCCGCATTCACGTAAGATGTCGCTTCATATCCGACGATCAGTGCCAGAAGGATCAAGAGACACCGGTTCCTACGTTCAAGCCTTCGCAAACGATTTTCAATATCCATGTCGGATTCGATGGCATGCAAGACATTAAGCCTGCCGAAATGCCGAGGTCGTCAACTTGAGTCTATCCGTAATTCAGGCGCTAGCCGAGAAAGCGGAGCGGACAGCGGATTCGAGTCGGCGTGTCAGTTCCGAGCGCTCGCTGCCGCGGATCTCGTCCGCGCTGATTGGCGTACCAAAGGTCAGCCGTATGCGGGCACCCGGAATGACGAAGCGAGACCCGCGCGCCATCATCGATGCGGTTCCACTGATCGCCAGCGGAACGCACGGCAGTTTCGTCAAAGCGGCCAGCCATGCGGCGCCGTCACTGAACTCGTGCACCTGATTGTCACTATGGCGATGACCCTCAGCGAACACGCAGATGCTGTAGCCGTGACGAACGACCTCTAGCGCCCGCCGAATTGCCTTGCCGCCCGCTTTGCGATCAATAACGATATTTTCTGAGTGATAAAGTACGAAACCAACCAGTGGAACTTGGCGAATTTCCCGCTTGGCGACAAAGCGCATCTCGCCCGGCGCATGAAGAATTAGCACCAGAATATCGAGCAAGCTTTGATGATTGGAGACGGCAATGTAGCGATCTACGCCCGTTAGATTTTCGAGGCCGCGCACTTCGACCTCGACCCCGCAGAACGTCAGGATAATCCAACTCATCAGCTTCTGTAGCGGCGTCACGAGATGGCTATTGAATCGCGTCACGATTGCCGCCGGTATGAGAAAAACAAAAAGAACGAGCACGGATAGAATCGTCGCTATGACGCCCCAAACTCTGCGCAATAGACCGGGCCGCGCGATGCCGGCGGTGGAGGTTATTTCAGGTTGCGGAGACGATGTTGCGGCTTGATTCGCCTGCGCGATAGATGGCGCACTTCCGGTAGGCGTCCGCATGGCAAGTAGGATTCCCGATCCTGATGGGATGCCGCAAGTCGGCCGCTCTGGTGACGCCGCAACGGTACTGCCGAAAAACTGCTCACTGAGCCGTCTCAGAGCTACCGGTGCCCCATGTGTTAATGAGCTTGAGGCGCCGGGGTCGCGGTGGCGTGATTGGACACGCGCTCCCGTCGGCGGATCAACGGCATCAGCAACGCTGCGCCTGCGAGCGCCAGGAGCAGGCCCTGCGCGGCGAGGGTCTGAATCGTGGGGAACACGCCGAGCATCGGCAGCGTCGGGACGTAACTGACGAAGGTCGCACTTACAACGCCAGATTCCTGGAAGCTCCCGATGCCTTGACCCGCAAATACGACCGCGAGTCCGTAGAGCAAAAACGACGTGACCGAGAAGAAGGCGCCGATCGGAATCCGATACACCAGCTTGCGCAGCAGGGTAAAGGTCAACGTGAGCGCGATCGCGCCAGCCGTAACTCCCAGAGCAATCGCGTGGCGTTCCACCCGCTCAGTGGCGCCCGAAACCAGGGCTTGAAAAAACACGATGGTCTCGGCACCTTCTCGCATCACGGCGAGGAATGCTGTTAAGGCCAGGGCAATCGAAGGTCCGCGGCTGGATTTGGCCGCCTCGATCTGCGATCGGATAAAGCTGCTCCACTGTCTGGCCTGACCCTTTGAGGTCATCCACGAGCTGACGTAAAAGAGGGTCGCCGCTGCCAGCAGCTGAAAAATGCCCTCGAGCGTGTCGCTGGTGTTATCCGCGATGAAGTGATTAACCGCCCATGCCAACGCTGCGCTCGCGACGACTGCTACGCCTGCGCCGAGGTAGATATCGCGTACGCGTGACGTCTGACCGGTCTCGCGGGTGCCGGCGACCAGAGCGATGATTACGAGCAGCGCCTCCAGCCCTTCGCGGAAGAGAATCCCTGAGGAATAGAGGAAATACGGCAGGACAGTCGAACTATTGGCCATTGGTATAACTGATTATGCTCAGATTGCCGGCTTATTACCGATGAGAATGAGTTTCATTTACAGAACTATCCGGCTATTGCCGCTCCTGTCAAGGCGCGCACCTCATTAGCATCGAAGCCGCGGCCAAATTCCGACCGTCTCTATTTGGCTTTTCGTGCGGACCTGGCTTGAATCGCCCGCATCAAATTAATCGGCAACGAATGTGTTATGAGCTCACTCTGAGCATTAACGAAGACCTTGCGGGGGATTCGGGGCCGGTGTAGCTTCACGTTGAAGCGGAGCCATTCGGCTCCCGCTTCGTCGCTTTCGGGGAATGTATGGCGATGCGAGGAGCGACGGTCCGGCAGGGCACCTATGCGATGCCTCTATTGTTCGCAACGCGCCGGCATCTTTAGAACGACCTGTGCGACTTGCGCTCACGTGATTAGCGTGGTTGATCGCGCGGGCGCCGAGGTCGGTTTGGTGGGATTGGTGGATATTTTTGCCGCCGAAGGGCTCCGCCGCGACCAAGTGGACCGGGTGCTCGACGCCGAAATCGGCGGGAATCCGACCCTGCGCGACCGCATGACGTCGCAAATGGCGAACCTGCTGATGCGCAATCTGGGGATGCCCGGCCGGCAATCGCCAGAAGATGTACAGCGGGTACGGCTCAATATGAGCGCGGGTACTGGCGAAGGGACTGCCGGGCCTGGCGAGAAGCCGCCGGGGTCGGGATGAGCATGCGTAGCCGCGCTAAGGCGGATCGTGACTCGGATGGGTGGACACAAATGAGGTACGAGGATCGGAGGCGAACGGATGAGTGTTAGCACAATCGGGATTATCGGCGCAGGCCAGATGGGCGCCGGAGTCGCACAGGTGGCGGCACAGTCCGGCCTGAACGTGATGCTGAACGATATCTCGGAGGATCTCTGCCGGCGCGGCCGCGAGATGGTCGAGCGCAATCTCGACCGCATGATCCAGCGCGGACGATTCAAGCCCGAGGAACGCGACCGTATCCTCCGGCGGGTCGAAATTACGCCCGATCTGGAAGAGTTGCGCGCATGCGACTTCGTGCTCGAAGCGGTTGTCGAAAACGAAGACGCCAAGATTGGACTGTTCCAACGGCTCGACCTGGTTTGCCCGCCCGAAGTGATTTTTGCCTCGAATACCTCTTCGATTTCGATCACGCGAATGGGCGCGCGTACTACCCGCGCCGACCGCTTTATCGGAATGCATTTTATGAATCCCGTACCCGCTATGCGCCTGGTTGAGATTATCCGCGGGCTTGCGACCTCCCATGATACTTACGAGGCGACTCGGGAACTGGCCGAACGGCTCGGCAAAAATACGATGACCGCTGAGGATTTTCCCGGGTTTATCGTCAACCGGATCTTGCTCCCCATGATCAATGAAGGCATCTACACCCTCTATGAGGGCGTCGGCGGGGTCATCGATATCGACACCGCGATGAAGCTCGGGACCAATCAGCCGATGGGTCCGTTGGAGCTGGCCGATCTGATTGGCCTCGACACTTGCCTCGCTATCATGGAGGTGATGCATCGGGTTTTCGGCGACGATAAATACCGGCCCTGTCCGCTGCTCAAGAAATATGTCGATGCCGGTTATCTTGGACGCAAGGCCGGGCGCGGATTTTATATCTACGACGCTCAAGGTAATCAGACGCCGCCAGTATCGCCAGCGCGTTAGCACCGAAGGGACCGGATCGATTAGCCGGGGAGCCGCGCAGTTATTAGCTCTGCCAAGCGCCGAAGGGGCAAGCATAAGCCGGCGTTTTGGCGGCAGGAGGGATTGCGATGGCGGTGAAAGCGTTCATACTTATCGACACCTCGCCGGGCAAGGCCAAGGAAGTTGCAGCAAAATTGCGTCAGGTTACCGGTGTGGAGACGGCCCACGCGGTGACCGGGCCACACGACATAATCGCGGTCGCCGAGGCTCAAGACATTTCCGATCTCGGCGAGTTGATCGTTCGGAAGATTCAGAGCGTAGCCGGTGTTACGCGGAGCCAAACTTCGATTGTCGCCGATTAAGCCTCGCAACGATAGTGGATGGGAAAGCTGCCGAGAAGCGTATGAAAGGAATTGAACGGCGTCCGCTGCCGGGGAATGATAGCTAAAAGCGCCGTCGAATCAGTCGGCGATGCAATTTGAAGGGGTGTCGAATGTTAGCGTCCGTCCAGAGGAACTCCAGGCAGGGGAAGTAAGCGATGGCTCAGTTACCCGTGGTCAAGCGGCTCCGCAAGGAGATGGAGACGCTCAAGCGCGAACTCACGGTCGATCTGCCGAAGGAACTGGAGCGCGCGCGTGCGCATGGCGATCTTTCGGAAAATGCCGAATGGGCAATGGCCAAGCAGCGGCAAGAGTTCCTGCGCGCCCGGCTGAACAATCTCGAAGCGCGAGTCGCCGAACTGTCGATGATCAACCTCGACTCGATTCCGCGCACTACCGTCGGTTTGGGCAGCAAGGTCGAACTCGAAGATCTCGACGAGGGCGGCTCGACCGAATACGAAATTGTCGTGCCCGAAGAAGTCGATGGCTCGCTTAACCGCATTTCATTGTCCTCGCCGCTGGGGCGTTCTCTGATCGGCAAGGCTTGCGATGACGATATCGAGGTCCAGACCCCCAAGGGCAAGCGCTCGTATCTGGTCCGCAAGCTGCTCACGATTCACGAGTTGCTGGCATCAGAGAACGGCGACGGCGAGAAGTGATCTGACGCTTTTGGCGATGCCTGACCGAACGCCTATGGCGTATCGTTTATCAGCGGCCGCACCAAATCACCGAATAAGCCTGCTATGGAAAATCGCAGCCTGACGTTCGCGGCGCTCCTGCTCGGACTCTTGATTGGCGTTGGTACCGCGGTCGGTGGATTTTTCATCGGCCGCGGATTCTATCAGGCGCGGGCCGAGCGTTATGTCACCGTTAAGGGTCTGGTCGAACGCAACGTCGCCGCGGACCTTGCGCTATGGACGATCAGCTATACGGCGAGCGGACCGGATCTGAACAGCACCAACGACAAGCTGCAGAACGACCAGAAAATCGTCCTGGCCTTCGCGCAGGCTCACGGGTTTGATTCCTCAGAGATTCAAATTCAGCCCACGACCGTGACCGATGGCTTTGCGAATGCCTATCAAGGCAATCGTCCCGATCCGAGCCAGCGCTATATCGTCAAGGGGGGCATCCAGATTCGCTCCGTTAAAGTAAACAAAGTTCAGTTGGCCAGCCAGGACACGGGGGATTTGGTCAAACAGGGCGTCGCGCTAGGCGAGAATTATCCACAGGCTCCGCAGTATTTCTTTACGAAACTCAATGAGATCCGCCCCTTGATGCTCGCGGACGCGACGCGGAGCGCGCGGGCCGTCGCGGAGCAGTTCGCCGCCGATTCGCATAGTCAGCTAGGGCCGATACGTCGCGCTAATCAGGGCGTATTCCAGATTACGAGCCGCGATGCATCAGGCGATCAGGCGCAGGGCGACGAGCAAAGTTCGGTCGAGAAAAAGGTTCGGCTCGTCTCCACCGTGGACTACTACCTCCTCGATTAGATTAAGACGAGCGGAGGCGGCGGGGTCGGATGTGGATAATGACCTAAAAAACTGCCCGCTATGCAAAAATCAGCCAAAAACCTGTGTATTCGATTACCATTTCACTAGGCATGCATGTAACGTTGAGCTAACACTTAAGTGACAGTACGAGCCTGGGACCTCCGAGTGACGACGTGGCCTCCTCCGACGTCGTAATTCAGCGAGTCCATGAATGGCGGAGCGGCCTCGGTCCTCCGCCATTCCCTATTAAAGGCACTGGCGCCTTGCCCGGTTCCACCTAGACGCGGCGTCGCTCCGAACCTCGGACACAAATTGCCTCTCGGGCAAGTGTGCGCAGTGTTTCAACCTCTAGCCGAGCTTACAGTTGCATTGGCCTTCCAAAATACTAAGCTCATTTGCGTATCATCGCGGCCAGTCACTCCGGGGGTATTATGCTCAGCAGCACCGTACTCGACGTCGCTATCGGGTTGATCTTTACCTTTCTGGCCTTCAGCTTGGCGGTCAGTGCGATTGTCGAGGCGATCGCTTCGCTTTTGAAATTACGCTCGGCGACGCTACTTCAAGGCGTCAAAGATCTGCTGAACGATCAAGCCTTCCATGGTCTCGCCCTCAGTCTCTACAAGCATGCACTCATCAATCCGCGTGAGTCGGGCAAAACAGAGGATGTGAATCCGGCCGCCGAATCGCCTTCATGGTGGGCTCAAAAGATATCCTTGGTCAGAATATGGCGTGAGAATCACGCCCGCAAACTTCCCGCTTACATTAATTCAAATCAATTCGCCGCCGCGATGGTCGACATCCTCAAACTCGCGGGGGGCGATGCTGCCGCGATGAAGGCGGCGATTACCACCAACATTGTGATTCAAGCTGATCCACAACTGAAGATGTTGTTGGAGGGTATCGTGGATCGCACCGGCGGCAAGCTGCAGGAAGTTCAGAAGGAACTGGCCGGATGGTTTGACAATGCGATGGATCGGGTGGGCGGCGATTACAAGCGCAGGACACAGTTTTGGAGTTTGATCATCGCCATGGTCATGGCGATCCTCTTGAACGTAAGCGCGATCAATATCGGTCAGACTCTTTGGATCAGGCCGATGATCGCGAAGGCGATCGCTCCTGAGGTTGGACTATTAAAGGAATTGGGGTCCGATAAGAATCCCGCCGATCAGTTCGACGCACTGGCGAAGCTGGGCATCCCTGTAGGCTGGACCACAAATGATTTCGTCCAGCTATTTCCCAGGTATAGAGCATATTATTCACCTGGACGGCCCAATTTCGGTATTTGTTTCAATCTCTTCGCTGGTTGGTTGATCACTGCGGTCGCCGCTTTGTTCGGCGCGCCATTCTGGTTCGATGCACTCCAACAGATCGTCCGGCTAAAGGGTTCGGGTCCGAGTCCGGCCGAGAAGGCAGACAAAACCGCCGCCTCCGGCTGACCGCGCGAGCTATCAGCCCTTTTGTCGGTCATGCTACGAGTGTCTTGATAACGGATGTCGGGGCCGATATACCCCGACGAAAGATCATCAGTGCGATCAGATAACTTTTTGTCGACTTAATGCAGCGATCTGATCACCATCGAGGCGTAACTCCCGCTCGTAGAAATCCGCGTTGTCGGCGCCGAGAGTGGGGCTGTACGACTTAGGCTCAGGGGCCACGCCGTTGAGCCGAATTGGTGAAGTGAAGATGGTCATCGCGCCCAACTGCGGGTGCTCAATCTCACGCAGCATCCCGCGCTCATGGAGGTGCGGATCAGTCATTACTTCCGGAAGCTCCTGCACCATCCCGCAAAAGATGTCGCTCGCAACGAATTCGTCCATCACCTGCTGCCGCGTACGCTGGCGAGTCCAGTCAGCGATTATGCGATCGAGCGCGGCATGATTGGCGATTCGTGCGTCGTCAGTGGCGAAGCGCGCATCTTCCACGAGTTCTGGCTGACCGAGAAGAGCGCACAGCCGCCGCCAGCGAACTTGATCGTGCAGCAGCATCATCACCCAGCCGTCGCTTGCCGGATAGGCGTTGTAGGGAACGATCAGTCCCCCGGTTGCGCGATTACCTTCGCGCAGCTGTTCAACCCCGCGTCCATAACGCGCGCCGATTTGTGACGTAAGGGTTGGAACGGTCGATTCGTAGAGGCATAGCTCGACCATCAAACCAGCGCCGGTGCGATCACGCTGGCGAATCGCCGCGAGAATGCCCGCGCAAAAGTGGATGCCTCCGAGAATATCTACCACCGCTGGTCCAGCCTTCATCGGCGGTCCATCGGGATCGCCGGTCAGTGCCATTACGCCTGCCATCGCCTGCACGACTGGATCGAAGGCGGTGAGATCGCGCTTCGGCCCGGTCAGGCCATAGCCGGTGCTGGTGGCATAGATCAAGCGTGGATTCAGCTCGCGCAGGACATCATAGCCGAGGCCCATTCGCTCCATCGTGCCCGCGGAGAAATTCTCGACCACGATGTCAGCTTTCGGGACCATCTGCTTGAACAGATCACGACCGTCCTCGCTTTTCAGGTTGAGCGTGATCGATCGCTTGTTGGAATTGAGCAGCGCGAACGGGAAGCCGACCGGCTGCCCCGGATGGCGCAGGACGGCCCGCCCACTGTCGCCAGTCTCTGGAGCCTCGATCTTGATGACCTCGGCGCCCAGATAGCTCAAGAGCATCGTGGCGTAGGGGCCGTTGTAGAAATGCGTCAGATCGAGAATCCGAAGATCATCCAGGGGCAGAGGGCCGGGGTCATTCATTAGATAAGAATCTCCGCTTTGCGCAACTGTTCGATCCGGTCGCTCGTATAGCCGAGAAAAGTCTTCAGCACGTATTCGGTATCGGCACCACGCAAAGGCGCGGGGCTCTTGACCGCGCACGGCGTCCCCGACATCCGCCACGGGATGCCCGCATGAATCCGCTTGCCGACCTCGGGATGCTCAAGCTCCACCAGGAATCCGCGCTCACGCAAATGCGGGTCCTCGGCGAGATCCTTGTTGCCCATCGACGGGAAAGCGGCGACGCCCGCACTTTGGAGCAGTTTCGCGACCTCCCAACGGTCACGCTCTTTTGTCCAACCCGTGATGATCGCGTCGAGCGCATCTTCGTTCTGCTTGCGCAATGCCGCAGTGGCGAAACGCGGATCGGTCGCGATTCCAGGCTGACCAATCGCCTGACAGAAGGCTCGCCATTCGTCCTCGTTCCCGACGGCGATCGCTACCCACGTCTCGTCGTCGCCAGCCGCCTTGTAGCAGTTGTGCGGCGCCATCAGCGTATCGCGATTACCCTTGCGCACCGGCTCGCGATGATTGAACTCCTGTTCGAGCATCCCTTCGGGCATCAGCACAAGTGCCGTCTCCCATTGCGACTGATCGATATATTGGCCTTCGCCGGTGAGCGCCCGATGCGTCAACGCGGCCATAACCGCGAACGCGCCGAAGATGCCGGCGTTCGGGTCGGGATAGGAGATGCCGACCTCCATCGGCTCACCACCTGGGTAGCCAGTGCCATGGAAAATACCCGATGCGGCCGAGGCCGGAGGACCGTAGCCAACGAAGCCCTTGAAGGGGCCCGTCTGCCCATAGCCGGACATCTGAATCATGATGATGTCGGGTTTGATGCCGCGCAGTTTCTCATAGCCGAGACCGAGCTTGTCCATGATTCCGGCGGCGAAGTTATCGGCGACGATATCAAAATGTTTGAGCATCGCGCAGATGATATCGGTCGCTTCTGGACGCGCTAGATTAAGCGTCATCGCGCGCTTGCCCTGATTGTACTGATTGAAGTAACCAGCACGATTAGGCCCCGGTATATCGTCGGCAAAAGGCGGTACCGCACGCGTGACGCATGGTGGACGCGCGGTTGTTTCAATCCGGATTACTTCAGCGCCAAGATGGGCCAGTTGCATCGTGCAGAACGGCCCGGCCCAGGCCCAGGTGAAATCGAGCACGCGAATTCCTGAAAGCGGTAGATCAGCCATCGCAGATAAATCCTCAGACTAGGCCACGCGGGCCTGGCGCAGTTGATTAAGGCGCTCGGGGGTCAGGCCCAGTTCGCCGCAGTACACTTCCTCTTCATGCTCGCCAAGCCGCGGAGCGGGACGGCGCAACGACCATTGCGTGGTGCCGTATTTGGTCGGCGCTCCCGGCAGCCGCACGGGTCCGATGCCGGGTTGGTCGAGGTCGACGAAGAACTTGCGCTCGGCCAGATGGTCGCTCTTGTACAGCGCGCTCATCGTGTTGACCGGTGCAAACGGGATCCGGCGATTCTGCGCCTCGCGATAAAGGTCCTGCACCTTCCATTGAGCGAACCATTCGGCGGAGAGCGCGATTAGCGCGTCCATGTTCTCGCCGCGCGCGATGCGATCCTTGAATAGATCATCCTGCGCCCATTCGGGATTACCCATCAACTCAACCAACGCTTTCCATTGCGCCTCTTCGACCGCTAGCGCGAAGATTTTGCCGTCCGCGCAATCAGTAATGAACCACGGCCCCAGAATGCGTCGCCCCAGCCGTGACGTCTGCCGATGGGCGTAGGTCCAATGCATGAAATTATTCTCGAGCATCGCCGCAATACATTCCTGCTCGGAGACGTCGATCGCCTGCCCCTTGCCGCTCTTGAGCCGATGGAGATAAGCGGCCAGCGATACCGTCGCCGCATGGATACCGCCCTGAAACTCGCATTGCGATCCGAAGCATTTGAGCGGCGGCTGGTCAGGATACGGCGACGCGCCGGGGCTGAGATAGGCCCATCCACCGGCGTGGCTGGAGATCAGCTCGTAGCCTTTCCAGTCGGCGTACGGGCCGGTGTCGCCGAAGCGGGCGATTGAAGTCACGATCAGCTTGGGGAATTTTGCGAGGAGTGCAGCGCTATTCAGCCCCTGGGCAGCGCGCCGGCTGGGAACGACGTTGTGAATCAGGAGATCGGCGTTCGCGAGCAACTTCCCGAGCAACTCCTGACCTTCCGGCCTGGTGAGATCAGCCACCACACCGCGCTTGTTGGCGTTGAGGTAGATAAAGAGGCCGCTCTTTTCAGGGTCTGGAGTATCGCCGGGATAAGGCCCGCGGCGGCGGGTGAGATCACCTCCGGGCGGTTCGATCTTGACGACTTCAGCGCCGACGTCGGCGATCATCTTGGCGCCGAATGCGGCCGAGATACCCTCGCCGGCTTCGACGATCTTGATTTGACTGAACGGTGATTTGTTCTCCACTTTACTCCAGACCTTTTTACCCCGGCCCTTGGTGCAAATTGTTGTCGGCTTAGATTATCCCAACCTCATTATTCGCCGATCCGCCTAGCCTTCGGCAAGCCCTTATGCCTCAAAAGGATTGATCGAACCTGCCCGACGACCGCCCCCGCGCTACCCATCACCGCTGCTTAATTCCATAATGCTCTGAATTGGAGTTGAGACATGGCGAAGATCTGGGTCGTGCAACACAGTCCGGCGGAAAATTTAGGCGGGATTGCTGACGCGCTGGAAGGCGCAGCGCTCGCCTGGCAATACGTTCGCGTATTCAACCAGCAGCCGATTCCCCGCGACATGAAAGGGGCTGGCGGATTGATCGTGCTGGGCGGTCCCGAGACTGTCTATCAACTCGACCGTTACCCTTATCTGCGTGACGAAATTGCCCTGATTCAAAATGCCCTCGCTGAGGACAAGCCTGTACTCGGCGTATGCCTCGGCAGCCAACTGCTTGCGGCGGCGCTCAGTGCGGAGGTCAAGCGCGGGGAGCAACGTGAAATCGGCTGGTATCCGATTCGGCTGAGCAACGCGGCAGGCGACGACCGGCTGATGCGCGGGCTTCCGCGCGAATTTGTGGCGATGCATTGGCACAGTGATATTCACGACTTGCCATCGGGCGCGACCTCGCTCGCCTCGTCAG
>DATKPK010000010.1:0-11152 GCA_035524095.1 Binataceae bacterium (SeqCode) | reverse complement strand
ACTCGGAATACTACATCTACCGGGTCGTCGTCCCACTCGCCCTGATGGTCGCCGTGTCGTGGGGCGTCTTATGGGTTCCACCAAATGATCTCAACAGTCAGCTCCTGATTTCAGTGACAACCGTCCTTACCCTCGTTGTCTTCTCTGTAGCCCTGTCAAACATCTTGCCTCCCGTTGCCTATCTGACCTTCTACGACATTTTCTTCCTGGCCTCTTTCTTTTTTGTCCTGCTGGCGATCGGCGAACCGCTTCTCGTCCACGCACTCCACAACGCGCACGGCAAAGGTCCAGCTCACTCTGCCCGCCGCATCAGCCGCATCTTGTTGCCAACCCTGTACCTGACTGTGACCCTTTTGCTCGCGGCCATCTTCCTCCGCTGATCGCTATCGAGCGCCTCGAGCATTTAGGCCCGAGTCAATCCGAAAAATCCGATCAGTAGTCGGGGATGCACAAGAATCGGACACGCTCGCACAGCAAAATCGAAAGCTTTGGGTGAAATTCTTCCCCAACACGATCGGAATCGTTCCAAAAATAGAACAAGCAAACTGCAATGGATGTTTCACGTGAAACATCCGTTACCAAAAACCACTTCCGGCAATTGGCTGGCTGGCATGGAGTCGCAAGCGAATCCTATCTAGGTACTGGCGGTCGGGTACGTCCTTCATTAAAAATAGTGGTTCGGTTGTGCGCAGGCGGGGAGGAGGATTTCGGAGGGGATGGGCTCGAAGTCGAACTTTATGGAATTTTCGCGAATTAAACGATTACCACCTTATGTCTTCAACGCGATCGGCGAATTGTGCCTTCAGGCGCGCCGAGCCGGCGAGGATATCATCGACTTCGGCATGGGGAATCCCGACGAACCTACGCCGCCCCATATCGTCAGCAAGCTGATCGAGGCTGCGACCAAGCCACCTAACCATCGCTATTCAGTCTCACGCGGCGTCTACAAACTGCGGCTGGCAATCTGCGACTGGTACAAGCGCCGCTACAACGTCGATCTCGACCCCGACTCGGAAGCGATTGCGACGATCGGCTCGAAGGAAGGCATCGCCCACCTCGCGCTGGCGATTCTCGACCAGGGCGACGTGGTGCTCGCACCGACCCCGACCTATCCGATTCATCAATACGGATGCGTGATCGCGGGGGCGCAGGTGCAGGGCGTGCCGCTGCGCAATGGCGAGGAATTCTTTGATGAGCTAATGGCAACGGTCAGCCGTTGCTGGCCGCGTCCGAAGCTCATGATCATGAACTTCCCGCATAATCCGACCACCGCGATCGTCAACTTAAGCTTCATGAAGCGGGTGGTCGAGTTCGCGCGAGAGAACGAGATTCTTGTCGTTCATGATTTCGCTTACGCCGATCTCTGCTTCGACGGTTATCGCGCCCCATCGATCATGGAAGTGCCGGGCGCACGTGAAGTTGCGGTTGAATTCTTCACACTGTCCAAGAGCTACAGCATGCCCGGATGGCGGGTCGGCTTCGCGGTCGGGAATCGCGAGATGATCGGAGCACTCTCGCGGCTGAAATCTTATTTCGACTACGGGATGTTCGCGCCGGTGCAGGTCGCCGGAATCGCGGCGCTTAACGGTCCGCAGGATTGCGTCAGCGAGATCGTCAATGTTTACCGGAGCCGTCGCGATGTGCTGGTCAACGGCCTGAATCGCGCCGGATGGCCAGTCACCAAACCATCGGCGACTATGTTCGTCTGGGCACCTATCCCCGAACCATTTCGCGCGATGGGTTCCCTCGAATTCGCCAAGTTCCTGCTGAGAGAGGGGAAGGTCGCCGTCTCGCCCGGAGTCGGCTTCGGTGCCGACGGCGACGGCTTCGTGCGCTTCGCGTTGATCGAGAACGAGCATCGTACGCGCCAGGCGCTGCGCGGTATCCGTCACGCGCTCACTCACGCAGAAGTGCCAGGACTGAAGCGAGTGGCTGGCGGCCTCGGCTGACAGCCGGCGCCGGGGGGTCAATTTGAAGGCGGTGCGGCTTGCCCTGCTGGGCTGCGGAACGGTAGGGACTGGCGTAGTTAAGCTGCTGCGCGGCAATGCCGCGTTGCTTGAACGCCGCCTCGGCGTGCCGCTGGAACTGGCGGGAGTAGCCGATCGCAGCCTCAAGCCAAATCGCAGTCTCGGCCTCGACGCGAAATTGATTACGCGCGACGCCGAAGCGCTGGCGACACGTCCCGATATCGATATCGTTCTTGAATTGTTTGGCGGGCGTGAACCCGCGCGGACTCTCATCCTGAAGGCGCTGACGGCAGGCAAAGACGTCGTCACGGCCAACAAGGCGCTACTCGCCGAGGACGGGTCAGAATTATTTGTAGCGGCCGCCAAGGCTGGGCGCGCGATCGGCTTCGAGGCCAGCGTCGGCGGTGGGATTCCAATTATCCGCACGCTACGCGAGGCGCTCGCTGGAGATCGTCAACGGGCGGTTTACGGAATCGTCAATGGCACCTGCAACGCCATCCTCACGATGATGACTGAAGAGGGCAGCAGCTTCGGCGAGGCGCTGGGAATCGCGCAACGCGACGGCCTGGCCGAAGCGGATCCGACACTTGATATCGAGGGCCATGATGCGGCGCACAAGCTCTGCCTGCTCGTGACGCTGGCGTTCGGCGTGATGATCGGGCCCGGCCAAGTGCATACTGAAGGCATCAGCAAGATTACGCCTGAAGATATCGCTTATGCTCGGGAGCTCGGCTATGCCGTCAAGCTGCTGGCGATAGCGAAGGACGACGAGGGTGCAATCGAGGCGCGGGTCCATCCGACAATGATTCCCGCGCGCCATCTACTGGCCGGAGTTGGCGGATCGTTCAACGCGATCTATATCCACGGAGATGCGCTCGGTTCGAGCATGTACTTCGGGCGCGGGGCGGGGGAGATGCCAACAGCGACAGCGGTAATGGCAGATGTTCTCGAAATCGCCTGGGCGCGGGCTGCCGCAAGCCTGAGAATCTCAGGGACCGCGGCCAATCTCCTGCCGCTCCATTCCCAGGATCAGTTGCTCAAGGCCTCGCAAGCCAGACCTATGTCCTCGCGCAAGCCCCCAGAGGCGATGGCTACTGATGTTTCACGTGAAACATTGGTTGCAGCAAATCCATTGGGGTTTCCGGTGAAGGGGATGAAGCGCGCCCGTGTAAAGCCGATGGACGACGTGCTATGCGAATACTATCTGCGATTCTCGGCACGGGATAAGCCGGGGGTCCTGGGGGCGATCGCGTCAGTGCTGGGAAGAAACGGAATCTCGATCGCATCAGTGATTCAGCAAGGACGGGGCGAGGAAGAGGAAACCACCGTGCCAGTTATAATGCGAACTCATGAGGCGCGCGAACGGAACCTCAAGCGCGCGCTAGTGGCGATTACGCGGCAAAAGCTGGCGGGCGCGCCGCCGGCATTTATACGGATTGAGGAGCATCTTTAGTCGCGATGGTTGCCAGTGACGATAAGCCCTCAGGCCACTCAAACAAGCCGTCGGCAAATCCGGCAAATCATACTTTCAGCGGTCCGCGGCTGACGCGCTGGCCAGGGCTGATCGAACATTACCGGCGCTTTCTGCCGGTCACTGACAAGACGCCCGTGGTGACCCTCAATGAGGGCAACACGCCGTTAATCGAGAGTCCGGCGCTAGCCGAGCGGCTGGGCCAAAATATCAAGTGTTACTTGAAATTTGAAGGCGCGAACCCGACAGGCTCGTTTAAGGACCGCGGCATGACTGTCGCTATCAGCAAGGCCCTGGGCGAAGGCGTTCGTGCCGTAATGTGTGCGTCAACCGGCAACACGTCGGCCTCGGCGGCAGCCTACGCGGCCCGTGCAGGGCTTCAAGCGTTTGTTTTGATTCCGAAAGGCGCGGTGGCGCTCGGCAAATTGTCGCAGAGCGTGATGCACGGTGCGCGGATCGTCGAAGTGATCGGCAATTTCGACATTTGCTTGAAGGTGGTCCGCAACCTCGCCGAACGTGACCCTTTGCGGATTCGGCTGGTTAATAGCGTCAATCCAGATCGAATCGCCGGGCAGAAGACTGGCGCGTTTGAAATTTGCGATGCGCTCGGCGACGCCCCGACACATCATTTTTTGCCGGTGGGCAATGCAGGCAATATCACCGCGTATTGGGCAGGCTATAGGGAATATCAAGCGGCGGGCCTGTCGGCGCGGCTGCCGAAGATGATGGGCTATCAGGCGGCGGAATCAGCGCCATTGGTGTTGGGGCATCCGATTGACGACCCTCATACAGTGGCCACGGCAATCAAAATAGGTAACCCAGCGAGCTGGCACAGTGCGATCGCCGCGCGCGACGAATCAGGCGGACTAATCGATATGGTGACCGATGCGGAAATTCTTACCGCCTATCGATTGATCGCAGCACAAGGCGTTTTCGCGGAACCGGCGTCGGCGGCGTCGGTGGCGGGGCTAATCAAGTTTGGTGCGACGGGAGGAATCAAGCCGGGTTCGGTGGTGGTCTGCACGCTTACCGGTCATGGGCTTAAGGATCCTGACACAGCGATGAAAAATCTGAGTAATACAATCGTGGTCGAACCTGATATCGATCGCATCCTCAAGATTCTCGAAAACTGAGCCGTCGAAGCCGAAGTAGTAAGGTACAGTCTAAGTGAGATATATAATTATCCACGGCGATGGGATGGCGGACTGGCCGTGCGAGGAACTCGGCGGCAGGACCCCGCTTGAAGCCGCGCACAAACCGAATATGGATCTGATCGCGACGCGCGGCACACTAGGAATGGTCGCGACGATTCCACCAGGGATGCCCTCCGGCAGCGATGTTGGCACGATGACGATGCTCGGCTATGACCCGGCACGGTTCCATACCGGGCGCGCGCCGATCGAGGCCGCCAGCCAAGGGATCGAACTAGGTTCGGACGATATCGTTTTCCGGATGAACCTAGTGACAATCGCGCCTGACGCTTCCGATGCGCCGACGATGGCGGATTTTACTTCAGGCCACATCACGAGTGACGAAGGCGCTGCGATCGTTGGCGACTTGCGCGCGGCGTTGAGCGGAGACGGAATCGAGTTCTTCAATGGTGTCAGCTACCGCCATCTGATGGTGTGGCGTAACGGGATCGGCGGAGCGCGCCTGACGCCGCCCCATGACATCACCGGCAAGCCAGTCGCCGACTACTTGCCGTCGGGCGAAGGTGCCGATCGTTTGAGTAATCTAATGAGCAAGGCGGCGGCGATTCTTAGTAACCATCCAGTGAATCGAGCTCGCCGGACCGCGGCCAAGCCGGAAGCGACTTCAGTATGGTTCTGGGGTCAGGGTAAGAAGCCGGCGGTGCCGACGCTTGAGGATCGTTTCAAAGTAACCGGCTCGGTGATTTCGGCGGTCGATCTAGTTAACGGACTAGGACGCCTGGCAGGACTAGAAGTTATTACAGTTCCCGGAGCGACCGGATTTCTAGATACCGATTATGCCGCAAAGGGCCGGTATGGACTGGAAGCGTTGAAGCGCCGCGACTTCTTACTCCTGCACATCGAGGCGCCGGACGAAGCGGGCCATATGGGGCGTGCTGATCTAAAAACGGAAGCGCTGGAACGAATCGACGAATTGATCCTAGGGCCGATGCTAGCGGGACTGCCGTCCTTGGGTGACTTCACATTACTGCTGATGCCCGACCACGCGACGCCGTCGAAACTCAAGACGCACTCGAATGAGCCGGTACCGTTCGCTATGCTCAAGTCGGAGTCGCTGCAAGATACTAGAAAAAGCATTCGCCGCTATACTGAGGCTGACGCTGCGAGTACCGGCGTGACCGTGCCTAAGGGCCATCAGTTAATCGAGGCGCTGTTCGGGCGCGAACTGCATGCGCAGCAAAGGACGCCATAATGGAGCGTAATCTTGCCCTCGAAGTGGTCCGTGCAACCGAGGCGGCAGCGCTGGCGTCCGCGCGCTTTATCGGCAAGGGCGACGAGCGGATGGCCGATCGGGTTGCGGCAGAGGCGATGCGCAATACGCTCAATTCGATTTCGATTGACGGCAAAATCGTGGTTGGTGAAGGCGATCCGGGAACGGCGGAGTTTCTCTATTCAGGTGAGATCGTAGGGATTGGGTCCGGGCCGGAAGTTGATGTCGGCCTGAGCGCGCTCGAAGGCTCGTTGATCTGTGCAACCGGCGGGCCCAACGCATTGTCGTGCGTCGCAGTGACTGAGCGCGGCAAGATGTTGCGTTGCCCCGACACGTATATGGATAAGATCGCTTGCGGCCCGGTTGGCCGTGGAGTGATTGATCTTGATCGTTCGCCCAGTGACAACTTGAAGGCGCTGGCAGAAGCCAAGGAAGTTTACGTAGAAGACTTGCGGGTCGCGATTCTCGATCGCCCGCGTCATGAGAAATTGATAGCCGAAGTCAGGCGCGCGGGCGCCGGGATCAAGATGCTCACGGCCGGTGACTTGTCAGCAGCGATAGCCACGACCCGGCCGGAAAGCGAAGTTGACATGCTGATCGGAATCGGCGGGGCGCATCAGGGAGTGCTCGCGGCGGCGGCGATCCGTTCGTCAGGTGGCGAAATTCAGTGCCGCTTTGCGCCGCGCAATGAACAGGAATCGGAAGCCTGTCTAGCGGCGGGAATACTAGATTTACGGCGCAAGTTTACGCTCGAAGAACTCGCAGGCGATAACGTGATGTTCGCGGCGACAGGCGTCACGACCGGTGACTATCTGCGCGGGGTGCGCTTCTTCTCAGGCGGGGCGATGACCAACAGTGTCGTGATGCGATCGAAGACCCGCACAATCCGCTTCATCGAAGCGATTCATCACTTTGACTTCAAGCCCGAATACTAAGGAAATACGGATGGAGCCGATTAGGAAACTAGACCGCTCAGTGAAGGGACGCGCTGTGATTGTCACTGGCGCAGCTAGTGGAATGGGCCGCGCTACGGCTCATCTGTTTGCCAGTGAGGGAGCGGTGGTCGCCGTTACCGACATCAACGAGAGTGGCGTCGCTCAAGTAGTCAATGAGATTAAAGCAGAAGGCGGCAGCGCTCACGGCTGGGTGCTCGATATTCTTGATCGCGCGGCGATTAAGCGAGTGATTGAAGAGATCGCGGCGCACTTCGGGCGGATCGACATCATCATCAACAATGCGGGCTTCGGGGCTTTCCGCCGGATCGATGATGAAAAGTTTGACGCGGCATGGGACAAGGCGCTGGCGGGATTGTTGAGCGCGCATCAATATATAATTCGTGCCGCCCTACCCTATCTGCGCAAATCGGACGCTGGGCGAATCGTCAATATAGCGTCGACCGAAGCGTTGGGTGCGACACCCGGAGACACGCCTTACGTCGTCGCGAAGACGGGTGTGATCGGATTGACGCGAGCACTCGCGGTTGACCTAGGTCCGGAAGGGATCACAGTGAATTGCATTTGTCCCGGTCCGATCCGGACGGGTCTGACCGATTCGATTCCAGAAGAGCATAAAGAGATATTCGCGAAACGCCGATCAGCGATGCGCCGTTATGGCTATCCGGAAGAGGTCGCGCACATCACCTTTAGCCTGTGCCTGCCGGCTGCGTCATATATTACCGGGGCGGTGATTCCAGTTGATGGCGGACTGACTATAAAGAACGCATAACTGAGTAGTAAGAGGCGGGCGGTACCCTCGAGCGGCCGCCCGCGTTAGTCTTGGTCAACTAGACTAGACTACTGATCCTATCAAATTTCAATCAGGCTCCTTCGGCTTCGAGTGCAGCGACCGGCACTTCTACTTCGTCCTCACCCTCGTGTTCGGGTTCGACGACCATCGCAGGGCCGTACTGGGCACAGGCATACAAGACGATTGCGACGGCGAAGTAAGAGGCTGCAACGGCGGGCGTCCGATCGATACCAATCGCCGTCCCATGCATGAAGCCGAAGAAGGTCAAAACAGCACCGGCGAAAGCAAAGTAGGCACCCTTACGAAAATCCTTGTCGATAATGAAGGTGCCGATCGCTCCGAGAATCAGGCCTGCGAGAATAGAGCCGCCGCCCATTACGTCAAGACCGTGATAAATAACGCCGGTCTGTGCCATTTTGTCGATCAATGCAGGCGTCACAGAAACGCCTGCGGAGCCAAGGGCATTATCGATCTGAAGTTTGCACCACGCGGCAAGATGAGGAGTTAGTGCGAGAATGATCGCGGGGGCGTGGCGGCGCGGAGTCTCCTGGAAGGCTTGCGCCCCGATCAACATGCCAATGTAAAGGAGGATTGGCGAAATGGCGACGACCGGAATCACCGCGACCATCAGAGAGATGATGCCGAACCAAGCCATGATGATGACCATGATGCCGGTCGCGGCGGAATAGCCAATACGGCCACCCATCGCTTTCCACCCGGGATGGCCAATATAGACGGCATTGATATAGGGGTTGCCCATCAGGCAACCGATCAAGCTGATAACACCGTCAGCCGTGAGTACGCGCGTAGTCGGGAAGCTATCACCAGCGACGGAGGCGCTGACGACGTTGTCCATCGCTTCAACTAGATCATAAATACCGAATGGTATTGCAGTAACTAGAATTACACTGAGATAACGGAACCCGTGAAAGACATGGCCAATAGCGGGGATTGGGAGAGCAAAGCCGTAATTCGCAAATGAATCGTGCAGCGCGCCGAGACTCATACCGCCGAGGTTCAAGCCAAATAGATTAGAGCCCCATGCGATGACGGTACCGACGGCAATCGCGACAAGACCAGCAGGGACACCACCATAGCCGATCCCGCCGAACCAGCTCGCGAGGATAACGGCAAAGCAGGTCAGGCCAATGAAGGGAGTCATGAACATGTCGAGCGCTGGACGCATCGAGATGAACGTGATGGAGACGCCGGCGAGGGTGCCAAGTAGTGCGGCGCGCGGGGTGATACGGCGGATGACGGGTGCGACGAAGCCACCGACCATCAGGACGAAACTCTGGATAAATACCCAAGTCAGGCCGGCTTCCCATCCTTGAATCGGGTCGCCCGTCTTGAGTTTTATCGGGAGCATAATCACCAGCGTGACGATGAACATATGCGGCACGCTGATGCCGGAAGGCAACGCGCAGACATCTTTGCGGCCGGTTTTTTTGGCCAGTCCGTAGGCGAGCCAGGCGTAATACATAGTGCTCAGGCACATCATCATGCCGGTAGCAGGCAGGATGCGCTTGAAGACCAGGTCGTCGGGCATTTTCAAGACGAAGCGTAACAACCCGGTCAGGGTCAGCAGGTTGACGAGGATATTAGTCCCGAAACCGAAGAACGCGTTCCAGTCACCGCGTGTCCATATGACGGGCCGTGTCGGTGCTTCCATCGAACCTTCTCCAATCAATACACAGGCAATACTCAGGCAGTCATAGGCACTGGCTATTGCGGCTTAACCCAGCGCATTCACCACAGAGCCCGAGCTTCCAACCCAGCCGAAAATGCCGCCTTGGGCCTTAATCATCTTGAGTCCCATTTCCTGGAACTCAGGAAAGTAAGAGCCGACACAGTCTTCGAGCACGAGACAATCGAAGCCGCGATCGTTGGCTTCACGGACGGTCGTATTGACGCATACTTCAGTGGTTACGCCGGTAACGATGAGTTGCGTGATGCCGCGATGTTGCAGAATGGCCTGGAGATCAGTCGCGAAGAAGGCGCCCTTGCCGGGCTTATCAATCACAGGCTCGGTGTTGAGGGGATACAGTTCGGGGATGATGTCGTGGCCGATCTCGCCGCGGACGAGAATGCGGCCCATCGGACCGGCATCGCCGATGCAGGTCGCGCTCCGCCCGCGAACTTTTTTGGCCGGTGGCAGATCCGTGAGATCGGGGCGGTGGCCCTCACGCGTATGGATGACTTGCATGCCAGCCTGGCGCCAAACGTCGAGCAGCTTGCGATTGGGCTCTATAGTGCGGCGGAGCTGGGAAACGTCGTTGCCGAGCATTTCGCCGAAGCCGCCAGGCTCGAGGAAGTCACGCTGCATATCGATGATGACAAGGGCGCAGCGAGAGGGGTACAGTTCGAACTCGTAAGGTTCAGCTTCGATCATAACGTGATCGGTCGGCATAATGTTTGGCTCCCAACCTTGCGGCTACATCAAACGCTCCGTTCGATAACGCTGTATCGGATCGCGGCAGCCCGATTCTAGAAAATTGTTGAGAGACTCGCCGCGTGTCGTTCCATCAGCGCTCGAACCGCTAAATAGGCTGAGACTGCGCCTAAGCAACCACTATGCCGTGAAGCGCCGACGTTGAGGCTTTATGGCTTCTTAACGGATTTCACGCGGCTGAGAATCGACCGGGGCGGAGTTCATGCGTTAGATTTGAGAGGCCTAAGAAGTTGGAGTTAGCAATGGAAGATCGGCGAGGAGCGCCGATGTTGCCCGAGTCCGGCCTTCGACACGACGCTCAATAATGCGTTAAAGGGACGCCGTGCTTCCTTCTTACGCAGATGCCTGTCAGCGCAGCAAAACAGAGCATCGACGCGATGGTCAATAGTCAGGGAGCAAAGAGGTGTGGCATTGCAATCAGTCGCCGGCAGACATGCGGATCTAGCACAGTCTATCGTGCCAGGTTGGTTCAATTATGGTCTGATCGCTGAATGGCCCACGCTGGTAGGCAGTCAGCTTGCATTTTGCATTGGCAGATAGGTGATAGGGCTAACTGGCTGCAACTCTAAGCGTCAGATCGCAGCGCAGTATTATACTTACGCAGCATTAAAGCTCTGAATCCTTAGCTCGTTAGCCTATTGTCGGCGGCCTCAAGAACTGTAGAATCGCCGCTGCAGGAATCTTAGGCGCGATCGCAAAAGCCGATGGCATGTCGGTTGCTCTAGTGGATTCACGGAAATCCTTGGGGGGCACAAGCGGTGACTGGCTCCCTCAGGACTGAATGAATTGGGCAACTTCATTTGACTAGCCGTAAATGAATCAATGCACCCTTCGGTGGATGTGCTCAGGCCCGTGGGTGAAGGCCAGATCGCTTAGAGTTGGCCGCGTACCTGCACGCATCTGGTTGCGAAACGTTGAGTGCAATGGATGAGGCACCGATACTTCAGTTTTCGAGCTTTCGTCTCGATCCTGTAAATCAGCAACTTTGGCGCGACTCTGAACGGCTAGAGATCCGGCCTAAAACTTTTCAGTTCCTGCTTTATCTCGCGCGGAATCCGCAAAGGCTGATCAGCCGGGAAGAGTTATTGGCAAATG
>DATKPK010000009.1:0-8786 GCA_035524095.1 Binataceae bacterium (SeqCode) | reverse complement strand
GTTTGATCGGCCAGTAAACCCATTCCTCCCCACAATTCATTTGACACGAGAAATTCGTCGAGTTCTTCATCCGATTCTGACAGCGCTGCTCGTACCATCTCCGCGCCGTAATCCTCGCCGCCGCCCTCCATCAAATCAGCGATGTCTCGCAAGATTGTTCGAATGCTTTTACGAACCGGCGAGTCCATCTTCAGGCCATATTTGCCGCGCAATGGTCAGCGGCTATCAAAGCCGCATCGGCATCACCACGTACGTGAACTGACTATCCGCCGCCGAGGTGATCACTCCCGGACTCACCTCGTCGCTAACCCCCAGCACCGCGTCTGACCCGTCAGGCATAACCGCCAGCACCTGTTGCAAATACGATGCGTTGAACCCGATCCCGAATTCGCTGCCGCCGAAATCCACGTCGATCGTTTCACTCGCCTCGCCCATCTCCGGCGTCGTCGACGACACCGTCAACAGTCCGCTACTGAGCGCAAACTTCACCCCGTGATACCGTTCATTCGAAAAAATCGCGACGCGCTTGATCGCACTCAGCAAATCGTTCCGCCCGACGCTGACGTGATAGCGCGACTCGCCGGGAATCACCCCGCGATAGTCAGGAAACTCGCCCTCGACCAGCCGCATCGAAACTTCCGTCGCGCCTCGCTTGAGCCACGCCAGTTGCCCATCGAGGCTTAAATCGACATCACCGTCGCCTGCCTGATCGAGCAGTTTACGCAGCTCGCCCAATCCCTTGCGCGGAATAATCGCTCCGCCCGTCATCGTGAAGCCGCCAATATTGCGATCGACCATCGCCAGCCGATGGCCATCCGTCGCCACCATCCGCACGATTCCCGGCTGCGGCGCTTCGATAAATACCCCGTTCAGGTTATAGCGCGCCTCGTCAGGACTCACCGCAAACAGCGTCTTGTCGATCATTTCGCTCAACACTGCCGCCGGGATTTTCAGTTGCGCCTTGACTGCCTTCCGCGCCGCGCCTTCTGCCTTCGCGGTCTGCGCCGGCATCGCCGGGAAGCTGCGCGGATCGAGTCCCATCATTTTGAACTTCGCCCGCCCGCACTTGATCTCGACCCAGTCTCCTTCGAGCGATTTCAGCGCGACGTCCGCACTCGCCGCCTCTCGCACAATCTCGAATAGCTTGCGCGCGTTGAGCGTCAGGCTCGCCTCCGCCCCCGATTCACACGCCACTTCCGTGCGGATTCCCACTTCGAGGTCGGTCGCCGATAGCCGCAGTCTGTTCTTCCCTGGTTCGAGCAGAACATGGCCGAGGATCGGCACCGTGTTGCGGCGTTCGACAATTCCCTGCACCAGCGCCAGGCTGTTCAGCATTGATACCCGTTCAATCGCGAGTTCCATTTCCTCTATCCCCGCCGCCTGTTTCTTCTCTTCTTAGTTAATTCTCTAAAATAGATTCAGGATCAGTAGCTGGCCCTGTTGATTTGTTGATTAACCCGAATATTCCATTGTTCGCCGAACGAATCTGCGGAGCAAAAGCTGTGGGCGCATGGTCCCCTTCCGCCCCGGCTAAGCCGCAAGCGCGATTCACCTGTCGATAGCACCCCACTTGTCCACACCATAGCCCTCGCAAGCGAGGGCGTGCGCGCGGGAGTCTGCGAGCGCCGCGCCTGAGAATCTGAAGCCACTTTTGTGAATGCTCCGCCTCCGTCCTTCATTCCGATCCGTCCGCCTTATCACGCCGCATGCGCATGCAGCGCTTTCAACTCCCGTTCGATCTTCTCGATCGAAAAACGGAATGCCGAATCGTTTGCGATTCGCCGCGCGATCAAATTGTAGGCGTGAATCACCGTCGAATGGTCGCGTCCGAACGACTCACCAATCGCCGGGAATGAGCTGTCCGTCATCTTGCGGCATAGGTACATCGCTACCTGCCGGCAAAACGCTATATGCTGCGTGCGCTTTTTCGATTTCAAATCGGTCAGCTTGATATGGAAGAAGTCGGCGACGGTCTTTTGAATCGCTTCGATATCCGGCTTCGCCGCCTGCGTGCGAATTAAATCCTTGAGCGCCTGTTTCGCGAACTCCAGCGTAATCGCCGCTTTGTTGCTCATCGATGCCAGCGCCGCCAGCCGCGTCAAACAGCCTTCGAGTTCACGCACATTCGACAGCACGTTCTGCGCGATATACATCGCCACTTCGGGCGGCAGCGGCAGTTGCTCGAGCGCCGCTTTCTTCTGGATTATCGCGACGCGCGTCTCCATGTCCGGCGGTGCAATATCCGCAATCAGCCCTGACTCGAAACGGTTACGCAACCGTTCTTCTAATCCCGGAATATCGCGCGGCACCTTATCCGACGTCAGCACGATCTGATGGCGATCGGAATGCAACGAGTTGAACGTATGGAAAAATTCTTCCTGCGTTCTTTCGCGTCCAGCCAAAAACTGCACGTCATCCAGGATCAACGCATCGACCCGGCGAAACTTGTCCTTGAAATCGCCCATCTTGTCGCGCCGGATCGACGTGATTAATTCGTTCATGAAAACTTCAGCCGGCATGAACAGCACTTTGCTGCGCTGCTTGCTCGAGGCCCATAGATGCTGTCCGATCGCCGTCGCCAGATGGGTCTTGCCGAGCCCGACGCCGCCGTAAATAAACAACGGGTTATATTTCTCGCCAGGTTGATTAGCTACGGCCACCGCCGCCGCGTGGGCGAACTGATTGCTTGAGCCCACGACAAATTCAGGAAAAGTGTAGCGCGGGTTGAGTTGCGGATGGGTATCGCGGCGAACGCTTTCTGCCACGGCCGGTGCCGCTGCCACCGCCGCTGGCGTCTTGCCATTGCCGGTCGGGCTTATAACGCTGCTTTCCTTGCCGAGCGTGAGTTTGATCTCTAAAGGTTCGCCAATCTCCGCCGCGAGCGACTCCCGCAAGATGGCAAGATACCGGTCGCTGACCCAGTCGCGAAAAAAACGGTTCGGCGCTTCTATCGTTGCCGTGCGATCCTCCACGCCTAGGAAGGTCAGAGGTCCTATCCACGTTTCGTAACTCACTTGGCCCAGCGATCCACGTAAGCGCTCGGCGGCCTTGTCCCACAAGCCGTTCATTCTTGTCCCCCTGTCGACGCCCGCTTTTTACCCATACTGCAAATAGCCTTTAACAACGTTCATCACCCCAACTTACACACAGCCTTATCAACACGTGTTGATAAGGTCATATTTCCTCGCTAGGTCCGATGCATGGATCGTTTTTCGGCAACGCCTATCAACTCCGCCACCGGTCATCCGGTTCGATCCACCTCTTATCAATGTCCCGAAAACTTCTACCTGCGCGTGCCGATTGGCCACGATAACACTCGCTCTTGTTCACCGCTTGCGCGGCGCGCTTATTCTCAGCACTGAGCGAAGCCATTGGGATAGAATCTTTCGCGAGGCCATTCAAGAGAGTAGGTGATTGCATCCAAAAGTGAGTCGATTTCGTTAACGAATTTCGCGATACAATTTTTTTCCGATTCGATCTTGCGTCGCCGTTTTTTTTCAGCCTCAGACGCAAATGGCTCCCAGAGCCATGATCCGCGATCCAGCGCTGCATAAATCTAACCCCAGAGGCCACTTCAAGCTTGCTCTCGATATTTTAACGGCGCATTACAGTGATATTGACGCCGAACGGACTAGCTAATGACCATCATCGACAAAAACTCTGCCCAGCTTTATTCCCGCGCCGCCCAGCGTATCCCCGGCGCCGTCAATTCTCCGGTTCGTGCATGGCGCGCCGTCGGCCGCACGCCATTATTTATCGCCAGTGGTAAAGGACCCTTCGTCTTCGATGCCGACGGCAATCGCTTCATCGATTATGTTGGTTCGTACGGTCCCACGATTCTCGGCCATGCCCACCCCCAAATTGTCGCGGCCATTGCGGACCAGGCCGCGCGCGGCCTCGCTTTCGGCGCTCCTACTGAACTGGAAACCGATCTCGCCGATTGCATCTCCGCCGCGATTCCGGCCGCCGAAAAAATCCGTCTGGTCAATTCCGGTACCGAAGCTGGCATGACTGCCCTGCGCCTCGCCCGCGCCGCCACCGGCCGCCCTGTGATCATCAAGTTCGACGGCTGTTACCACGGTCATAGCGATTCGCTGCTAGTTCGTGCTGGCTCCGGTCTGATGACCCTCGGTGTCCCCGATAGCGCAGGTGTTCCCGAGGCTCTCGCGAGTCTGACGCGGGTCGCCCCCTTCAATTCGCTTGAAGCCGTCGAACAATATTTCGCCGCGTCTCCCGACAGCATAGCCGCCGTGATCGTTGAACCCCTCGCCGCCAACATGGGCGTAGTTCCCCCAGACCCCGGCTTCCTGCGCGATCTGAGCGCAATCGTTCACCGCTATGGCGCACTGCTCATTTGCGACGAAGTCATAAGCGGCTTTCGTTTGCGCTACGGCACCGCCAGCGATCTCTATGGCGCGGAACCTGATCTCATCATGCTCGGTAAAATTATCGGCGGCGGCCTCCCCATCGGCGCCGTCGCCGGCCGCGCTGCCATCATGGATCTCTTGGCGCCGCTCGGCCCGGTCTATCAGGCCGGTACGCTCTCCGGTAATCCCCTCTCGGTCCGCGCCGGTCTCGAAACACTGAAAATCCTTGCAGCCCCCACTACCTACGATCGCCTCGAAAACTCTGGTGCTCGCCTTGAAGCAGGCCTCCGCTCCGCCCTTGGCCGCACCGGCATCCGCGCATCTATCAACCGCGCCGGATCCCTGTTAACAGTTTTTCTCGGTGTGGATAGAGTGACTGACGGCGCGAGCGCGCGCCAGTCCGACACCAGGCTTTTCAGTCGATACTTTCATCGAATGCTCGATCACGGCATTTATCTCCCGCCTTCCCAATTTGAAGCGATGTTTGTTTCGCTTGCGCACACCGATGCTGAAATCGATTCTACTATTGCCGCCGCCACCGACGCCCTGGCGTCGCTCGCCGCCTAGAGTTGGCCGGAGCCTTGGCATGCGTGAGTCTGCGTATATCATGCTTGAAAAGCCTCGTTTGCCGGCTACGCATTCATGACCAGCGCTAGAGAACCTTCAGACGGCACCCGGCTTCCGCCTACTCGCGGCTCCGCCGATCTTTTTCGCTTCGCGGCGATCGGCCTCGAATTCTTCTCACCGATCGTCGCCGGCATCCTCGGCGGCTATTATCTCGGGGAGTACCTCCACATGCCTTGGCTTGGCCTGATTGGCTTGATCGGCGGCGTCGCCGTCGGCTTCTATCGCCTGATCGTCGAGGTCCGCAGCTTCATGCAACGCCCCGGCGCTCGATCGCCCCGATGACCTGGAACCTGCCCACGATCGCTGGCAGTCAACGCGCCACGGCCATCCTCACCGCCCTGATAGCGCTGGCCCTCGCCCTCACGCTATCATCGGCAGCCGCAATCGCCGCGCTGCTTGGCGCCACGGTCATGCATAGCCCTCACCTGTGAGGGCGTGCGCGCGCGAGGCTGCGAGCGTCGCGCCTAAGGAATCTGAATCCTGCTCGCTGAGCGTGACCCACAGCCGCAAGCGCTGTCTCCGACGATGACCTGGAACCTGCCCACGATCGCTGGCATTCAACGCGCCACGGCCATCCTCGCCGCCCTGATAGCGCTGGCCCTCGCCCTCACGCTATCATCGGCAGCCGCAATTGCCGCACTGCTTGGCGCCACGGTCATGATAGTGAACCTGTACCTGCTCGCCATCCTCGGCCGTTTCATCTTGGGCATCGCGCAGCACGGCGGATCGGCTGCCCTTGGTGGCGTTCTCGCCCCCCTCAAGATGGTGCTGATTATCGGCTTGGTCTATGCGATCATCAGCTCGGGACGGGTGAACCTGGCCGGTTTCGCCGTCGGCTTATTGACGCAGTTGCTCGCAGTCTTTATAGAAACTTGGCGCGTCTCGCTTTCTTCTGATTTAGCGGCAGCACGAGACTAGCGCCGATTTAGTCTAAGATTTTCCGGAGGCTCGGCCCCCTTTTGCATCCCATCAACTTCATCGACATGTTCGCCCATGGCTTCCATCTGCCGCCTGTGGTTTTCGGCACCTGGCTCGTGATGGGCCTTCTGCTCGTCTTCGCCTATGCCGCCCGCAAGGCCCTAGAGAACACCTCAAATCCGCTCGTGCCCGATAGCGGAATCACGCTGCGCGGTTTCGCCGAAGTCCTCGTCGAGTGGCTCGACAACTTCGTCGCGAGCGTCTCCGAAATGCATGAGGCGCGCGACTATGTTCCCTTCTTCGGCACCCTGTTTATTTTCATCCTCGCCGCCAATTTCCTGGGCCTCGTCCCCGGAATGGAACCGCCGACTCACGATACCGACCTGACCTTCGCGCTCGGCATCATCGCCTTCGTCTTCTACATCGTCCAGGGATTCCGCCATCAGGGCCCGAAATACCTGCTCAGCTTCTTCGGCCCCATCTGGTGGCTCTCATGGTTCTTTATCTTCATCGAGCTGGCCGACAATCTCTTCCGGCCCTTCTCGCTCGGCGTCCGTCTCTTCGCCAATATGTTCGCCGACCATCAGGTGCTGACGCTTTTCACCGGCCTGACCAAGCTGGTGATTCCGCTGGCCTTCTACGCGCTCGGCTCCATCGTATGCGTGGTGCAGGCCCTCGTATTCACGATTCTCGCGATCTCTTACGTCCGGATGGCCAGCGAGACCCATCACTAAACTGGTCTGCATTGATTTCAAAATAGAGAAAAAAACTTTATCGGCGCGGGTGAATCGCGTCCCAAAAGGATTTTAATCCGTATCAGCCGTCGGGGCGGCCGAAGTTGTGGAAGATGATAGAAGGCGGAGTTAAATAGCTCAGGCCCGATGATGCTGACGCGGACAACGAAGGAGGAACGTAGTATGGTTCGCAGGTTCTGGTTTTACGCCACGATGGCGCTCGGGATGCTCCTCGCATCGCCGCTCGCCGCGATGGCGCAGGAAGGTCCCGGCGGTGGCGCCGGTCTCAGAGGCGGCCTGATCGCTCTCGGCGCAGGTCTCGGCATCGGTATCGCCGCTCTCGGATGTGGCGTGGGTCAGGGCAAGCTCGCGGCCTCCGCGATGGAGTCCATCGGCCGCAATCCCAACAGCACCAATCAGTTGTTCGTCCCGATGATCATCGGCCTTGCGTTCATCGAATCACTGACGCTGTACGCGCTGGTCATCGCCTTCATCCTGCAAGGCAAAATCTAACCACATTCACTCTAAACCTGGCGGGAGCGTCACAATGACGCTCTCGCTAAATTTTCCGATCCGCCAATTTGATTGCCGAAAGTTTGATTGTCATGAAGATAGTGAGCCATCGTTCAGCCAATGGTTCCCGTAGAGGCGTTTGGCTCAAATGAGGTGTTTGGCGTGAATTATTTGATCCTCGATGGCCCGCTCTATCCAACACACAATCCATATCCGTTCTACAGAGGAACAGCTCGAAAAAGGCCCACCTTCTGCGAGGCACTTCCATACGACCACGAAATAAACGAATTCTTCATGTGGTACGTCGAGCAGATCGGTCCTATTAACGATCTGTCAAAAGCGTTCCGCTATGTCGAATTGGCACGTATTCATCTACCAAGTCAGAACTTTGAGGTGGTCGAAGTTACTAAAGGTGATGCGACAACGCTCAATTCGGGGATCTTTCTCGGATTCGACCTTTCGTCGGGCGGAAGTGGCGACTCTCTGATCTTTTTGTCGGGACTATCAGAGCCGGTTAGAACTGAAATGCCTGAGGACCCTATTCGCATTCTAGCTCATGTGATTAGGCGTCATTTCGGCGCTCGCCTCAATCAGTTCGGACTTTTCCAGAGTGTCGAGGATGCTTTAGACTGTCGCAAGGCGATGATCGCCTTGCAGAGTTTTCATGCCGATTTCTACGAAGGTGGTAATCTCGACGTGTTTGAAATTACCGGAATATCTGTCGTCCTCTCGTCGAATGAGAGAGAAGTAAATTCATCATTCGCTCGAATCCTTGGTAATTGACTCAACTTGGAGGGCTTGCCACTACCGTTTCCGTCTTTCCGCTGGAAAATCACCCCCTTTCCGTGCCAAATTGCCTAAGCTAACCCGTTTAGGCATTGACCGCCGCCGCACCCACTCGGCACAGCAATGACCATGGAGGATGACCATGCCCGACCCCCACGAGACGCCCGCGAAGGTCAAAATCGACAAGCCGATCGGCCTTGCCGCCCGTCCGACCCACTCCCAGGAGTTCTACGACCAGGTTAAGCAAAAGTACGCCGAGGAACGTGACCTTCGGCTGAAGTACCGCCCGCAAGGGACCGCCCAGTACACCTCCGACCTTTCCGGCGATCTCGCACGCTATGAAATCGACCCCTACGGCGGCGACATCAAGCCTCGCGACGCCATCAACGATACCGTCGAAGTCCTCTTCATCGGCGGCGGCTTCTCCGCCCTGCTGACCTCCGCCCGCCTCCGCGAGTACGGCGTCGAGAGCATCCGTATCGTCGAACGCGGCGCCGACGTCGGTGGCACTTGGTATTGGAATCGTTACCCGGGCGTGGCCTGCGATGTTGTCGCCTATGACTACTTGCCCCTGCTCGACGAGATGGACTATGTGCCCAAGGACCATTACTCCAAGGGCCCCGAAATCTACGCCCATTGCCAGGCCATCGCCCGCAAGTACAACCTCTATGAGCTTGCCGTCTTCCAGACCACGGTCACCTCCACCGTATGGGACGAGGACGAGCAGATGTGGCACCTCACCACCGACCGTGGCGACCATATGCGCGCCCGTTTCGTCATCTGCGCCAACGGCACCCTCTCCAAGCCCAAGCTCGCCAAGATTAAAGGCCTTGAGCTATTC
>DATKPK010000008.1:0-45223 GCA_035524095.1 Binataceae bacterium (SeqCode) | reverse complement strand
GCTCGGGGCGGTTATTAAAGATTTGACCGCCGATTGGTCGCAATCAGCTCTACGGTAATCTGATGGGCATAGCTCGAGAATTGCGTTCGGTTTCGATGCGCGCCCGGAGGGATTTGAACCCCCAACCCTCGGATCCGAAGTCCGATGCTCTGTCCAGTTGAGCTACGGGCGCATCGCGCTGTCACACGCAAATTAGCACATCGTTGCGAGCTGATCTTGTGAGGCCGCGATCGACCGAATCGGCAGCTCGAAGTCGGGAAATCTATTGATCGGCTGAGATTCGACTCGGTAGATAATAGCCGCGGCGCCGGTCAGCGCTCAAAATTCGCATCCATGGGATAAGTAAATATCAATTGACATATCAGACGACTGACAGCATTATTACAACATAGTTTGACCTAGCTAAGCTACTTAGCGCTGATTTAACGCTATTCGAGCAACTGTCGTCGCATGAAATTAAAGCTCTTTCGGCCTATCCTCGTCGCCGCGATTTTTTTGTTAGCCGGTGTTAACGCTTTCGCACAAATCGCAATTCCAAATGGCCGCACAATTCTCAAAGGCAACCATCCCGCCTTGGCGAATCGCTTAACCCCCGCCGCCGCGCCGGATCCGCGACTGCCCCTGACGATGCGCCTGACGCTGTCAGTGCAGAATCGGCAGGCGCTCGACCAGTTAGTGATCGACCAGCAGGATCCTACCTCGCCGCGGTATCACCATTGGCTTACGTCCGCGGAATTCGATGCTGAGTTCGGGCCCAGCCAAGCTCAGGCCGATGCGGTTTCAGCTTGGCTGACCAGTCAGGGCTTTCATGTCACGGGAAGCAGCATTCCGCTCCGCAGCATCACCTTCTCTGGCACTTCCTCGCAGGTGCAACAGGCCTTCCAAACATCCTTCAGGACATTCGCTGCTGGAAGATCGTACGCCAACGTCACCGATCCCATGATCCCGCAGCAGTTCGCCGGGTTGATCGCGCGTATCGACGGCCTCGACAATATCCATTCCTCGGTCCCGATGACCCAAAACCTCTTACATTCCTCTGGCGCAAACAACATCGCGCCAACATCCCCATCAGACGATTATTCCACTGCCAACGCGAGCGCTGACGGAGCGAGCCCGGACGCCAAGATCTCGTTTGGCGACTACTTTGGACCCAGCGATTTTTATTCCTTCTATGATCAAATCTCGCTCAAGACGGCTCACATCAATGGTGCCACCGCGAACGGCGATTGCATCGGAATCGTCGGCGTTTCAGATTTTCTCAACAGCGCGATTAAGTCATTCAATATTCGGTTTAATCTACCCGCATCCAATATCACGCGAGTACCGATCAACGCGGCTAACCCTGGCTTCAATGCAGCAGAACCCGAAGCTCTAATTGACCTTGAGTGGTCTCACACGTCGGCTCCCGGCGCTCCGATCCGCTACTACATGGGTGCCGGGCCAGACGACTTGCTCGACGCGATTAGCGGTGCCGTCAGCGACAACAAGTGCGCAGTTATCAGTATCAGCTACGGCTTTTGCGTGTCGGACAGCACTTACTTCACCGAAACGCTTGATCCGATTTTCGAGCAAGCGAGCAGTCAAGGCCAGTCGGTCTTTGTTGCCTCAGGGGACGAAGGCGCGGCCGGAATAGTCGCCGCGTCCAATGGACAATGCGAAATAGGCTCCACGCAAAATGTCAGCGAAATGTCCGCCGATCCCAACGTAACCGCAGTTGGGGGCGTGTCGTTCAACCCCATTTTCAACGGTGCAGCCCGAATTGAGACCGGCCTTCCTGAACGGTCATGGAACGACAGCGATGATCCGAACGGCCGCTATCCCTTCCCCCTTGGTGGTGCGTCCGGCGGCGGCGCGAGCGCAATTTTCGCGAAGCCCGCATACCAGACGGGTGAGGGCGTTCCGAGCGACGGCGCCCGCGACGTCCCTGATATCTCGCTGATGGCCAGTCCCTTCTATCCCGGAATGGTCGTGGCTGATGATAAAACTTGCATCAAAATCGGATGTACCGGCAAAGGACCCGTTATTTTCGACGCCTACGGCGGGACCAGCGTTTCCTCGCCTGCCTTCGCAGGAGTGGTCAAGCTGATCGAGCAGATGCAGGGTGAGCGGCTCGGCAATATCAACCCGCGGCTTTATACCTTGGCCGGCGAGGGTCTCGCGGCCAACGGTATCCGGGATGTAACGACCGGCGACAATTCTTTCAATAACACGATCATCCACCGGGTAACGGGTTTCAAAGCCGGTCCCGGTTATGATGAGACAACCGGGTGGGGCACTATCGACATCGCGGAGTTCACTGAGGCCTTTGCAGGCTCGCTGCCTACCGTGGCAACACTTTCGGTGAAGCCGTCCAACCTCGATTTCGGCAAACTGAAAATCAACAAGAGTAAAACTCTGACGGTCACGATTAGTAACCCAAAGAAACTGAAGGCGAACGCAAACATCAGCGCGATAACGCCAGGCGCCGGGTATGCTGTATCGCCTACCTGCCTTGGAACCTTGCTCAGCGGCGCAAGTTGCAAGCTCAGCGTGACTTTCGCCCCAACCTCGTCAGGTACTACTTATAACAATAGTCTCACCATCATCGACGACGCAGACGATTCACCTCAGCAAGTCACACTTCTAGGCGCCGCCAAGTAAAGGCGTAAGCCTCTTCTCGCGAGGCCCCGCCGAAAGCGAGGCTATGAGGCTGCCGCCTTTGCATCCTACGGCCACCGATACGCGGCAATTCGGCTTCTGCACGCTGTCCTATTCCACCGGCTTACGCAGAAACGCAGGGATATCGAGCTTGTCGTCATTATCAACCGTTTCGTCGGCCGCGAGACGTGTCGGTCCACCGCTTCGTTCACTCGCCCGCCGCTTGAAGGCCGGAATATCCAGGCTGCTCTCGTCTACGATCAGTCCTAGACGTCTGACCGGCTTGCCGCCGAACATCTGGGCCTGCGGCGGTATCGACGAAGCCTGAACTGCCGGAGCAGGCGTTACTGAAGGCTCTGACTTACCGTAGATTATCGGGGCAGCACTTGGCGCTGTTATCGGTTGCGGCTGCGGCGCGATCATCGGCGGCGGTATCATCGGCTGCGGTTGAATTGGATCCATCGGCCGGGTAGGTGCCGACTGCACTGGTGCAGTAATCGCGGTCCCACTTGGGGCATAGCGAGGTGCATAACGTGATTCTTGCTCGCCAAAGCCTGTCGCGATCACGGTGACGTGAATCTCGTCGGAAATCTTGTCGTCGATCACGGCTCCGAAGATTATGTTCGCGTCCTCATGCGCTTCTTCCTGAATCAGGCTGGCTGCTTCGTTGACTTCGTACAACGACATATCGGGGCCGCCCGTCACGTTGATCAGCAGGCCTCGCGCGCCCTTGATCGACACGTCTTCGAGCAGCGGGCTGGAAATCGCACGCTGTGCAGCTTCGACCGCGCGATTCTCGCCGCTGGCATGAGCCGCGCCCATCATCGCCATGCCCATCTCGGCCATGATCGACCGAACGTCCGCAAAATCGAGATTGATCAGGCCATGGACTGTGACCAATTCCGAGATCCCACGGACCGCCTGCAACAGAACGTCATCAGCCCGCTGGAAGGCCTCCTTCAATGACGTATTGCGGCTCGCGATCGATAACAGCCGCTGATTCGGAATCGTGATCAGCGTATCTACCGCGTCTTTCAGTTCACGCAAGCCCTCTTCTGCCTGGCCCATCCGTTTGCGGCCCTCGAACTGGAACGGCTTAGTCACAACGCCGACTGTCAGCGCGCCCAAGTCGCGTGCAATCCGCGCGATAACTGGGGCCGAGCCGGTGCCGGTACCGCCACCCATCCCAGCCGTGACGAAGACCATTTCGGCGTTGGCGAGAATCTCGCGCAATACCTCCTCGTCCTCGAGCGCTGCTTTGCGGCCTATCTCAGGATTGCCACCGGTGCCACGTCCACGCGTCAGCTTCTGTCCGATCGCCATCCTGAGCGGCGCCTGATTCACCTGCAACGCCTGTGTGTCAGTGTTCACCGACATGAACTCGACGTTGCGCAAACCCGCAGCAATCATATGGTTGACGGCATTGCCGCCACATCCGCCAGCGCCGATCACTTTGATCCGCGCCCCCGGATCGGCATTTTCCACCAGTTCGATCATTTCAGATCCTCCTTCCCCACCTGCCCCGCGCGGAATGCCGCGCTCATCGCCCATCTCGCCGTCATTTGTGCGCTCTTTCAAAAGAAATCCCTCATCCAATCGGTTACGCGCGAGCGCAGCTTGCCCCATCGCCGGTTCCGCGCAAATCCATTCAGATAGCCACCACTATGCGCAGCCCCCAGTACCAAACCTGCCGCCGTCGTATACATCGGCTTCATCAGTTCCTCGGGCATCCCGCTGAGATTGACCGGCAAGCCCCTCCGCACCGGCAAATTAAAAATCCGCTCGGCCAGCTCCTGCGTCCCCTCGAGCAGCGACGTCCCGCCTACTAGAACGATGCCGGAGGCGAGACTCTCCATCACCCCGGAGCGCATCAGTTCGCGCTGCGTCAGCGCAAAGATTTCCTCCATGCGCGGCTCAATGATGTCTCCGATGATATGCCGCGGGATTACGCGCGGCTCGCGCCCGCCGACGCCGGGGACTTGTACCAGTTCGTCGCGGCCGACGATCAAGTTGGTCGCCACGCCGTGATCGATCTTGAGTTGTTCGGCATCGCTGAGCGGCGTTCGCAAACCAGCCGCAACATCTGCGGTCAGGTGATTGCCACCCAATGGCAATGACACTGTATGCATCACTGCGCCGCCGTGAAAAACGACAATGTCCGTAGTTCCGCCACCTAAATCCACCAAGGCGGTGCCAAGCTCTTTCTCTTCTGGAAACAATGCCGCATCCGCCGACGCCAGCGGCTCAAATATCAGTTCCGCGGTTGTGATTCCGGCCCGCTCGCAGCACTTCGCAAGATTCTGCCCGTAGCTTTGAGCAGCGGTGACAATGTGGATTCGCGCCTCGAGCCGCACTCCCGCCATCCCTACTGGGTCGCGTACCCCCTCCTGATCATCCACCGCAAATTGCTGTGACAGCGTATGCAGCACTTGTCGATCGAGGGGGATCGCCACGGCCCGCGCCGCCTCGATTACCCGTTCCACGTCTTTGCTGCCAACCTCACCGCCCCGTACCGCAACGATCCCGTGACTGTTTAGACCGCGAATATGCGACCCCGATATGCCGACGGTCGCTGGTCCGATCCGCACGCTGGCGGTTCTTTCCGCCTCGGCCACGCTCGCGCGGATCGCCTCCACCGTAGCCTCTATATTGACCACCACTCCCTTGCGCAGACCCGCGCAAGGCGTATTGCCACAGCCTAGGATAGTGATCGAGCCGTCGCCGCTGGCCTCCGCGATCAGCGCGCAAATCTTACTTGTGCCCACATCGAGGCCAGTGAGAATGTTCCTCATCGGCCTCGCCCTGCGTCGCGTTCGCTGTGACCTATCGCTCTGGGCGGCGCGCCGGTGAATGCCACCTTTCGTATCTCGCCATTGGCAGCCGAACGATCAAATGCGGCAGGCCTAAGCCGTACGACCGCTTCGTCTTCTGAGGTAAGGTCAATTGCAGCAAGCAATTGCTGATGGCCTTGCCACAGATGGAGCATCTGCGCCGCACGTTGAATTCCGACAGCACTGCGATTTTCATCGATCATCACAGCAACTTGAAGATGATCGAGAAACAACGTCGCAGTGCCATCGGACACGACGCTCATCTCAGATACGAGATGATTGAGACCGGCCTCCGCGCGCACCATCACCGCAGCGTCGCGCATCAATTCGGCCTCATCAGCATCGGCCACGGCGGTACCGCTCAGGATCGGTAGATCGGGCTGATTCTCAGGCGCGATGGGTCCGCGTAATTCGCCCGAAGAATTCAGCACGTAGAAGCCGTCGTCGCGCCGCACCAGCGCAACGGGATTATCATTTCCGTCAACTGAGGGAGTATTCGGAAGCGACGTGAAACCGTCTGGAATCAGAGCCGAACCATTATGATGCGGCCAGAGCGCCAGCAGCCCGTGGATCCGCAAGGCCAGTTGATGGCCGGGGCGGCTGAGCCCGGTGATTAGGCCGAGCACGAAAAACGCGCATAGTACGATCCCAGCGAGCCTGACGCCCCACTGATTGCTGCTATAAGCGCTCTTGCGCTTCTTCTTTTTTGCCGCCTCCGCCACTCAACCACCACTCACTTCGCTACGGCCTAACCTCTTACCATTCGCCGACCAGCCTGACCTCCGGGTCGAGCCAGACGCCGCTGGCCTCCTTCACGCGATGCCGCGCCATGTCGATCAGCGCCCGAACCTCTTCGGCGCGTGCACCACCCAAGTTCACGATAAAATTCGCATGCCGCTCCGAGAACGCTGCACCGCCCAGTTGTGCACCTTTGAGGCCTGCGCCTTCGAGCAGCCGTCCTGCGAAATTTCCTGGCGGATTTTTGAAAACCGATCCGGCGTTGGGCACACCCTTAGGCTGGCGCGAGGCGCGTTTCGCTTTGAGTTCTGCAACTCGCCCGAGCAAGCCATCGCGATCGCCACGATTCAGCTGAAAATCCACGCGAGTGATTATGAATCTTGGTGGCAATTCGGTGCGGCGATAGGCGAACTTTACTTCGTCGCGCGTCAGCGCTCGCGGCTCGCCCGTCGATGTAACACCGTGAACGGTTGTCACCACTCGCGCCATCTCGCCGCCGAAAGCGCCCGCATTCATCACCAGCCCGCCGCCGACCGTCCCTGGAATCCCCTCACCAAATTCCAGGCCGGCTAGTCCATACTCGACCGCCGTCCGCACCATCGCGCCGAACTGCGCCGCCGCTCCTGCAGTGAGATAGATCCCGTCGATCGTCAATGCCGTAAAGCCAATGCCGAGCTTGATCACAAGACCGCGCATGCCACGATCGCTGACGAGCAGATTCGTTCCCGCACCCAGGCAAAAATGGCTGACTCCGTTGTGGTGAGCCGCCGCAATAGCGTCGACCAATTCAGCCTCGTCCTCAACTTCGATAAAAAGATCGGCCGGGCCGCCAATTTGAAACGAGGTTAACGCCGCGAGCGGAAACTGTACTTGAAGGCGGCCGCCGAAACGTTCCCTCAGCGTATGCTCGAGCATATTCATACGGTCTTCGCCTCAGTGGCCGGACAAGCTCCGAGTAACCCAAGGAATCGTTCGCCGATTCGATATACGTCGCCAGCACCAAGCGTCACTAGGACGTCTCCGGTCATCAACTCGCGCGCGAGCGTGGCTGCAGCATCCCCTTCTTCACCGAGGTAGTGCACGTCTATATGGCCACGTGCGCGCAACGCTTCATACAGACGCCGTGACGTCACGTCAGGGACCGGCTCTTCGCCCGCCGCATAGACTTCCGCCAGATAGAGCACGTCAGTCTCGTCGAAGGCGGTCAGAAAATCATCGAAAAGATCGCGCAGCCGCGTATATCGATGAGGCTGAAAGACGGTCACTAGCCGCCGCGCAAAGGCTGCTCGCGCCGCCGCCAGTGTGGCACGCACTTCCGCTGGATGATGTGCGTAATCGTCGATCACCAACCGCCCCGCGGCTTCGCCTTTGATCTCAAAGCGACGTGATATTCCTGAGAATGCGTTGAGGGCCCGCGACGCGACCTCAAATGAGATGCCCATCTCCAGAGCGACCGCAATCGCCGCCAGTGCATTCAGCGCGAGATGCCGTCCCGGCGACGGAATCGTCACGCGTCCGAGCGCCGCGCCGCCGCGCACGACCGTAAAGTGCGTCGAGAGGCCATCAACTACGATCCGCTCAGCCCGCAGATCCGCGTCAGCCGCTTCCCCGTACGTAGTCACCGGCTTACGAATCGATCCGAGCAATCCGCGGACGTTAACACTGTCGATTCCAAGTACCGCACGCCCATAGAAGGGCACGCGATTGATGAAGCTCAAATAAGCTTCGCGCACCCGATCCATCGAAACGTAGTGATCCAGATGTTCCGGGTCGATATTCGTGACGATTGCTACTGTCGGCATTAGCAAAAGGAAAGAAGCATCGCTCTCGTCGGCTTCGGCGACCATGAAATCGCCGCGCCCAAGGCGCACGTTGGTGCCGCGCGCACGCAGATTTCCACCGATCGCGACCGTCGGATCGAAACCTGCCTCTTCCAGGATTAACCCTACTAGCGAAGTCGTCGTAGTCTTACCGTGCGTTCCGGCGACCGCCACGCCATGGCGCGCCATCCGCAACAGTTCCCCCAACATCTCAGCCCGCGCGATCACTGGTATCTTCAGCGCGCGCGCACCCGCCACCTCGGGATTCGAAAACTTTACCGCCGAGGAAATGATTACCGCGTCGAACTCTTGTCCCGGATGCGTCGTAACGTGACTTGGATGATGGCCATGTTCGATCGCGATCCCCAGCGCAGCGAGTCTTTCGGTCGTCGCACTCTCACGCAAATCGCATCCGCTCACTTCGAAACCAAGCCGTTGGCACAACTCCGCGATGCCGCTCATTCCCGCGCCACCAACACCGACGAAGTGCAGCCGCCGTTTACGGGTCAGCAATCCTGTGGGCATACCGCTCACGCCGCTTGATCTGCCTCCATCACCTCAAAGCAAACGTACGCAATTCGCGCCGCCGCGTCCGGCCGACCCGCTTGCCTTGCCTTGTGCCCCATCGCGATTAGGCGGGACGGATCGCTCAACAATTCCCCCAGATTGGTTTGCAGGTTTGCGGCCAGCAACTCATCGTCATTGATGATTATCGCGCCACCAAGCCGCTCTATCACACGCGCGTTGTGCTCCTGCTGACGATCGCGATGGAATGGATACGGCACGAAAATGGCCGCCCGCCCAGCGATGGCGATCTCACTCACGGTCATCGCACCGCCGCGCGCGATTATCAGGTCGGCACGATCAAGCGCCGATGCCATATCGTCAATAAATGGAAGAACCTGCGCCTTCATCCCGATCGGCTCGTACCCGCGCCTCACCAACTCCGCATCAGCCTGTCCGGTCTGATGGACTATCTCAAATTTTATAACATCTTTTGCTAAAGTTTTGAAAGCTTCGATGGCTCCTAGGTTCAGCCTGTGTGCGCCAGTCGAGCCCCCTAAAACAAGGATTTGCACAGGAGAACGAGTCTCTCGTAATTCGCCCGGAATGAATCCTAGCCGCACGGGATTACCCGTGACCGCTACATGCTTCCCCTTCAAACCCGCTCCGACGTCCGCAAATCCAGTGCAGATTCGTTGCGCGAAGCGCCACAGAAGACGATTCGACAGCCCCGGTCGCGTGTTCTGCTCCATCAGGACTAGCGGCACACGCCCGGTTAAGGCCGCAACCGCCATCGGCGCCGACGCGTAACCACCCGCGCTGACCACCAGATTTGGTTTGAAGCGCGTCAACAGACTCCTAGCTCTCCGCAACGCCGCACCGAATTCCGCCGCCGCTCGCACTCGCGTCATCACGCCTTTGCCGCGCAGGCCTCGCACCGGAAAAAGCTCATAGCGCAGGCCGCTCGACGGCAGCCACTGCGCCTCGAAGCCGTTTGTCGTGCCGACGTGCAGGACTTCTGTTTTGGGCCGTTCACGGCGCAATTCCTCGCCCAGCGCGACTGCTGGAAAAAGATGCCCACCGGTGCCTCCACCTGCGATTATCACCTTCATTCCACCGCCCGTCGCCAAGCGAGCGCACTCAAGACCCCCAGTGCCGCCATCGCCATCACAATCGAAGTGCCGCCATAACTAAGGAACGGCAGTGGCAACCCCTTGGTCGGAACTAGGCCCGTGACCACTGCGAGGTTCAGCAGTGCCTGCATCGCGATCATCGCGGTCAATCCAACTGCCAGCATGCTTGCAAAGTGATCCCGTTCCTCGTGCGCGATACGCAATCCGCGCACCAGAATAATTCCGAATAGCGCCAGTACTAACGCGGCCCCGACTATACCGAATTCCTCCGTTACCACTGCGAAAACGAAATCCGTATGCGCCGCTGGCAAATAAAACATCTTCTGGCGTCCAACACCGAGGCCAGTGCCCCATTTGCCGCCTTCGCCCAACGCAATAAAGGACTGGATCAGTTGAAACCCGGCTCCGCGAGCAGTACGCCACGGATCGATAAAAGTTTCGAGCCTTCTCATTCGGTAGGGTTTTGCTACCGCCTGAATGACCAGGATCAGAAGCGCTCCGGCTCCCGTGGCGCCCAAATGCGCCACACGCACCCCCCCCGCGAACAGCATTACAAATAAGATCAGCGCAATTACTACGGTGGTACCAAAATCAGGCTGCACCAAGACGAGGGCCGCAATAGTGCCGGTGACAATCATCGCAGGCAGCGGTCCGCGCTTGAACTGATGCAGAACATCCTGGCGCCGCGCAATAAAGTCTGCGAGGAAAAACACGATCGCGAATTTCACCAATTCAGAAGGCTCCGCAAGCATCGACCCAATGCGCACCCAGCGGCGAGCTCCACCTCGCGTCACACCCACTCCGGGAATCCAGACGGCGATCAGCAGCACCGCCGAGATCGCCATCAGCGGAATCGTCAGACGCCGCAGTCCATCCGCCGAGAATTGCGAGAGCACTGTTAACACGAGGGCACCGGCAACGATGTGCGCGAGTTGCAGCTTAAACAGATGGAACGGGTCGCCGCTTCTCTCTTGCGCGAGAAAATAGGTCGTGTTGAGCACCATCAAGAGACCGAGCGCGAGCAGCGCCAAGGCCGGCATTAGCAGCCACGGGTCGAGACGACGATAGCTGATCGCCTCAAAGCGCCTGGACCAGTTCTTGAAATACTCGCCCACGTTCTGCGTAATCCTTGAATTGATCGAAACTTGAACAGGCCGGCGATAACAGCACCGTGTCGCCGCTCACCGCACGCCTCGCTGCTAGCGCGACCGCCTCATCGAGCGTCGTCACTACTTCGATTGCAACGCTGCCCGCGAGTTCATCATGCATCTTCGCGCGCGCAGCCCCAAAGAGAATCAGCAGCTTCACTTTTTCGCGCAACGACGTGATGAGTGGCGCATAATCACCACCTTTGTCCACGCCCCCCGCCAGCAGAATCACTGGTGCGCGCGATGCGCTCAGCGCCTCAATCACTGCTCCGACGTTAGTGCCTTTCGAATCATCGACATAACGGACGCCACCCTTCTCGCTTACCGTTTCGATGCGATGCGGTAGACCTCGGCTCTCCGCCAGCGCCCGTTCAACTACTAGGGGCTCGATTCCCATAGCGAATGCTCCGCCGGCCGCCGCCATCGCATTCGCTACGTTGTGCGCGCCCGCCAGCTTGAACTCCGCCAAACTGATGCGACCGCGCCGCACGCCGTCGTCGAACGCGATCGCACCATCTTTGCGCCACAAGGCCGGAGCGCTCTGGGCATTTGCGCAGCCGAAACTCATCAGTTGCGGCTTAAGGGCCTTATGAACTCGCCACACTCTCGGATCGTCGCGATTTAAGATCGCCCAATCATCGGTGTCTTGATTCTCAAAAATACGTTCCTTTGCGCGGCCGTATTCTTCCAGGCTGGCGTAACGATCAAGATGATCATCGGTAAGATTCAAATAGATCGCGACACGCGGCTTAAACGTTTCGATCAATTCGAGTTGATAACTCGAGACTTCGGCGACGACGACGTCGTAATCCCTACTAGCCGCGTCGGCCAGTGCCGTACCGAGATTTCCGCCGACGAACGTCTTGTATCCTGCTCTGCGGAAAATCTCGCCGAGCAGAACCACGACCGTGCTTTTGCCATTGGTGCCCGTCACCGCGACGATCGGCGCTGTGACAAAGCGGCTCGACAATTCGAGTTCGCTGATTAATCGAATCCGCGCCGCCGTGGCCGCACGCATCAACCTCGACGAGGGCGGCACACCCGGACTCACAACCACTAGCTCGACACCATCAAGCCACTGTGGATCGTCTTCGCCCAGGCGAACCTCACCGCTCGGCAACCCCTCGAGAGCCATGCCGGCGCGGCGATCGACCAATACTAAGTTGGCCCCGTGTGCCGCCAATAATCGGGACGCGGCGAGTCCGCTGACGCCCAGACCGATCACCATAATGCGCTTGCCCTGAAGTTCCATCGCTGATCTTCACCGTAGCTTCAGCGTGCTGAGCGCCACCAGGCCGCATATGATTGAGATTATCCAGAAGCGAATCACGACCACGGTTTCGGGCCATCCGCCGAGCTCGAAATGATGATGAATCGGCGCCATCCGGAAAATCCGCTTGTGCGTCATCTTGTAGTAATAACGCTGCGTGATCACTGACGCCGCCTCGAGCACGAAAACTCCGCCTGCGATCGGCAGCACCAGCTCCTGCTTCGCCAGCAGCGCGACCGTACCCAGCGCCCCGCCAAGCGACAGCGCGCCCACATCACCCATCATCATTGAGGCTGGATAAGCGTTGTACCACAAGAAGCCCATCGACGACGCGATCAGCGCCGCACAGAAAATCGCAACTTCCCCAGCGCCCTCGACGTGCGCCACATCGAGATAGTGCGCGAACTTAAGGTTACCGGCCACATAAGTGAAAACCCAGTAACAGAAGGCTGTTGTCATCACCGGGCCGATCGCGAGACCGTCGAGTCCGTCGGTGAGATTAACTGCGTTTGAGCATCCGACGATCACGAACATCGCCAGCGGAACATAGAGCCACCAATGCAGATTGGGCTGGATGTGCTTGAAAAATGGAAACGACAGATGGGTGTCAAATTTAAGCCAGCCGAACAATACCATTGAAGCTACGAATGCGGTTGCAAACTGGAAAAGCAACTTGTGCGGCCCGCTCAGGCCCTTCCCTCGCCCACGTCGAAGTTTCAAGTAATCGTCAGAAAACCCGATCGCACCGTACGCAAGCATCACGAAAATCGCGACCCAGATGAACGGATTCGAAGGATTCGCCAGCAGCACTGTAGCAACGATGCACGACACAAGAATCACTAACCCGCCCATCGTCGGCGTGCCGGCCTTCTTCTGATGGCTCTGCGGGACTTCTTCGCGGATCGTCTGGCCGATGTGAGCTGCGCGGAATCGTGCGATCAATATCGGGCCCAGTCCCATGGACAGTGCCAGCGCCGTCAGCCCAGCCAACACCGACCGGAACGTCTCGTAGCGCAGGACATTTAGCGCCGGATAATGATCGTGCAGTTGATACAGGGCCAGGTAAATCATCGCTCGTCATCGCAGATCTTCGACAGATCCTGGCGCGCCGTTCTTAATTAGATGGCGCGCGGCCCGCTCCGTCGCCACCTCGATTGATTTCTTTCGTGATCTCGCGGACGGCCACACGGTCATCGAAATCGAGCTTCCGCCCGCCCACTAGCTGATAGTCTTCGTGTCCCTTGCCTGCGATCACGACGACGTCGCCCGCAGCCGCTACTCCAAGTGCCAGCGCAATCGCCGACCGCCGATCGGACTCCATCAGGTAACCGCGCTTTGCATGTGCATCTGCTAGCGTGACCTTTGGGGCGCCACTCGTGTGCAGACCTGCTTCGACCTCGGCGATTATCGCGAGCGGATCCTCGCTGCGCGGATTGTCCGAGGTCAGAATCGCGAGATCAGCTAGCCGCCCGGCAATTGCGCCCATGATCGGCCGCTTGCCTCGATCACGATCACCGCCGCAACCGAAAACGCAGATCAGCCGTTTCGGTCCGAGCGCGCGCAACGCCGTTAGCACCGCTTCGAGTGCGTCGGGTTTATGCGCATAGTCCACGAGCACTTTCACACCGTCTGGTCCTGCCACCGCCTCTAATCTGCCGGGGGCCCCGAGGCATCGCCTGACTCCCTCAACCACCGCATCCGTCCTGATACCCAAGGCCACCGACACAGCAGAGGCGCCCAGTATATTGCGTAAGTTGATCTCGCCGAGCAGCGGCGAGATCAACTCGAAGCTCCGATCCAAAGCGCGTACCCGGGCACGAATTCCGTTGATTCCCGCACTCCAGCTTTCAGGGTGGGCGTCCAGGCCGGCGCTCAACCCGAAACTCACCTTGCGCCCGTGGACCGTCGCCAAGACTCGTTGGCCATAGACGTCGTCGCCATTGACGATCGCAACTGTGTCGGCCGCACAGCTCTTCGGTAGCAGTTCGCTGAATAACCGCAGCTTGGCGGCGAAGTAGCGTTCACTCGTACCGTGATAATCCAGATGATCCCGGCCAAGATTCGTGAACACTGCGGCGCGGAAATGCAGTTCGTCGACGCGGCCCTCTTCCAGTCCGATAGAAGATATCTCAGCCGCTGCTGCGCGCACTCCTTCACGTTCCATCCTCGCCATCGCGCTCTCAAAGTCGATCGCTTCAGGCGTAGTCAGGCCGCTGTAGAGCTTCTGGTTATTGGCAAAAATTCCGATCGTTCCGATAATTCCACACGAAACTCCCGCCGCCGCAAAAATCGACTCGATTAGATATGTCGTAGTTGTCTTACCGCTGGTTCCGGTCACACCGATCAGATCGACCCGGCTGCTTGGCGAGCCGAAAAACCGCGATGCCGCTTTGCCCATCAGTGTGCGCGGCCGTTCGCATTCGATTAAGTTTGACGCGGGACGCGCCCTCGCCTCATCCCAACTCCGCACCACCGCCGCACGCGCCCCGCGCCTGAATGCATCCTCAATGTTAGCACGCCCGAGTTCATCGGATCGCGCCGTTGAAAAGAACAAATTGCCCGGTTGGACTTTACGAGAATCATAAGCCAAGCCTGTGATCTCGGCGTGTAGATCACCAGAGATGGCACCGATTTCGGCGCCAGATATCAATTCGCCGAGCTTCATCCGTGGCCCCGCCGGCTAGTTCGCACCTCGCCAACGGGATGCTCCAGTGGCTGACTATCGGCGCCAGCTTCATCCGAAAAGACCAAATTTATGGGACGACCGTCGAGCGCTGCACCAGCGGCTGGCATCTGCTTCACCACATACCCGTCGCCACGAATCGTTACTGTCACTCCGCGCGTTCGGGCGATCGCAAGCGCGCTCCGTAAGCTAACTCCTGTGAAATCCGGCACGCTGCCAACGGCCACCGCTCCGCTCCTGGCACTCGTCAAATCATCGTCTGCATTCGCAGTATCGTCATCGGGACCTGTGATGCCAGCGTCATCGCTGAGTGTCGCCGTGGCATTGTCCGTTGATTCAGTGCCGCCAAGGAATGGGAGCAGGTTCGCCGTCTCATACGAAGGCGTGAGTTTGACCGGTGTGACGTCGAGCCGCTGGACCGCCGTCGCCGCTATCGCACTGAACACAGGCGCGGCCACCAAACCGCCGAAATGACCGTGAGCGACGTCGTACAGCACCACCAGGATTACCAGGCGTGGATCGTCCGCCGGCAAAAAGCCCACAAATGAGGCCACCAGCCGATTCTGGTAGTAAGTGCCGGTCGCAGGATTCACCATCTGCGCCGTGCCGGTTTTGCCCGCCACCGTGAAATCCGCCACTTGCGCCAACCGTCCAGTGCCGTCGGCACCGCTCACGACGTTGCGCAACAACAGATTGATCGTATGCGCCGTTTGAGGCGTTATTGCCCGCCCGATCGCCTGCGGCTGATTGCGAAGGATGACATTACCATCGGCATCATCGGCCTCGCGCAGAACGTAGGGGCGCATCAACACCCCTCCGTTGGCGATCGCCGCATAGGCCGCCGCGAGCTGAATCGGCGTCACGGCGATGCCTTGCCCGAATCCATGGTCCGCCAATTCAACCGAACCCCACGTGGCCGGCGGTCGCAGTAGTCCCGATGCCTCGCCTGGCAAATCAATACCAGTGCGCCGTCCCAGGCCAAATGCCTCAAGCCCGTCGGCAAACCGCTGCGCGCCAAGCTTGAGTGCGATCTTCCCTGCGCCGATATTGGATGAAACCTCGATTATCCCACCAAGATCGAGCATCTGGTGGGGACTGTCATCATGAATCGTGTGGCCCCCCAGATGCCATTCGCCATTCTCGCAATTGATCAGCGTCTTAGCCGACACCACATGCTCATCCAACGCGATCGCGCCGAGTAACCCCTTCATCGTCGATCCCGGCTCGAAGGCATCTTGTACGGCGCTATCGTGCAATCGTTCGTTGGCATTGCCGTTCGCGTCGGCATTCGCCAGCGCCAGCACCTCGCCGCTGAAAGGATCAAGGACCACTGCTGCACCGCGCTTGGCGCCACTGCTAGCGATCTCCTGCGATAGGTAGTTTTCCGCCGCCGACTGAATCGCCGAGTTGATCGTTAGTTGCAGACGAGCACCGGGCTGCGCACTCCGGAGCGCCAATGGTGAATCCAGAATCGGATGACCCAGGGCATCGTGGTAGAAGTGCAACTCAACGGCCTCGCCGCGGACCAGTTTGTCATATTGCAATTCCACGCCGGAGAGGCCCTGGCCGTCCATCCCAGCCATCCCTACCACTGCCGCCGCCAGGTTACTCTCCGGGTAGAATCTTTTGTACTCGCTCACTGCCGCAACCCCGTCTAGACCGAGCTCCTCGACTTGATTACCGCGCGCGCGTAGCAGATGACGTGCAAGCCAAACGAACGGCTCCCCCCGCTTCAACTTGGCGTCCAACATGGATGGAGTCAGCCCAACTACTTCTGCTAGGCGCGACCGGTCGGCCTCAGTGCTCGATTCGAGCAAGCGGTGCGGCCGAGCATAGATCGATCGCGTTTCGGCAGATAGAGCTAGCGGTTCGCCATCGCGGTCCACAATTGGACCTCGCAGCGCCGCAAGCTTCATTACGCTGGTATGCTCGCTTCGGGCGAGCGATTTGAGCCGCGGCCCGTCGACTAACACGATTACCGTCAATCGTGCACCCGCGGCTACAAACAGTGCCAGCAGTATAGCCATCAGCACCCCAATTCGGAGGCGCCGCTTCGTATAGGCCGGATTCACCGCACTACCATTACGTGACCAGGCGCCGGTGGCCCCATTCCGTAGTGAATTGCCAGAAGCCGCAGCCGCTTGCGGGATTTCAGTTCCGCTTCCTGCAACCGCAACCTTTGGTTCTCGTCGCCTAGTTGCTGAACTTGCAGCTTCAAAGCCGACAGGCGGTAGCCTTCTTCAATAACTTCGAGCCGTACCATCAACATTGCAAAACCTGCCGCCACAATCGCCGCTGCCAACCCGTATGTAATCAGCCGCGAAATTGTGGCTGGCTTGGCCTTACGTGTCACTGTACAGCCCGCTCGATACAGCGCAGACGGGCACTTCGAGCACGCCGGTTGCTCGCCGCTTCTGCCGCGGACGGCCGCAGCGCTTTGCGCGTTACTGCCGCAAAGCCTCCTCCGGCGGCCAGTCCACGGAAGCGTTGTTTAATTGGGCGATCTTCCAGCGAATGGTACGCGATCGTTATCATTCGGCCGCCCGCGCCCAGCCGCTCCGGCCCATGCTTGAGCAAGGCGGCCAGGCTCTCAATCTCCCCATTGACGGCAATCCGCAGCGCCTGAAAGGTCCGCGTGGCCGGGTGGATTCCTCCACGCCGGCCACTCCCAACCGCACTCTCCACCACCCCGCGCAACTCGCCTGTGGTCGCGATCGGCCGGCGCCTGCGTGCCTGCACGATCGCCCGCGCAATCCGCCGCGCAGCATGCTCCTCGCCATACTCGAGCAGCACCCGCGCCAACTCCTCCTCCGCCTCCTCATTGACCAGGCTATGCGCGCTCAACGCCTGCCGTTGATCCATTCGCATATCGAGCGGACCGTCATGCTGAAAACTGAACCCGCGCGATCCGTCATCGAGTGCAAAACTGTTCATCCCAAGGTCTGCCAACACGACGTTCACAAAGGGCATCCCGGATTGATCGAGCACCTCGGGCAAGTCGCGAAAGTCTGCTTGCCTGAGCGTCACGCGTCCGCCGAATCCGCCCAGCCGGTCTGCCGCAGCCGCGAGGGCCTCGGCGTCGCGGTCGATCCCGAGCAGATGGGCGTCGGTTGCCAGTAACAGGGCTTCCGCGTGACCGCCCGTACCGACCGTAGCGTCAACCACCGTCATCGGGTTCAAAGCGCGGACGAGCGCCACCACCTCCTCCACCATCACCGCTATATGCAGGCGGCTCGCCGCGCTTTGCCCCATTTCCTCAGAAACCCGTATCATCCGGCCCTGCTCCTGAGCTTCGCTAGAAATCGATCTTGGTGAGGAAGTCGGGGTCTGCTAGGAGGCGTTCCTCAGCCGCATTCAAAATCCTTTCGAGGGTCGGCTTATTCCACAATTGAAAGCGGTCATGCCGCGCCGAAAATGTCACCTCACGATCGAGCTTCGCAAATTCCCGCAGGCGTGGCGGAATGAGGATCCGGCCCTGCTTATCAACCTGCACCTCATGGGCACCGCCAACGTAAAAGGCCTCGAACAACTGCGCTTCGCGATTCCCTTTCTTGCCCTTGAAGCGATTCAACACCGCTTCCCATTCGGCGGGAGGATAAAGTTCGAGGCAACGCTCAGCTTCGAATATGAAGTTCGTGATATAGAGCCGATCATGACCTTCATGCAGCAAGACGTCGCGAAAGCGGGCAGGAATGCTAACCCGGCCTTTGTCGTCGATCGCATGGTCGAACCGGCCACTGAACACCGCCTTCCTCCCTAGTCCACCACAATCTCCCACCTCATCCCACATCAGTCAAGTGAAACAATCACTCGTGTTCGATAATTCTCACTTACTTTGATGGGCGATCTAAAGGCGAAATATGTGTAACTAGGGGTGTCGCCGCTCCACGTTTCAAGGAACGAGCTGATGCTTGCGCTCCGGCTGCTCTCTCCTTACCCTTGCAATCAGATGACTGAGCAGGAAAATCCAACTCCGAAAGTGTCCGAGCCTTTGGTGCTCGAACAGATACCAGGGCTTCAGATGCCTTTCGAAATTTTGAAGGGTGCCGGAGTGAGTCTTGGATTGACTCTTTTCTGGATTCTCGAGAAATCTCGTGACGGGATTTTTCACGTGCTCGACCGCCTGAACGTCAAGCCGCGCGTGCGCCGTGCCAGCGCGTTCCCACCGGGGCGTGCACCGCGCAAGCGGCAGGTGACGCTTAACCGTTAGTCCGCTTCGTACGCGGATCTGCTCGATCCTGATTCACCGCCGGCTGCTACTGCGAGGCGGATTTTTTGCCACACCTAGCCGCTGAGCCCGCGCGGGCTGCGTCGAGTTGCTCGCCACCACCACTCGCGGAACGGATCCGTCGATGATCTCCCCTTGGTCTTCATTCAGGAGTTCGGCAAGATAAGCAGTCAGCTTGTCGTCCAACACGCGGACCAGTGCCTCGGTCTGCGCAGCCTGAGTGATTTTTAGAAAACCCTCCAGTTTGCCGTTATGACCATTCTCTTCGATCAATCGCGCGATCGTGCTCTGCGACAATCTCGCCAGCTTCGCGTCCAGTCCGCGACGCGTCTGATGAAGCAGCTCCTCCAACTTGGCCTTGGAGGAGATTGAGCCGATGACGAAATCGCATTGTGGGCAGAGCGGACGAACTTCCAGTACCATCGGACTGTCAGGGTCACAATGGCGAATTTCCGCCAGCGCCGCCTCTATGTGCTCGCCGAGATCCTGACCAGTGGCCTCCCCTAACGCCGGTATCCCATTGAGACGCCGGAGCGCATCAAAATGAAAGCGCGTCTCGTCTGCGAGACGGTCGAGTTGCTTCATTTCGCCACACCATGCCAGGTGCGCTTCGCGGTATAGCTGGCTATAACTCCACTTAAATTGATGAAAGCGCGCTTCAAGCGCCTCGAGATTGCGGGCACCATTGACCAAGGCGGCAGGTGCAACGGCGGCTTTGAGCAATTGGCACTCGGTCTCTACTGCGGCAATGGCGCGATCCCTCGTTGAATTGCTATCGAAATGCGCCGCCAGTCCGGTGGCATCTAGATACTCCCGCATATCACGCAAGCGCGGAGCAGCCAGAGCTATCGCCGCCATCGCTTCGTAATCCGCTATCACCTTTAAGGCAGTGTTGTGGCGCGGGGGGTCGGCGGCGATTCCGATCAAGGCCGCAGTCCCGCTCTCTGCCAGTTCGCGATAAGCCTCGAATGAGTGCTCGTGTTCGCTGCTCAGACCACCCCCTTCCGTCAGCGATGTCGCCAGAAGATTCCGGACGCGATAACAGCGCTCCACCGCGCGAGCAAGGGCCTCCTCGAACCGCCGGGCCTTGAGCTTGAACTCGTCAATATCTGTGGCGGCCGTTAGCGAAGGATCAAACCGCTGGGTGAGGCCAAGTGCTCGGTTGAAGGCCGTTATCTCGTGCGTGCCCGCCCCGCCCGGATTGAAATACACGCAGCCCATCTCGTAACGGATTATCCCTTGCGTGCGAGCAGCCAACTCCACAACGAGCCGCTCTCCCTTAGAAAGTGTGAACGCCGCATCTGCCGGCAGACGTTCAAGCAAATCGAGAAGTTCGACGCCTGCGCTATCGCTCAAGTGAGCTAGAGCAAGTGCATCGATCAGCGCATAACCCGCGATCCGCACGGGCTCCGGCAAGCTCAGCACCGCCTGGCGCGCAAATGTGAGGCCAGCGGTACCCGCTTCGCCAAGGTGGTGCTCCAACTCCCGCTCGGCGGCCGTGGATCTCATCAAGTCGGCTGGCATCAGCAAACGGTCGTGATGTTTGGCCGCATCCCACAAGACAAGCGCTTCGCGTAACATCGCTGCACCCGCAGCGATCCCGCTGCCACTCTTCGCGATGAACCGCTTCAGTCCTTCCGCCGCCGCGGGATGCAGTGGATAAATTTGCCGCGGCTCCCAATCAGGCCTGAGGTTTCGATATTGAGCCGTAGCTTTGGGCAATGCGCTTTCGTTAATGCGGCGCACCCGTCCACAAATTACCGTCAACTCCTCATCCTCGTCGGGCGCAACCACAAACGAGCATGCGCCTTCACAAGTCGCCGCGCGGCCTGCAACCAACAGGATCAGGCGTAAATGCTTGAACTCCCGCGCGGTTTTAGCCAACGCTTGGATGTTTCTGATCGTTGTTCCAGTGGCTTCCTGCTCGCCGAGATCAATCGCGGCCATGACACCTTTGACGCCCTGCCGGCGTGCGTAATCGAGCGCGAGTGTTAGACCCTCCGGACCGTCAACCCGCCTCCATAACCCGGACCCTCGGCTATCTCCGGCGAGCTGCAGCGCGAGCTGATCTAATATTTGCCGATCCAGTTCCCCCGCACCCGCTCGCTCGGCGTCGGCAGTCACAGTCAAATAGCGGCTGGAAGCTGTGTCAGACGCCGCGGCCCGATTACTCAGCGCAACGGCATAATTGAGGAAATGTGTCTTACCGGTGCCAGCGGCGCCGCCGATCCAAAAGAACTCTCCGTGCAGTTGGGTAAGTTGGGAGTTGATCGCACTCCAAGCCCGCTCCGCGCCGCGCGTCAATGTGTAGAACGCTACGGTAAGGGCGGCTGGCTCACTGACCAGGGCCATACGCGCAGCCACCTCCGGGCCTAGCTCGATCCAATTTCGCGCGGGCGCCTCGTTCGTCTCCCTTGGCATGCGCATAACGACTACCTATAGCGATTAGGCAGTGCATACCAGCCCCGCGCTAGATAGTTAATCTGAGCAATGATTTGCTAATTCGGCCAAGATCGAAAGCTGACGAAAAAATCAGCTTATCGCTACCAATAGTAGCAAGTATTTCTCAAGTCATTTCGGCCAGAACATACGCCGATTGAGACTCTGCTCAACCCGGATCTCAAATTAAGCGGGCGCCGCGCCGCCTCGCCCCTTACGAGAGGACGCGCTCGTGCACTCGAGCAGCACGAGCGCGTCCTCCTGCACCGCCTGGACGGCACGGCTGGGAGCTTAAGCACCCAGCCGTGCCGTCCCAGACCCCTCGTCCTGCGCCTCCCAGGCGGTCGACTCGTCTCCGCGCGCTTACGGCTGGGGCGGAGACGGTCTCCCCGGGCCGTCCCCGCTAGCCGCTCATAGGTCGTGAGTTGGCAGCAGCGGCCCCGCCCGGGTCTCTCGCGAACGCCGCCACCTCCAACCCCCCTCATGTGCTGGCGGGTCTGCCGCGAAAACTACAGCTTCAGCGACATCGCAAGATAGATCACACCGACTAAGCTGACGTCAGCGTGCCAACCCCGTCATGTTTTGTTGCGTAGGTCCGCGTGATGGTTCGGTCCATCTGGAACGCCTGGGCGAAATCAACCACCGACCCAGCGTTTTGCCCATCCCTCTCGAATGATAACATCCAGAGCGGACCGAGGACCCAATAGCCCCGAAACGATGCTCACCCCGCAAGCAATTCTCGAAGAGCTGAAGAAAATCAAATATCCCGGCTTCAGCCGCGATATCGTCTCCTTCGGCATGATCAAAGATATCGAAATCGCTCATGCCGGTATCACTGTGATTCTCAATGCGCCCTCAGCGAAGCCCGAGGTCATCGCTGGAGTCACTCGCGAGATTCAGCGGATCGTCGCGGCAATACCCGATGTTGCCGCGGTTAAAGTTGAAGTGGACCGAACCCCACCCACGCCACTCGCGGGCGCGATGCATCGCCGTCCGATTCCCGGGGTAAAGCACATCGTTGCAGTCGCTAGCGGCAAGGGTGGTGTCGGCAAATCGACTGTCGCGGTTAATCTCGCTCTTGCAATGCGCTCTCTCGGATGGCAGGTCGGCTTGATGGACGCTGACGTTTACGGCCCGAGCGTGGCGATGATGCTCGGGGCGGGTGAGCGTGTTGGCATCACCGCCGAGCGCCGTATCGTGCCGCTCGAACGTTTCGGTATTCGTTACGTCTCAATGGCACTGTTCGTTGGCGAGGAAACCGCCGTAATCTGGCGTGGTCCGATGGTCACCAAGCTCGAGACCGAATTTCTCTTCAACGTCGAATGGGGCGACTTGGACTGTCTTGTGCTCGATCTCCCTCCTGGCACCGGTGATGCGCAGCTAACCATCACGCAGAGGGTCGCTCTCGATGGCGGCGTAATCGTCACCACGCCTCAGGCCATCGCTCTACTCGATGTCAAGCGCGGTGTGACGATGTTCAACGAGGTCAAGGTCCCTGTCCTCGGCGTCATCGAAAACATGAGCTACCATCTCTGCCGCAAATGTGGCGAGCGTCACGAACTCTTCGCGCATGGGGGCGGCGCTCGCTACGCCAGCGAACTTGGTGTGCCGTTCCTTGGCGAATTGCCAATCATCGCCGAGCTGCGCGAAGGTGGCGACGCCGGTCTGCCGCTGGTGGCTGCTCATCCCGACCATTCGGTGAGCGACGCATTCAAATCGATAGCCGCTAACGTCGTTGCCCGGCTTTCCCAGCCGATTGACCACGGCCATCTCCATTAGCTGACGCAAGCTGTTTGCGTCGGCAACGCGTTTCTCTCAATGTCTCTACGGCCCACCCTCTCGCTCATCGTCATTACGCGCAACGAAGAGGATTTGATCGGCCAATGTCTGCGCAGTGCCAGCTTTTGCGACGAATTGATCGTGGTCGACTCATTTTCTACGGATCGCACGGTAGTTATTGCAGAGGGTTTGGGCGCCCGCGTCTTTCGTCAGGAATTCAGCAACTACGTTCAACAGAAACAGATTTCGCTCGACCACGCGACCAGCGAATGGGTCCTGCTGCTCGACGCCGACGAGCAGGTGACTTGGGATCTTGCGCGCGAAATTGAGGCTACCATCGCGTCGCAGAATCCCGCAGATGGTTACCGCATCCGCCGGGTGCTCTATCATCTCCGGCACTTTTACACGCGGCCAATTTACCCCGATCGGCCGGTGCGTTTGTTCCGACGGCTGCGCGGTCATATCGGCGGCGTCGATCCGCATGACAAGGTGGTCGTCGAAGGCCGCATCGCGCAGCTCAAAGCGCCGATCCTACACTTCAGCTACGACGACATCGCCGATCACGTCGCGACGATTAATCGGTTCACCAGCCGCAGCGCTGATGAACTACCGCTATCTCCCTTCGCCGCAATCCAGATGCTCACCGACCCGGCATGGCGCTTCTTCAGCTTTTATATCCTGCGCGGCGGCTTCCTCGACGGTGGTCGCGGTCTCTACGCAGCAATGACTTCCGCGTTCTACGGCTTCCTCAAATATGCCAAGGTCTACGAGCGCCGTTTGAACAGTGTCCGCCCGCGTTAGCCTCTCACCTTTCGGCAAGCCGATTCTGGTACGCAGAACTCTCAACAACCCTAAGATAGCCCCGCCTTGCTCGCTTCTTTAGAAAGCTTTTTTTGCCGTCCTAACCTGATAACTTAGCGGTCAAGCAATGAAACGGCTCCGGTCCTACATTCGCCGTTACTGGCATCGCTACAGTTTCGGAATCTTCTGCACGATTATCACGGCTTCGCTGTTGACGCTCATTCCACGCCTCAGTGGGATGGCCATCAATTCGATCCAGCATGGCAATTACGCCCGCCTCGAACACCTGGCCTTTTTGATGATCGGCGCCGCTCTCCTGATGGGCGCCGCTCGATGGTTCTCGCGCTTCGTCATTTTTAATTGCGGACGCGACATCGAGTTCGACCTGCGCAACGACCTCTTCGCTCATCTGGAACGCCTCGCGCCCGACTTTTACGAGCGACTCAAGACCGGCGATTTGATGTCGCGCATGATCAACGACTTGAGCAACGTGCGTATGATGGTCGGGATGGCGGTGCTCAGTTTCGTCAACACACCGGTCACCTTCCTCATGGCGCTCGGCATGATGATTCATCTGAACTGGCGGCTATCGCTAGCTGCAATGGTTCCATACGCCGGATTGTTCTTCGAGATGCGCTGGCTAACCCGCACTCTGATGGAGCGAAGCCTCGCCGTGCAAGAGGGCCTTGCCGCTATCGGTTCCCGGGTACAGGAGAGCCTTTCCGGCATCCACGTGATCAAGTCCTACACTCTTGAAGATCATGACGCTGATCACTTTCGCCGAATTAACGAGGATTATAACGAACAGGGTCTCGCGCTGGCTCGTATCCGCGGCGCGATGATGCCAATGATTCGCGGAACGGTCGGCACCTCCGTGATGATCGTGCTCATCTACGGCGGTTATCTAATCCGAGGCCACCTGCTCTCAATCGGTGACATGGTCGCCTTCATGCTCTTCCTGGGCCAACTCGCCTGGCCGACCGTCGCACTGGGCTGGACACTATCCCTATATCAGCGCGGCCGTGCCTCGATGCAACGGCTCGAAGAAATCTTCGACGCTGCCCCGGTCCCGAGCGTCCCGGTCAACGGCAACTCCCTGCAAGTCACCGGCGCAGTCGAATGGGATCACGTCTCCTTCAGCTACTTCCCCGAAACCGATAATCATGCCGGCAACGGTAATGGTGCTGAGCGACCCCTTCGCACCTGGGCTCTCCGCGACGTAAGCGTCAAGGTCCCCGCTGGCGGCAAGCTCGCGATTGTCGGTCGCACCGGTTCCGGCAAGTCCACGATGGTCCGCTTGCTCGCTCGCATGATCGAGCCAACTCACGGGCGCATTCTGCTCGATGGCCGTAATATCCGTGATTTGCCGTTGGGCGAACTGCGCCGCGTGATCGGGATGGTTCCGCAAGAGCCGACGCTATTTTCCGATACGATCGCACGCAATATCGCTTTCGGCCGCACCGACGCCTCGAACGAACAGATCAAGCAAGCCTCGCGCACCGCCGGACTCGATCCCGATATCGCAACAATGCCACGGGGCTTCGAGACCGTCGTCGGCGAGCGCGGCATGTCCCTTTCCGGCGGCCAGAAACAACGCCTCACGATCGCTCGCCTGCTCGTCTACAATCCTTCAATTGTCGTTCTCGATGACGCGCTTTCCAGTGTTGATACCGAAACTGAGCGCGCCGTCCTCGCAAGCCTCGAAGCGAGCGTCAGTGGGCGTACGACTATCGTCGTGGCCCATCGCGCCTCAACCGTGCGCGACGCCGACGAAATCATCGTGCTAGACGAAGGACGGGTCGCTGAGCGCGGTACCCATACGCAGCTGATGGGTCGCCGGGGCATTTATGCAGAACTCTTCCACCGCCAATTACTTGAGGAGGAGCTCGCCAGCTACTAGACGATGCCGGAGCTTATGGAAAATCCGCGCGGCCGAGGCTACGACGCGCGGCTGCTCAAATGGATCTGGGGTTTCATGCGACCCTATCAGCGACTCTTTTTCTTTTCGATCCTGCTGATGCCGGTAAATTCGATCTTCAGCCTGCTCCAGCCCTACATCATCAAATTGACGATCGACATATTCCTCGCCAAGCGCACGACCGCCCCTCCCCGCTGGCTGAGAACGCTCATCGATGCCTCTCACGGCCACGGCATCATCGTGATGGGCCTGCTTTACATAGTTTTACTCGCAGGCGAATTCGCGAGCTTTTACGGCAATTTTTTTCTTACCATGGTGGTCGCACAGTACAGCCTCTCTGATCTTCGCGTGGCCCTCTTCAAGCATGTCGAGCGCCTGCCGATGGCCTTCTTCGACCGCACGCCGGTCGGCCGCCTCGTCAGCCGCATGACCACCGACATAGACGCCATCAATGAGATGTTCGGAGCTGGTTCGCTGACGCTTTTCGTCGATCTCGTGACCCTTGCCGGCATCATCGTCATCCTTTTAACCCTCAACGTCCACTTGGCGCTCTGGTCACTCTGCGCGACTCCGCCCCTTGCTATCGTCATCAACTTTTTTCGGATCCGCTCGCGCAAGACCTATCGCCTGATCCGCGAACGGTTGGCGATACTCAACGCCTATCTATCCGAGTCGCTGGCCGGCATGAATGTAATCCAGTTGTTCACCCGCGAGCGTGAGAGTGCGCGCGAATTCGACCAACTCAATCGCTCCAACCGCGACGCCCAGATGCTGGCGAACGTCTATGACGCTGCCCAGTTCTCTGTCGTCGAGGCGATCAGCTCTTTCACCGTGGCCATGATCCTTTGGATTGGCGGCGGCGAGACGATTCATCGGCTGGTCACGCTCGGAACGCTCGTCGCCTTCATGCAGTACGCGCAGATGTTCTTTACGCCGCTGCGGGACGTCTCCGGCAAATTCACCACTCTCCAATCGGCCCTTGCCGCGATTGAGCGCCTCGAAGAGCTGATGCGCATTCCAGCCACGATCACCAGTCCGGCGACCCCACGTCAGGCCAGCCACCCGAGCCGCACCGGATGTATCGTATTCGACCACGTCGATTTCGCCTACCGGCCCGGCGAACCGGTCTTGCACGACTTGAGCTTCACCGTCGACCCGGGGCAGAACGTTGCTATTGTCGGCGCGACCGGTTCGGGCAAAACCACTATTATCAAGCTCCTCAACCGATTCTATGACGTCATGGGCGGGCGCATCCTGGTTGACGGCGTCGATGTTCGCGAATGGGATCTGCACGAACTTCGCCGTACCATCGGCACGGTCCAGCAGGACGTGTTTCTGTTCGCCGGCGATGTGCTCGAAAATATCCGGCTCAGCCGTACGGAGCTCGGGGAGCGCGAAATTCGCGAGGCCCTCGCCCGTGCCCAAGCGCTCAAATTCGTCGAGCGGCTGCCCAACGGGATACACGAGGATATTCACGAGCGTGGTGCCAATCTCTCGGCCGGCCAGCGTCAGCTCCTATCGTTCGCCCGCGCCTTGGCCTACGACCCGCGTGTACTGGTAATGGATGAGGCGACATCAAGTATCGATAGCGAGACTGAACGGTTGATCCAACTGGCTCTGGATCAGCTTCTCGCTGGCCGCACCGCCCTCGTGATCGCCCACCGCCTCTCGACGATTGAAAATGCTGATCGCATCCTCGTACTGAGCAGCGGCGTCCTGCGCGAAAGCGGCACCCATGCCGAACTACTCGCCCGTCCGGGCCTCTATCGGCGCCTATTCGAGCTTCAATACGCCTCCGCTTCCGAATCGAGCCCTGCAGACGGGTTGAGTACAGCTTCCTCGCGAGCATAACTCTTGCGTCGAATTCACGTGTTACGCCTTGGGTGAGCCTACCAGCCAGTTAGGCAAGTCCGTGAATGTCATGCCTATAGAATCGCACCCCACGAACCCTCTGCCTTGAGCATCCGCGGCGAAATCAAAAATCGGCGAACCCGATGCCTTGGGACCAGGCCGAGCACATGCTTGCTCATCTTAAGGGTCATAGCCGCGATTGGCGTCATGTCGCTGTCAGGATGCAATGCCGGCTACATCACCCATGCCGCCTATGAAGAGGTGCGCATCCTTCTCCGGCGCAAGCCCATCTCCGATGAGCTAACCCGGAGCGATCTCCCGCCCCCTACTCGTGCGAAGCTCGAGACCGTTCTGGATGTGCGCAAATTCGCCGCTCGTCAACTCGATCTCAATGTCGGCGGCGCCTACAGCAGCATCGCCCAGGTCGACAAGGGCGCGGTCGTATGGGTCGTGATGGCCGCGCCACGAACTTCGCTGACGCCCTACACCTGGTGGTTCCCGGTCGTTGGGAACGTCCCTTATCGGGGCTACTTCAGCCATGACGACGCCAATGCCGAAGCAGCTCGGATGGAAGCGCTCGGTTACGATACCTACGTCCGTCCGGCCATCGCCTTTTCTAGCCTCGGCTTCTTCGACGATCCGTTGCTCTCAAATCTGCTCGGGCTCACTCGCGTGGAATTAGCAGGGGTGATTATCCACGAACTTTTCCATCGCACCTATTTCCTGATGAGTGACGTGATGTTCGACGAGTCCGCTGCCACCTGGATCGGTAATCGCGGCGCCGTCGAATTCTTCACTCGCACTGAAGGCCCTGATGCGGCTGACACGGCTGCGGCCTTCGGCATTTACGATAGCGACATGAAGTTCGCCGCCTTTCTGCTCCAGGAGCAAGCCAAACTGCTGAAGCTCTACGGCAGCGGTTTGCCTGAAGAGGAAATTCTGAAGCGCCGCGTCGCAATCTTCGCCAGTATCAATTCGGACTACGCCGAGCTTAAACCAAGACTTTCAGGCTTGGAGCGCTTCGATCTGGACAAAACCAAGCTCAACAATGCGGTTTTGCTGAATTATTTGATCTATTTCCATCAGCTTGACGATTTCGCCAAGCTGATGGATCTCAATCACAACGACTTGCGTGCAACGATTATGCAGATCGTCGCGCTCGCCAAGAGTGAACCGGACGACCCATTTTTTGCGATCTGGAAGGCGACGCACTCGGCATCGCAAGGTGGCGCCCTGCTCCCCCCGGTTCAAGCCACCGACCACCAAGACTGATGCGGCCTAGAATCGCTCGCTAAATAGTCGCAATCATTTCGCTAATCGCCTCCGTTAATTCATCCTCGCGGCCGCCGAAGAAATGGTCGGCACCATTGACGATCTGCACCTGCGCACGACCGCCAATGTTCTCACCCAATCGTTTAAGATCCGCTGCCGGACAGTAGTTATCCATATCGCCTGCTGCGAGCAGAATCGGCCCTTTGAATTGTGTAAGCCCATCCAGGTCCGCCATCCGTAACGGCAACGCTATCAGCAGCAATCCGGCGACATCGCCGAGTTTGGGCGCTGCTGATGCAGTCGCCATCGCCCCAAACGAATAGCCCGCGACGACGATGGAACCGCGCGGCAGTCCCGTCTGTTCGGCAACATACTCGCTCGCAGCAATAGCGTCCTCGGCCTCGCCAATGCCCCCACTATGCTCCCCTTCGCTGCCGCCAACCCCGCGAAAATTGAAACGCAGCGCCGACCAATTCCGCCGTCCCATTGCCTCGACCACCGCATCGACAACATTGTTGTACATTGACCCGCCATAGAGCGGATGCGGATGACATACGACGCACGCGCCAACCGATTTCGATTCCGGCTGATGCAGGATCCCTTCGAGGGTCAAATTCCCCGACCTAAACGTTACTGGCTTTTCGCTCATAGCATCTCCTGCTTCGCCTGTTTGTCCTAGGGTCTCCCAATCTTTCCGCGAATTAAAGTATTACTTTACAGTTCGACTGCCCGTCAGCAGATTCTCCCGCAAGCAGGTCCTATACTATATTCGTTTCCTACGACGTAACGGGAATGCCCGACAGAGATGACAATTTACGTGCCGTTCTCAGATTCGCGGCCGACCGCACCCTGCTCAGACTCGCGCGCTGGTTGCGCCTGATGGGTGCCGACGTCTTCTGCGACCCGTCCTTATCCGCTGCTGATACCCTCCATGCTCTCGCTGAAGGCCGCGCGATGCTTACGCGGGATAAGCATCTGCGCACCGCGGCCTACACGCTCTATGTCGAGCGCCATCTCTTTCGCGACCAACTGCTCGAGGTCCTGAGCCGCTTCCCCTTCGATCCGCGTCCAAACGCTTTCACCCGCTGTGCTCTTTGCAACAACTCACCTCGCCCCATGGTGCGCCGCGCCGGAGCGGATTAAGTTGATCGCATGGCCAACGAACGCAAATTTATCGCCCTCAATCCCGACCTTTACGAATACGTCGTCGCTCATGGCAAAAATTCCGATTCACTCCTTCGGGAGCTGGCTGAAGAGACTTCCAAATTTGGGCGCATCAGCGCTATGCAAATCACCGCTGAACAAGGCAACTTCATGCAGCTTCTCACCGCCGCTATTGGTGCGCGTTCCGCCGTCGAAGTCGGCACCTTCACCGGCTACAGCTCGATCTGTGTCGCCCGCGCCCTGCCGTCCGACGGCCGCCTCTTATGCTGCGACGTCAGCGACGAGTGGACTGCTGTCGCACGCCGTTATTGGGAGCGAGCGGGAGTCGCAGGCAAAATTACGCTCAAGCTCGCCCCCGCATTGGACACGCTGCGTACGCTTCCCGACGATCACTCTTTCGACTTCGCCTTCATTGACGCCGACAAAAGCAGCTATCGCCTATACTACGAAGAGATCCTGCGCCGGACCCGCGCTGGCGGCTTGATTTTATTTGACAATGTCCTTTGGAACGGCGCTGTTATCGACCCTGCCGACCAAAGCGAGGATACCCGCGCGATTCGCGAGCTGAATGATTTCCTCGTGACCGACCCGCGTGTCGATACCGTTCTGCTGCCGATCGCCGACGGCCTCACCGTCTGCCGCAAACGCTAATCGCGAGAGATAAACGCCGACGAGAAGTGCGAGGACCTAGTAGTCGTTTGGATCGCCCTCGTGCAGAAACGTATCGTCGCTCGGTGCTTCATCCATGCACGTTACCAAGCAAACAAAATTGCCGGAATTAGGAGCATGCCGCCGAACCACGCGAAACGGCTCGTCGGCACCGCCGCTTGCGAGAATTACGTAACCGAGTTTTGCGCCTTGCGGCGTACCAGCGTCTGCAACTCTGTAGATGTCAAGCCGGAGACGAGACGGTGACAGCGGCGTCAACTCTCTGATGATCAGATTTCCCGAATCGTCTGCCAGCCGTGTCTCTCGCGCTAGCACCAACTTAAGCGAAAGGTCCGGTGCGATAGCGAAATATTGATAGACCACGGCGTTGTACATACTTCCGTTGTGCGCGCGTGACTCAAAAACAATTTGCGGCTGACGGTTTTGATACAGGTCCGCGGATGAGACGAACGGCGTCTTCATCAGTTCGTCCTTCGCTCCGAAATTCTCCGTCCAATAGGCTCGGATTTGAACCGGATTAGGAGTCATCGCCCCCGTCACCGGGTCATACACGATCAGAACAAAGTACTGGAAATAACGTACATAAATCTTAGCTACGAAAAGCACCCGCTTATGTGCTAGCGCGATTCGATAGATGCCAGGAAACACATTCTCGCAGTGCGCGCCCTCCTTTGATTTAGGAGGGGCTTGCGCGTAGATCCGTCTGGCCACCGCACGGAATTTATCGATGACTTCCGGCGGTATCGCGACAGGCCTGCCAGGAAGCCGATCATCGCCGTAGAGCCGGATATCGTTATCCGGTGTGGTCACGCCACTCAGATGGCACGACGAAGGGTCGAAGGACGGAGCAACAGCCGCATAAATTTGCGTCGCATGAAAGGCCAAAACGAAAATCGCCACCGTACTGGCGGTCCGTAAGCCGCCGCACCGACTTTCCACCGCGCGATCATAACATCACCACATCTCGGCCTGAAGGCCGAGCCGTTCCCCCGCAAACCAGCCTGTCCCTTTCCGGACATTCACGGAAGCTCGGATGATAAGCCAGTTATCGCTGCGGTACGGCGCCTCTACTGGACAGTGGCCGCTAAAAGCCTTTTATTGTAGGCAATGGATGACCGTTACGAGCCACAAAAGATCGAGCCCAAATGGCGCGAGGAATGGGAACGCACGCAACTTTATCTAACCCCTGAGGACCACAGCCGCCCCAAGTTCTACGTCCTCGAAATGTTCCCCTACCCTTCCGGCGACGGGCTTTCCGTCGGCCATCTGCATAATTACGTTCCCTGTGACGTCATCGGCCGCTTCCACAGGATGACCGGCAAGAACGTCCTCCATGCTATGGGCTGGGATGCGTTCGGGCTGCCCGCCGAAAACGACGCGCTGCTCAAAGGCCTGCATCCTAAGGAAACTGTTCCGCGCTATGCAGCAAACTTCAAGCGTCAGTTGAAATTGGCGGGATGCGCCTACGACTGGACCCGCGAGATCAATTCGTCTTCTCCTGACTATTACAAGTGGACCCAATGGTTCTTTTTGTTGTTGCATAAGCGCGGTCTCGCCTACCGCGCGCTCGGTTCGCAATGGTGGTGTGAGAAATGCCGCACAATCCTAGCCAACGAGCAGGTGATCAATGGCTGTTGTTGGCGTCATGCTGACGTTCAAGTCACGAAGAAAGACCTTGAGCAGTGGTACTTCAAGATTACAGCTTACGCCGATCGTCTGCTCGAAGACCTCGACGGTATCGATTGGCCCGAGCCAATCAAACTGATGCAGCGCAATTGGATCGGCCGTTCGGTAGGCGCCGAACTTGCCTTCCCGGTTGTCGATCATCCGGGCAAAGAGGTCCGCTTCTTCACTACCCGCCCCGATACGGTTTTCGGCGTATCGTTTATGGTGCTCGCACCTGAGCATCCGCTGGTCGCCCAAATAACGACCGATCCGCAGCGCAAAGAGGTCAACGACTACGCCCTTCAAGCTCGCCGCCAGAGCGATATCGAGCGGCTCTCGACTGCCAAGGAAAAGAGCGGTGTATTCACCGGCGCCTATGCGCTAAATCTCTTTAGCCGCAAAGCCATCCCGATCTGGATTGCCGATTACGTTCTGATGGGCTATGGCACCGGCGCGATCATGGCCGCACCCGGCGAGGATCAGCGCGACTTCGACTTCGCCAAAAAATACGGCCTCGAGGTTCCGGTGGTTACGGGCCCGCTCGACGGTAGCACCGCGCCTTCCGATCGCGCATTCGCCGACCACGGCGTCACTATCAACTCCGGCTTCCTCACCGGGTTACTCACCGCCGACGCCATCAGAACCGTCTGCAAATATGCTGAGGAGCATGAGATTGGCCGCGCAACCGTAAGCTACCGGATGCGCGATTGGCTCATCTCGCGCCAGCGTTATTGGGGCTGTCCGATACCGATCGTCTATTGCGCCAAGGATGGCATTGTTCCCGTTCCCGACGATCAGCTGCCGGTGGTTCTGCCGGACATGAAGGACTATCAGCCGTCAGGCACTGGACGTTCGCCCCTCGCCAATGTCCCCGAGTTTGTCAACACGACTTGCCCGAAGTGTGGCGGGCCAGCCGAGCGCGAAACCGACACCCTTGACGGCTTCGCCTGCTCGTCATGGTATTTCCTGCGCTTCGCTTCACCCCATCACGAGGCCGCACCGTTTGATCCGAGCGCTGGCGATTATTGGCTGCCGGTTGACCTCTATGTCGGTGGCGCCGAACACGCCGTGATGCATCTGCTTTACGCGCGGATGTGGACCAAGGTGATGTTCGACGCGGGGTTGATCAAGTTCAAAGAGCCGTTTCCGGCCCTTCGCAACCAGGGAATGATCTGGGCCGCCGACGGCCAGAAAATGTCGAAAAGCAAGGGCAATGTCGTCACGCCCGATGCGATGGTCGAGAAATATGGTGCCGACTCGCTCCGTCTATGGGAGCTTTTTATGGGGCCCTTCGAAGAGGCGACGAACTGGAACGAAGAAGGAGTCCTTGGCACCGCCCGATACCTCTCGCGCGTATGGAATCTGATGCGTCGCTACGTTCACGCCGGTTGTCCTGAAGGCAATCCCAGCGCTGAAACCATCAAGCGCGCACACAAAACGATCCGCACAGTGACCGATCACATGGAGCGGATGCGCTTCAACACCGCCCTAGCAACTTTGATGGATCAACTTAACTATATTGCCAGGCTCGCGCCTGATGAACTCGGCCGCTTCACCATCGAGAGCTACGTCCTGATGCTAACGCCAATGGCGCCCCATCTCGGCGAAGAACTCTGGCGGGAACTGGGTCATCGCGATTCCATCCATCGCGAAACGTGGCCGCAATTCGATCCTGAATTAACGCGCGACGAGACCGTCACCGTAGTCGTGCAGGTCAACGGCAAGGTTCGCGACCGCTTGCAGGTGGGTGCTGATGCACCCGAGGAGGAGGTTCGTGGTCTCGCGCTCGCTAGCGAATCGGTAAATCGCAATCTCAACGGCAAGCCACCGAAAAAAGTCATTTACGTTCCAGGCAAGTTGGTCAGCATCGTCGCTTAAATGCTTAGTAGCGGAAGGATTGAAAGCGTTACCAGCCTGAAAAGGAGGGGGCGACTGATGCCGCCAAATAGCATCGCACCTATTGTCAGAATCGCTGAGCTAGAAGTCGATCCGAACCAAATCGCGGCCTACCACGCGCTTCTTTCGGAAGAGATCGAAGCCTCAATCCGGATCGAACCCGGAGTCCTTTTCCTCTATGCGATATCAATCAAAGGTAGCCCCGAGAAAATACGCGTAATCGAAGCTTATGCCGATCGAGCAGCTTATGATGCTCATCTGACGACCCCGCATTTTCTCAAGTACAAAACGCACACGGAGAGTATGGTCAAGTCGCTGCGACTATTCGAAACCGACCCGATCATCCTCAGAGCCAAAGGTCGAATTTCGAGCTCACCCATTACTTAAATAATCTCACCCTTGATGCGTCCGGCAGCGCCGTGCGATGTTCGGCGAAAGCCATCCATCGCGAGGAGTTGCCGCCATGCCTGACGAACTGAAGGTCGAACGCCACGATAATTACATCACCTTGACGCTCAACCGTCCTGAAAAGAGGAACGCACTCAACCAGACTCTTTTCCAGCTTTTCGATCAGGCGCTCGCCGAGATCGAGAACGATCGCAATGTCCGAGCCGTGATACTCCGTGGTGAGGGCCGCTCGTTCTGTTCCGGCATCGACCTTCGCGAGATCGGCAATATCGGAGGCGCAGGCGGAGTCACCCCAGAGAAAGTATTCTCGCGCCTGCAGAAGCTTCCGGTTCCTACAATCGCCGCTGTTCATGGCGACGTCCTCACCGGCGGCCTCGTGCTTGCCCTGACCTGCGATCTGCGGATAGCGTCCGAAACGGCACGCTTGGGGATGACGCCAGCACGGATCGGGTATCTGCCGACCTACGCCATTTTCCGCCGCTTCGTCGAGACCGTCGGACCCGCAGCGACCGCCGAAATTATGTATCTCGCCGATCCACTTCCAGCCGATCGTGCCCGTGAAATCGGCCTCGTCCACAAAGTCGTCACCGATAACGCCTTGAATGAGGCTGCCGCTGCCTGGGCTGCTAAGATCGCGGGCAACGCCCCGCTCTCGGTTCACGCTATGAAACAGAGTATTGCGCGCGTGATCAGCCACGCCTTCGAGGTCGATCACAAAGATATCGACGACTTGGGCAACAAAGTCCGTACCAGCGACGACGCCAAAGAGGGCGTCCGCGCGTTTTTAGAAAAGCGCAAACCGGCATGGAAGGGCGAATAACAATCATCTTCGAAAGCGAAGTGCCTGATTGTTAGGCGCGACGCTGCGGCTTGTGGATGCGCGACTCGCGAGCGAAGTCTGTGTCACTTGAGACGAATCCTATCCCCGTGCGATGCTCGCGCCTACCTTCTTTTAAGGAGTTGTCCCGGATGGCCGATGAACTGGTTAAAATTGACCGTCAGCTTAACTACCTGACGTTTACCCTGAATCGCCCCGAAAAACGCAATTCGCTCAACGAAGTGTTACTTCGCGAGCTCGACCAGGCTTTGGGCGAGGTCGAGAAGGATAAGACTATCCGCGCTGTGATAATCCGCGGCGCTGGTCGGGGGTTCTGCTCGGGAATCGATTTAGCCGAAGCAGAGCGGCTCGAAGGAACTCATTCACCGGTCAATCTCGAGCGCATCTTCCATAAGCTCGAACATCTCCCGGTACCGGTGATCGCCGCAGTTCAGGGCGCGGCGCTGGCTGGTGGATGCGAACTGGCGTTGCATTGCGACCTTCGCATAGCCGCCGACGATCTCCGTATGGGCATGAGCGTAGCACGCGTCGGCCTTGTCGTGCCTTACAACTTTATTCGTAAGCTGATCGAAATAATCGGCGCCGCCAACACCGCGCAGATTCTCTACACCGCCGATCCAGTTGACGCTCAGCGCGCGCTTCAGATGGGTATGGTTCACGAGGTCGTGCCCGCCGCGGAGCTCGAACCGGCCGCGATCAAGTGGGCCGAGCGCGTCGCTGCTAACGCGCCGCTCTCGTTACGCACGATGAAGATGAGCATGCGCCGCTCGCTCGATACCTCAAACGATGCTTGGCACGAGGATATTCTTGAGCTCGGCCGCCAAGTCCGAGCGAGCAAAGATGCCAAGGAAGGCGTTCGAGCATTTTTGGAGAAACGTAAGCCTGCTTGGAAGGCCGAATAGGAGTCTGTTTCGATTCGATTAAAGTTAAAGTGGCACTTTAACACGCGCGAGTGCTCAGCTTTGGCGAAGTTAAAGATTCACATCTGGATGATGCGGACCTTTAAGTTCCCGCCTAGCTTCGTGCGAGCGCCTTGCGCAGTGCTGCAACGTTCTGGCGCAATACGCTTGGTAAATTCAGAGTTCCCGCCACATTGGAATATGGATACAGCCGCCCGTTGATATGGGCGTGCAACGGCAGTCCAGCTCCCTGATGGATCTCATAGTCGAGCGGCAAGGGGCCAAGAATTCTCAGGATACGGAAGAGCGATCGCGCAAATGCCCGCAGTCCTTCGCGTGGAAGATCGGTCAGCAGACCGCGATACTCAGGCATCACCACTTCATAACTGCGCGGAAACGCGCCGATCGGACTGGAATAGCTAACCACGCCATCCTGCCGTTCAATCAGCAACCCCAACCGCTCCACCAACTCAATTAGCTCGGGCCAGAGGTGCGGATTTTCGCCTTCCGCTCGTGCCTCCATTTCGACCGCCGGCAACGATGACGGCGACCCGATGACCTGCTGGTGCGGATGCGGCTGCGAAGCGCCTGATTCGCGTCCCTGATTCTTGCGAATCACCACCGAATGCACCGCGGGGTTGGTGAATACATGACTCATTAGCCGCACGTCGGTCATCAACAGATGGTGGAAGTGCTCCTCCCCTAACGACGCCGTAAAGGTCAAATCATTGACCGAGCGTGGATGGTCCAAGAAGTGACGCGGATCCTCAACCACTACATAAGATTCATTGCGGTCGCCAGTCAGATTCTCAGGGATGCGCGGGAACAGGTTATTGAAAACGCGAATCGCCCAGTTCGCCTCTTCGATCTTGCCCGCCCCGGTCCAGCCCGGAATCTCGTCGGGCGTGATACGCATGATTTCCGCCGGCGCCTGATCTTCGTTGCCAGGGCAGAAAGGACACACGCGCCGCGCCTCGCGCAAAGTCGCTTCGTCTGGTGGCGGAGGGTCTGGTTCCAGTTCCGCACGGCCGCCGAGTGTGAAAGCGAAGCTCTTCCCTCGCACGTCCACCACATAGGAGATGACGCCGGTCATCGGGTTTTTGATCCAAACCAGCTCGTCCTCGCGGATTTCATATTCAAGTGCCATGGCGGTACGTCAACTTTAAGCACGGGCGCGCGCTCGCTTTCAATGCGCCGCAACCAGCATCGATACTGTTCTGCCAACTTGACACTACACCGGCGCTCCGTTATCCAAATAAAGGAGACGCGTATCTCTGCGAAGCTTGATTGCGCATGCACAGGTCTGGCGCTCCGCCATCGCGGACACCAGGCTTTTTTTTGGCCGGTTTTGACCGTTGCGCGATTCCAGCCATCATCGATCATCTTCAGAGGCCGTCCTCGGATTCAGCAAAGTGGCCAGCAACAAGAAATATCTTTTTACCCCGGGACCCGCGCCCGTCCCTCCCGAAGTCCTGCTCGAAATGGCGCGCCCGATCATTCACCATCGCACGCCGGAGTTCAGCGCAATTCTCGATAGCGCCCGCGAACGGCTGAAGCCACTCTTCGGCACTCGTCAGGAAATTATTCTGCTCGCCTCGAGCGGTACCGGCGCGATGGAAGCGTCGATCACCAACCTGCTGGCCCCAGGCGATCACGCGATTTTCGTCAATGGCGGCAAATTCGGCGAACGTTGGGGCAAGATGCTCGCCATCTATGGCGTTGTCGGCCATGAAGTAAAGGTTGAATGGGGCCAAGCGGCCCGCCCTGAACAGATCGAAGAAGCTTTACGCGCTAATCCTCAAGCTCGCGCAGTTTTGATGCAGGCTAGTGAAACCTCGACCTGCACGGTCCATCCGGTCGATGAAATCGGCCGCGTTGTGCGTGGACGCGATACGCTTCTGATTATCGACGGCATCACTTCAGTCGGCGTCTTCGATCAAAAAATGGACGAATGGGGTGTTGATGCACTCATCACCGGTAGCCAGAAGGCGCTGATGCTGCCGCCAGGCCTCGGCATAATCGGGCTATCAACCCGTGCTCTCGATGTGGCTCAGAAGAACCGCGCGCCGCGTTTCTACTTCGACTTGATTCGGGAGTTGAAGGCTCAGCGCGACGAACACACTACTGCTTGGACGCCTTCGGTTTCGTTGATCTTTGGTCTCAACCGTACCCTCGAATTGCTCCACGCCGAGACCTTGCCGCAGGTTTTCGCGCGCCATCGATTGATGGCGGAAGCGACGCGGGCCGCCGCCCCCGCGCTTGGCCTTAAACTGATTTCTCCTGAGTCACCGGCTCCAGGTGTTACCGGCCTTCTTACTCCCGAAGGGCTCGACGGCGGCAAACTCGTGCGCCTGATGCGCGACGAACTAGGCGTTAGCGTGCAAGGCGGACAGGACCAAATGAAGGGCAAGCTCGTGCGCATTGGTCACATGGGGTTCCTCGCTCCGTTCGATATGCTTACCGCGGTTGGCGCCCTCGAAATCGGACTAGACCGGCTTGGCTATCGCTTTGCGATAGGCGCCGGCGTCGCCGCCGTCCTACAGCGGATTGCGCAAGGTGGCTGACCAACCGATGGGAGATAGCTTCCGCGTTCTACTGAGTGATTCACTCGCGCCGCAGGGTATCGATGTTCTCAAGAGCTATCCCGCGCTCAGCTTCGATCTCAAGCCTGGCCTGAACCCTTCTGAACTTGCATCGATCATCGCCCCCTATGACGCGTTGATCATCCGCAGCGCGACCCGGGTCACGCGAGAAGTAGTCGATAACGCCAACTCGCTGCGCGTTATCGGCCGTGCGGGCGTCGGCGTCGACAATGTTGATCTCGACTCCGCCACCCGCCGTGGCATCGTGGTGATGAACAGCCCGCAGGGCAACAGCGTTACTACGGCCGAACACACCATTTCGATGATGATGGCATTAGCCCGCCACATACCGTCAGCCAATGCCGCCATCAAGGCCGGACGCTGGGACCGCAGCAAGTTCACTGGTGTCGAAGTCAATCACAAGACTCTCGGAATTATTGGCCTGGGTAATATCGGTCGAATCGTAGCTGATCGCGCGCACGGCCTAAAAATGAAGGTGATCGGCTTCGATCCGATCCTCACCGCCGAGGCCGCGTCGAAGGCTGGCATCGAACTGGTCGATCTCGAAACGCTCTACGGCACGGCTGATTTTATCACTGTCCATGCACCGCTCACCGAGGAGACCCGCGGATTGGTGAACGCGCGGGCCTTCGCGATCATGAAAAAAGGCGTGCGCATCATCAATTGCGCGCGCGGAGGAATCGTCGACGAGACCGCGCTTCTGGAAGCTCTCAAGTCTGGCCAAGCAGCAGGCGCCGCACTCGACGTATTTGTTGAAGAGCCGCCGCCCGCAGATCATCCGCTGCTCAAGCTCGATAATCTGATCGCCACGCCGCACCTGGGCGCGGCGACCGGCGAAGCGCAAGTTCAAGTCGCCGTCGATATCGCCCATCAGATCGCGGACTTCCTGCTTGATGGCACCATTCGCCACGCCGTTAACATCCCCGCTTTGAGCGTTAAGGAGTTGGAGGTACTGGGGCCGCATCTGGCGCTTGGCGAAAAGCTCGGCCAGCTCGCGGCTCAGCTAATCGGCGAAGCCCCGACGCATGTCAAAGTTAGCTTCGCGGGTGATTCAGCCAATCTGAACTCCGAACCGATTATCGCATCGGTGCTGCGCGGCTTGCTCAGCGGCTTTCTCGCGCAAAAACTCAATTACGTCAACGCGCCTTATCTTGCGCGCGAGCGCGGCATCACCGTGACCGAAACCCGTTCACGCGAGACCACCGATTACGTCAACACGCTCACGATCACCGTCACTACGCGAAGCGGCAATCACGAGGTGGCGGGCGCCGTGATCGGTAATCGTGCGCTACGCATGATACGCATCGACGGCTTCCCGATAGAGGCAGCCCCCGAAGGCTACTTTCTGGTATTGCACAATCGGGACGTGCCAGGCGTCGTCGGCGCTATCGGTACGATCCTCGGACAGGCGGGCATCAATATCGCGGGGCTCGAACTCGGCCGCGACCGCGCCGGTGGCACCGCGCTTAGCCTGGTCGAAGTTGACGGGCCGGTGTCCGCCTCGATGCTCGAACGGCTTAAGACGATCCCGGCGATTACTTCGGCGTCACTGATTAAACTTTGACGTCCGCTTCCGAAATCCTGCTGAGGCTGGAGGAGACTCCGGGCGCAAGGCTCTTTACCGCATGCGTGCCGGTCGGCTGATATGAAAACTGTCGCAGTGGTCGGCTCCCAATGGGGCGACGAGGGCAAGGGCAAGATTGTTGACCTGTTGGCGGCTGACGCCGACGTGGTGGTCCGCTTTCAGGGTGGTAACAATGCCGCTCATACGCTGGTCGTTAATGGCGAGAAATTCATCCTGCGCCTGATTCCCGCTGGCGCACTCTACGATTCCAAGGTCTGCGTGATTGGCAACGGCACTGTCGTCGATCCTTTTGCCCTGATCGACGAGATCGACTCGCTCAAAAAGCGCGGGCACTTACGGGATGATTCGTCGCTGCGTCTCAGCTACGACGCGCACATGGTGATGCCCTATCATGGCGCGATCGACCGCGCGCGCGAGGCGCGCCTTGGCAAAAATGCCATCGGCACCACCGGCTTCGGTATCGGCCCCGCTTACGAAGACAAAATGGCGCGCGTCGGTCTGCGTTTCGAGGATCTCATCAGTTTCGCGACCTTCAGAGAAAAGCTCGAACGTAATCTTCAGGACAAAAATGCCTACCTCAAGTCGGTTCTAAAAGCGAAACCGATCAGCGCAACAGAAATCGTTGACCAAATGCGCAAGGTGCGCACGCGTCTGATGCGTTATCTTTGCGACACTTCGATTTTCATCAATGACGCCATGTCCTCAGGCAACCGCATCCTCTTCGAGGGCGCTCATGGCGTGATGCTGGATATCGATCACGGCACCTATCCTTTCGTAACTTCCTCGAATTGTGGCGCGAGCGCGATTTTCGGCGGCGCCGGCATCGGTCCAGGCAAGCTCAATGCCGTGCTCGGAATCAGCAAGGCCTATACGACCCGTGTTGGTGGTGGTCCGTTCCCCACCGAAATAAAGGGCAAACTCGGTGATGCTCTACGGGCCGAGGGCGACGAGTTCGGCAGCGCCACAGGCCGTCCACGCCGTATCGGATGGTTCGACACAGTGCTCGCGCGCCACGCCATTCGTCTCAATGCGATGTGGGGTCTTGCCTTGACCAAGCTCGACGTCCTGACCGGTATCGACCCGCTGCGCCTATGCGTCGCTTACGAATCAAGGGGTACCCGGCTGACGAATCTCCCCGCGCAGCGCCACCTTCTGGGCAAGGTCAAGCCAGTCTTCGAAGAAACCCCCGGATGGACTGAGGATTTGACTGGCGCGCGCAGCCTCGACGACCTGCCTGTCAACGCTCGACGCTATCTCGATCGCATCGCCGACCTATGCGGAATCCCGCTCGCGATGATAGGAGTCGGCGCCGCGCGCGAGGCGACGATTGTCCTGCACAATCCGTTTGTCGGCTAGATAGGACACTGACGATTAGCCCGAGCGGCGACCGATCGCGACCGCCGCAATTATTCCCGGTAAGGCGATTATCGCAAAATGCATCGCGATCACAGCTCGGCGCGAATTGACCCGGTAAATCGTAATAGCCGCGACCGTCCATAGGATGAACCATCCGGCACTAACGACTCGCGCCCAACCCTGAAATTCACGCCGTTCCTTGTCGGTCATCGCACCTTCAAGGATACCACTTTTCAGCCTTGCGGGCGCTGTGGCCGCAAGCGACGTTGCAGTCACCCGCAACGGAGGCCGAACACTAACCGTAATCGGCCTCGGTCTTGTAGGGGCCGATTTCATAAAGCGCAAACTGCCGCGAGACTCGAGAGCGCAACACCGCGCTTGCCCTGCCGGATCTCGTTGCGGTCAAAACCGTTAGTGCAGTAACCCAATGAAATTCCCGTCGCGGGATCCGCCCATCCAATCTGTCCGCCGGCGCCGCCATGACCAAACGCGTTAGGCGAATTGGTCTTGCCGAAGCCGCGATAGCCGATGAACTGGTCGTCACCTGCGACGATTACACCGAGAGCCCGATTGACTTTGAACTTGAAAATGGGATCGAAATACTGCCCCGAGCGCGGCCGTATTGCTTCTTTCAAAACTTCGGGCTGCCAAATCGGCTTGCTATCCGCTACCGGCGGATTTTGCAACAGACCCTGGTAGAACAGCGCTAGCTCAGCCGCGGTCATGATTCCTCCACCGCCCGGCACACCTGACTCACGCACGATCGGATCATTAAAGCCGAGAATCATATTCTCGGTGACCTCCGTCACTGGTGGAGGAGGAAAGCCCATCTTCTTGTAATCTTCGGGCGTCAGTGCCTCCCCAACGTAGGTCAGATCCGCGATCCGATATTGTTCATTCGGTGGCACGCCGAGACGCAGTTCCTGCAGCCCTAGCGGCGATGCGATCCGATCGCGTACAAAATGTCGGAAATCCTGTCCGGATCGCCTTTCGAGTATGTCGGCGAGTACCCAGAAGGTCGAGGTCGCGTGATAGACGAAACGTTGCCCGACCGGAAATTCGAGCCGCCAGGTCTTGAACTTCTCCCGTCGCTTGTCGCGATCAAGCCAATCCTTCTGCGCGTAAGGCGCAAACGGAAAGCCACCGACGTGCAGCAATAGCTGCTCAACCGTGATCACGTCTTTGCCGTTGGTGGCGAATTCAGGGACTATATTCGCCGCCCGCTCGCTGATATCGAGCTTGCCATCGCCGATCAGAATCCAGATCGCGGCCGACATGATCGCCTTGGTGCATGAGAATACGCAGTAGAGCGTGTCGTTCGTTGCTGGCTTATCCTCGCCGCCTTGCATGGCACGGCCAAACGTCTTCATCGCGCCGATTTTGCCATCGCGCGCGATCGCGATTTGCGTCGAAGGTAGCAGACCCTCAGCGACCTCCCGCTCGGCGCGCTTGAACAGCTCCTCAACCTTGGCCGGATCGAGGCCTACATCACGTGGATTCTCGGCAATCTGCTTCCCGGGCATCGGCGGTTCTCCTCGAAGTATTGACACTCCCGTCACTGATACCACGAAAGCCCATCGAGCTTACAGTCGCGCTGACTCTTTCATTTCGCTTCCGGACCTTGCGCCGAGATCCATCCAGCCCGTCCCGGCAAGGTCGTGCGGATTACTTCACATATCGGCAAGCTTTCGGCGTCAATCCCCCGCGCGACGTCTCCAAGCCGAACGAAGGTGGCGCCCCGCTCTCGCCAGGTCTCGATTATCGTCTCAAACGTAGCCAGCTCGCCCATCCCCTCAGTCTCCGCATGCACCGTATGAACGTTGAGCGCGCTTTTATCGAGATGCTGAGCGTAGTAGCGAATCGCTGCCGCACTGTCGGGAACGTCGGGCGTACCCAAAACCTCGTCGAGCGTCGGCATTGTCGTCGGTATCTCGGGCACGTCCATGACCGTGCCATCGATCGCGCATCGGTATGGCGTTCGGCCCCGCGTGTCGCTGTGATAGGTAATCTTTTTCTTTCTAAGCGCATCCAGAGCATAGCCCGAAGTTCGCCATCCAGGGGCGGCAAAACTGCGCGAGTCCTCTCCGAACACCGCACGATAGACCTCAAATGCGTCGTCAATTTCATTGGATATGCCAGGCTTGCCAAGTTCATCGAGGTGGTCTTGCCAGCACACGTGATCATAGCCATGGACACCGGTCTCGAAACCAGCTTGCGCCAAATCGCGCATCACCTGTGGGAACGCTAGAGCGATCGGCCGCGCAGGCAGCAATGTGCCGGAAAGAACGGTCCTGAATCCATACATCGAAACCGCTCGCGTCCGCCGCATCTTGGTGAGAAACCCAGGATTCTTTAGTGCCCGCATCACGGCGCGGCCCGAATTGTCGGGGCCCATCGCGATAAAGAACGTCGCCGACACGCTCTTTGCCGCCAACATCGCCGCCAAGCGCGGCACGCCCTCGCCGAGCCCGCGATGGGTATCAACGTCGACCTTGAGCGCTATCTCCATTCAGGCCGAAGAGTACTGACTGACTTTTGACGCGCTTAGCCCAAGGCGTCTTTGCGGAACCAATCCATCGAGAGCTGCGTGCCCTCGCGTAACGAGACTAGCGGCTTGACGCCGAGCAGGCTGCGCATCTTCGCGTTATCGGGCACCCGTCGCGGGATATCCTCGTAGCTATTGCCGTACACTTCCTGCTGGGTCACGAATTTAATCTTTGACTTGGTCGAACCGAATAGTTCGAGCATTAGTTTTGCAAATTCAAGTACCGACGTTTCCACATCGACGCCGATATTTATCGCGTGACCGTCGACGCTGCGATTGATCCCGGCTTGTATCGTCGCGCTGACCGCGTCGGTCACATACGTGAAGCAACGCGTCTGTGAACCGTCGCCGATCACCGTCAAATCGGTACCACGCAAAAGCTGCCCCATGAAAATCGTGAAAAGCCGCCCGACGTCAACGCGATCCAGCCGCGGCCCATAGATATTGAAGTAGCGCACCACCGTCACCGGCAGGCCCAGCTTGTGATAGGCGAAACAGAAATGCTCACCCACCGCCTTCGACGTCGAGTAGCACCAGCGATCA
>DATKPK010000007.1:0-19477 GCA_035524095.1 Binataceae bacterium (SeqCode) | reverse complement strand
CGTGCCTCTGGATATGATTTGACAAATCGGCTAATCAAGCGGCCACCAACATTAAACGACTTTCCCCCCTCCGGCAATATTCGATCGCCATCGACAGTGAGTGAGTCTCACTCAGTCTCACAAGCTCGTCTATTTTCCGATCCCGCCGCGACAGCCCTCAATTGCGAGGGCTGCGCGCCTGAGTCCACGAAGGGAAAGGGAGTGCCTAAAGCATCAGAGCTGCCGCGTGAACTATCCCGGCCTTTTTACCGGGCTATTTTCATGTGTCAGCCGAACTTCCAGTCGACAGCCACGCGGCGGAATGTCAGCCGAAGTTTTCACCCGCCGACCGGTTGCGCATTTCACCCTTAGCGAATTTCGCCCGCCGCGCTATTCCACCCTGCGTCGAGATTACTCGGCTTTCAGCTTTACCGGAGTCATCAGCCTTTGGCGTCGAACGCCACCACCCGAACCGCTAGGAGGAAATCGCCCATGAATCGACGGCTGGGATATATCGTTGGCTTTATCGCCGCCTGCAGCTTCGCGATTCTTTGCGGCGGCTGCGCCACCACCACCAGCGGCCCTATGCTTAACGCCGGGCCGATGCTGTCAAAAATCATCGGTACCGACGTCCTGATGAATGACCCGGGCGTCCTCACGCTCTACGCGACTCAGGCCTGTAATGTTTCAGCGGCCCAGGAATACCGCCTGAGTGTCGAGGCGTGCACCGGGCAATATGCGGCACTCGCGGGCGGTACGATCATTCCCGCCAACGCGGTGAGCGCGATCAATCTCGCCTGCCAGACCCTCGGTTATACCGGCGCCAACAATCAGCTTCTGGTGCCGCCGACGATAGCCGTCGCCGGCAACTGCATGCCTACCGCTACCGCCGCCAGTCTCCCCGCCCTGCGTCACTTCAGTTGAGCCCCACCTGACCCGTCAGGCTGGTGGGATAGCTCCTGTGCGATCCCACCGGCCTGACTTCCCGACATCGACAGCGTCGGCCAAATCTATTCCAGATACTCCACGCTTACTTCGTCGCCCTTCGCCAATTTCTCCAACGCTTCCTCGTCCTTCACCCTCATTTCTGAATATGTTATCTCGGCGCCATCCACGGGTTCATCGCCGACAGAATCGATTGGTCCTCTTATCTCAATTATCTTTCGGACTCCGACGAACGATTCTTCCGCAGGTTCTCCATCTATTCTGAGCGTTTCGTCCTCGACCACCGAATTTTCTCCGTATCGCTTTGCCTTCACGTCCGCCTCGTCGTCATCTTTAGCCGACAACAAAATTACGTTTTCGTAGACCGAGATCTCCCCACCGTCGCGCTTGATCGGCCGGGTTGAGACGATTATGTGCGCTGCGTACCAAGGCATTTGCTTGTCCTCGACTAAATAAAGGGCACCGGCGGCCCGTTTCACGGCTTACGCTCGCTCAACAGTCCCTTCCCCGGAATATAATTCACTTCGATTCGTGCCCCATCCGGATCCTCGAACAAAATTGAATAGTACCCCGGCGCCCATTGACCCTCTTCCGGCATCCGCACGATTTTCGCGCCCAATTCCTTGACCAGCGCATGGACCGCATCGATATCCTCGCGCGCCCGCGCCCTGAAACATATGTGATGTAGTCCTGGGCGCTCCTGCCGGATCCGCTCACTGCTGAATTCCGGCGCCGCCCGCGTGATACCGAAGCCGGTCCGCCCGCCGATGCAATAAAGCGATTCCGCCGTGTCGCGCACGACGAAAGTCAGGCCTAGAAATGGCAGCAAACGTCGATAAAAAGCCGCACAAGCCTCATAATTGGCGACGGTCAGATAGATATGCGCAATCCCGTTGACTTCCATCGTATAACCCAACCTCTGATGCCCTGAGCGAGACCATACTCCGAGCTTCTGATAAGCTCATCCTACAGATTCATGAATCGCGAAAGGATCGTACAGGTTTTTTTCTTCGGACTGCTGGCGCTGATCACCTATGCGCTCTATCAAGTGATCGAGCCGTTCCTGGTTCCCATCGCCTGGTCGATTCTGCTCGCCTTCCTCGCCCATCCCGCCCAGCGTGAATTGAAAAGGCTGGTGCGCAGCAGTACTGCCGCCGCTGCAATCATCTCCTTCGCAATCGCTCTCGGAGTTGTCCTGCCCACGATTTGGCTCTCCGCCAGCCTCGTCCATGAGAGCCAGTCGATCTACGATTCGCTCTCGGCTGTCTCTGGCCACAACGGCTTGGGCTATGCCAATCATTGGCTCACCAGCAGTCATATCGGTGTCCGCATCACGGCGATGCTTGCCCGATTCGGCATCCGTCTCGAAGATGAAATCAATAGCGCCAGTGTCAGCGGTGCGAAGCTGGTCAGTAGCTACATCCTCGAGCACACCGGAGCTGTCGCCAGTAATCTCGCCAACTTCGTCTTTCACTTCGCTATCGCCTTGATCACGCTCTTCTATCTGCTGCGCGACGGCGAATCGTACTACCTCTCGATTCTTGAGCTGATGCCGCTGCATGATGTCGACAAGGTCGCGATCTTCGAGACCTTGAGCGCCACGCTTTCCTCCGTGATGCGCGGCCTGATGCTCACAGCCCTACTCGACGGCGTTACGATCGGCCTCGGCTATCTTGTCTGTGGCGTCCCTTATTGGGCTCTGCTCGCGCTCGCGACCGCCGCTGGTGGACTGCTACCAGTCGGCGGAACCGCGATCGTATGGATTCCAGTCGCGATCTACCTGGCCTTCCAATCCGGTTGGGGCACGGCGATTCTCTTGGTCGTATGGTCGACCATCGCCCTCGCAATTATCGATAACTTCATCAAGCCGCTCGCGATGCGCCACGGCACCGAGCTATCGACGCTTGCGCTGTTCTTCGGTTTGGCCGGTGGCCTCGAAGCCTTCGGCCCGCTCGGAATTTTCGCCGGTCCCGCAATCCTTGCGGTTTTTGCCGCTTTGCTCAAAGTCTATCGCCGTACCTACGTTCGCATCCCCCCGCACGAGGTCGCCGCAACCACTCAGCCGCTCGCCACGCATGCGCCCCCGTCAGCTCCGGGCACGGCCGAACACCCCTCCGAGCTGGAACGGCCTCTTGCCGCTCGGTTTGGCGAAGAACCCAGGTAAGTCTCGCTTGCGAGACCGTGCACGCGGCGAGGCCGCGAGCGTCGTGCCTAAGACTCTGAGCCCAAGAACCGGGAGAATAGGCAAGTCTGCGAGTTACGCGTTGGGAATTCTGATAGGCTGCGCCCGGCTCTAAACAACAAGGTGATTACCATGGCTAAATACGCAATTGTGACCGGCGGTTCCCGAGGTATCGGACTCGCGATCGTACGCGCGCTGCTCGCCGAGAAGGTCGTCGATCAAGTGGCCGTCGCCGACAAGGCCTTGCAGCCGCCGCCGGCCGATATCGCCGATCGCGTGCAGGGCTTCGCCGCTGACGTTACCGACGAGGCCCAAGTTCGCGTCACCCTCGAAGCGATCACCGCCAAGCTCGGTCCGCATCCCGATGTTCTATGCAACAATGCAGGTGGTGGCGAGTCGAATTGGTTTGAGGACGGCCAGAACACTGAATGGCATAGCGTCGAACTTTGGCGCCGCTACGTCGATCTCAATCTCAACTCGGTCTATCTGGTTTCGAAAGAAGTCGCGCCGCGGATGCGCTCCGGTGCGGCTATATGCAATACCTCGTCGATCGCCGGGATGCTCGCGACGCCCGGCCTCGCCGCCTATGCCGCAGCCAAGGCCGGCGTGATTTCATACACCCGCTCGCTCGCGCTCCAACTCGGATCAGCCGGTATTCGCGTTAACGCCGTCGCCCCTGGCCTTATTTACACCAAAATCTGGGAAGAGCTCGGCGCCGCTATCGGCGGCGGCCAGGATCGTGCCCGCGCCACCTTCGAGGCCGCGGTGCGGACGCTGGTCCCGCTCGGCCGCGAACAGACGCCCGACGACATCGGTCGTACCGTTTCTTGGCTCTGCTCCGATCAGGCCGCGAACGTCACTGGCCAAATTATTGCGATCGACGGCGGCATCACGCTCGGCCGTCCACCGCTTCGCCGTCCGGATTGACGCTATCGAATCGCTGCCTAATGCGTTACTGCGCTCGCAAGCGAATCATCGAGGACGCGGTCGTTAGCCCATCGGCGGCATTTTCGGGAACTTCGGCAATGCCGGATCCATGTGATCCCATGGCTGGGCGCTGGATGCGTAAATATCGATCGTCGGCTTGTAGATGCTTGGATCGTCCAGGCTGGCGGCTGCAAGAACCATCAAGTCCGGCGCGAACGTCGGCACCGAGAATAGACGCGATCCGCAATTTGGACAGAACGCACGCTTCGCAAGCTGACCGCTGTCGCCCTTGGACTCATAATATTTCACGTTGCCAGTTATTTTCACCGCGCTCTGTGGAACCCCGATCGCTGGCGCATAACCGGACCCACTCGCCCGCTGGCAATCCCGGCAATGGCAATTGCCCATGAACATCGGATCCGCAGTGCATTCGTATCGCACCGCGCCACACATACAGCCACCTTGTGCAGAAGCCATGATGAGTCTCCTTTCTGATTCTTCGGCCAGCGATTCGCAAACCAGGCTGGCACTGCGTTGCTGACGGTTCCTGATGTCGCTCGAGAACTGAAAATTTACCGCCGTCACTCGGCTGGCTGCAAGCTTTGGGTGAGTTTGAATAATTAACAGCGCATTAAGCCAACTCGAATCTAGGTAGGGATTACTTTGGCAGCGTACGGATAAATGCGATCAGGTCGTCGATTTGCGCAGGCGAAATCTTGCTTCCAAAAGCTGGCATCTTCGACGACTTGTCGACTGCTGGTCCGCCGCCCGTGACGATTTTCCTGATCTTGTAATCGCTCAACTCGGCGTTGGTCTCTCTGTCGGTCCAGTTATCCGGCGGATTGTCGGCGTGGATCTTCGCGAGATCGGGACCATCGCCCTTGCCGGTCCTGCCATGACAGCGCGCGCAATTATGCGCGAACAACGTTGCACCCGCCTGCGCATCGCCGGCCGCATCGGCCCGCCCGTTCGCCGTCATAGTCGTGACGCTCACGATCAGCGCTATGAGCAAAATTAGGACGAGTCGGCGACCAGACTCTGCAATCGTCCACACGCTTCGCGCTCGAGCTTCATTCATTGCGAGCCGCCATCGCAATGCCCAACGGCGCGGCCCCGATGAGGAGTCGCGCCGTTAATTGTAAGGTCAGTTTTCAGCCAAGGCTGCCTTCTGCAGTTTGGGCCAAGCCCATCCAATTTACTGCATCTGGATGCTCTTGACGTAATTGACCAGCATATTGATCTTTTGGTCGACCTGCCGCTGATTCAATGGCGGAGACCCACTGCCAGTCATTGCGCCCTGCCGGTACATGAAGGCATAGCCCCAGATCGGCATCTCGCGGGTGCCATGGCTGGCGGCAGTCTTCGTACCATCAATAAAATCGCGTACTTCCTGCTCTGGGAATACTCCGCCGTTATTTTTCGACAGCATCGTCAAGTTTGCGGGTTTCTTCTTGAGTGCTGGGGCAACCGGACCATCGCCTGTTGCATCCATCCCGTGGCACTGAGCACAATACTGCCGAAACTCAATCTTGCCCGAAGTTACAGCCCCCCCGGGACCGAGCGTCGGCCGATTCCCCTCCATGTTCTGTGCCCCGGCCGATCCGACTAATCCGACCAACGCGCCGCCCAACACCAAAACGGCCCCCAAGTTACGCGTTCTTAGACGTTTAAGCGCCATTTTTCCTCCCCGAGTCGGTGGGTTTTCTAGGGCGGAACCGTTACCATTTCTGGCCGATCCCGTCAAACGTAGTTTTTCCGAGTTTTCTATCCTGTCTCCCCTAACGTGCGATGCCTTCTATAGTCGATAGCGCGCCTCCCCGGCAAGCCGTTAAACTTCATTAGTTCCATGGCTCCCGTCGCTAAAGAAAAACAGGCTATCGAGATTTGCGCTAAATTGCGCAGCAAAGGCTTCGCCGCCTACCTGGCTGGCGGATGTGTTCGCGATCGCGTTCTCGGCGTGCCTGCCAAGGATTACGACATCGCCACGGACGCCCGGCCTGAAGTCGTCCAGAGCATCTTTGAGCATACCGTAGCAGTCGGCGCCCGCTTCGGCGTGATCATGGTCCTGATCGACGGCAACCCTTTCGAGGTCGCGACGTTTCGCGCCGACGCAGCCTACGTCGATGGCCGCCGGCCCTCGGCCGTCAGCTATGGCACCATCGAAGAAGACGTTCGTCGGCGCGATTTCACCATCGGCGGAATGTATTTCGACCCCGTCGACGGTAAGGTGATCGATCTCGTTGGCGGTTTATACGACTTGCGGGCGGGTATCATCCGCGCAATCGGCAACCCCGATGAACGCTTCCGCGAAGATCATCTCCGTCTGCTCCGCGCCGTCCGTTTCGCTGCACGGCTCGATTTTACCATCGAGCCTGCTACCTGGAACGCGATCCAGCGCGACGCCCCTTCGATTTCGCGAATTTCCGCGGAACGCATCGGCGAAGAAATCGTCATGATCATGACCGAAGGCCGCGCAGCGCGTGGTCTCGATTTGCTCGTCGAGAGTGGCCTTGCTGAGGCCATCATGCCCGAGGTGCTCGACCTCAAGGGCTGCGAGCAACCTGCCAACTATCATCCCGAGGGCGATGTCTACCGTCACACCTGCCTGATGCTTTCGATGCTGCCGAGCGGATGCACCGAGACTCTCGCGTTCGGCACACTGCTCCACGATATCGCCAAGCCGCGCACTCGCGCCGTCACACCCGAAGGCAAGACTACTTATTACGGCCACACAGAGCAGGGCGCCGCGATCGGTGCAGATCTGATGCGCCGTCTGCGCCGCTCGCGTTTCGTGCAGGATCGCGTGGCCTACCTCGTCCGCTACCACCTCCGCCTCACGATGGCCCCGCGAATGCGCCCTTCAACTCTCAAGAAAATGCTCGCCGAAGACGGTTTCAGCGAATTGCTGGAACTGGCTCGCTTCGACGCGCTCGGCTCCAACTCAGATCTCAGCTTCTATCATTTCTGCCGCAAGGCGCTCGCTTCGATGACCGTCGACGAGATCCGTCCCCCGCGCCTGATCGGCGGCGACGATCTCATCTCGATGGGCTTTCGGCCCGGCCCCGAATTCAAGCGTATCTTGGCGGAAGTCCAGGATCTCCATCTCGACGGCGCGCTTGCCAGCCGCGACGATGCTCTCCGTTATATCGCCGACCATTACCAAACGCCGAACGTCCGATAGCTATTTGCCGTCGCTCTGTCGTATTAGGTTGAAATCACCTTTAGCGCTTGGCGAGGGCGTCGTGGGGATACAAACGCAAATTTTGAATGTCGGCGACTGTCGTCTCACGGTCGATACCGCTGGCCCTGACACGGGCCCTGCCGTCCTGATGCTCCACGGTTTCCCGCAAAATCGCCACATGTGGCGTTATCAACTGAATGCCCTTGAGGAAAAGGGATTTCGCGCAATCGCGCCCGATCAACGTGGCTATTCAACGAACGCGCGTCCGTCCGAAGTCGCAGCCTACACCACCGATTGTCTCACCCGCGACGCCCTGGGTTTGATGGATGCGTGCGGCGCGCGCCGCTTCCATCTCGTCGGCCATGATTGGGGCGGCCAACTCGCATGGCTGATCGCTGCCGCCAATCCGGAGCGCGTCGCGACTCTCACCGTGCTCTCGCGTCCGCATCCAACCGCCTTCACCCGCGCGATGGCCGAAGATCCTGAACAAGCGGGCCGTTCTCGCCATCATCGAGGCTTCCGCGAAGACGACGCGATCACGCGCCTGCGCCAGGATAATTTCAAATGGCTGCGCAGCGGACTGGAGCAAGGAGGCGTCCCGGCCGCGTACGTCAACCTCTATCTGGCAATGCTCGCCGAGGACTGCGCCCTCGAAAGCGCCGTAAATTGGTATCGCGCAAACACCATCGCCTCGGCTACTCCGCCGGTCTCGATGCCGACGCTTTATGTCTGGGGCAGCGCCGACGCGACCGTTGGCCGCCGCGCCGCGGAATTGACGGCAGAGTTTGTTCGCGCCCCCTACAAGTTCGTCGAGCTTGAAGGTGGCGGCCACTTTATTGTCGATCAATTCCCGGATCGCATCGCAGAGCTTTTGCTTGAGCATCTGCAAACCGCCACAGTCTGAGTATTCGCCCTCGCAAAAATTCGCTCATCGGCTTATACCCGGCACAGACACGGCATCAGGACGATTCGCCAGGAGGACACCCATGAAACAGCGCAACTTTGAGATGATCAAAACCAACGGTATCACCCTGCGCACCGTCGTCGAGGGCAAGGGGCCGCTCGTCATTCTGCTCCACGGCTTCCCGCAAAGTTGGTATTTGTGGCGCCATCAGATTGATCCTCTCGTGGCCGCTGGCTACCAGGTCGCCGTTCCCGATCAGCGTGGTTACGGCGGTAGTGATAAACCAGCCGCCATCGAGGCTTACAACATTGTCGAACTGACCAACGATGTAGCCGGGCTCGCAACCGCGCTCGGTCACGAGCGCTTCATCGTCGTCGGTCATGATTGGGGCGCGCCGGTCGCATGGCATACGGCGTTGCTTCATCCTCAACGCGTTCGCGCCGTGGTTGGAATGAGCGTGCCGTACGTTCGCGGCCGGGAAGGCGTGATGACCAAGCAGGAAAACTTTGGCGACAACTTCTGGTACATCGTCTATTTCCAGCAACCCGGGGTCGCCGAAGCCGAACTAGAGACCGACATCCCCAAATCGTTGCGGATGGTCTATTTCTCGATTTCCGGCGACGCACCGCAAGGTATCTGGTTCGTCAAGAAGCCTGCGTCGGCGAAATTCCTCGATGGCCTCGTCGATCCGCCGTCGCTGCCCTCATGGCTTACCGCCGAGGACCTCGATTACTACGTCGCCCAATATCGGCAGAGTGGCTTTCGCGGGCCGATCAACTGGTATCGCAATATCGATCGTAACATCGCGATCACGCCCCAACTGGAACACGCGAAGATTGAGCAGCCGGCTTTTTTCATCGCCGGCTCGAAAGACATCGTGCTTTCCTTCGGCGGCGGCGGACTCCTCGCCATGATGGATCAATGGGTGCCGAATTTGCGCGGTAAGGTCATCATCGACGGCGCGGGCCATTGGGTCCAAGCCGAACGCCCAGGCCCCACCAATGAAGCCTTGTTGGGTTTCCTGAAAACGGTCTCCTAACGCAGGCTACGGTTTAACGTCGCGTCTAAAAGTCTCAGACGCGAGCGCGCCGACTCGCTTCATACGAGGCACATGTGCGACGCCGGGAAATGATGTAGGCTTGGCTTATGCGCGAAGCTGCGCCCAATCCCTCATCTTCCTTCCCGATGGCGCATTGCAGCGCCTGCGACAAGCTCGTATTGACCACGCTGGCCTTTGACGATGACGCTAGCACGCACCGCCGCTGCGCCCATTGCGATAGCCGCGTTACAACTCCACTTGAATGGGTCCGAGCCTCCGAGCTTGAGCAACGCGGCTATACCTTCGGCTCCCCACCGCCGTCCGGCAAAGGATGCGGGAGCGGCGGCTGCGGCAGTTCGTGCGGCACGCGAAGGAACTAGCGCGCCGAAGAAATCTTAGTCGGGAATGGTCATCTGCCGCGTGCTGGACAGCGCCAGCACCGCGCTCGGCAGAAACGGCCCGAATGGCTGGAAGTCATATGTCACGACGATCGTGACTGTACTGCCGGCGCTGTTGTTGGGGTTGAAGGTAGTGCTCGCGCAGAGTGCTTTGGCGCCGCTCGCCGGACACTTTGATGTCGCGTTGAGCCCATTTGCCAAGCTCATCACTAATGACTGAACGGAGGTCGAAGTTGCCGGCGAGGAACTCGACGCGCCGTTGAGCGACGCGTATCGTATCGCACTGCTCGCCGCGTAACAGACTGTGTTATAGGCGTAGATTGCGTACGCAACGTCAACCACGCCGAAGATCAGCGCAATTAACGCTGTCGCGATCAACGCGAACTCGGTCGCCGCTTGGCCAAGTTCAGTTCGCCTTCCGCGCTCACGGGCTGACCTCCACATGAGCTTGCCTCATTGCACCGGCATCGTCGCCAGCCCGTGGATTGTAAAGGTCGACGGTAACCCTGGGATCCTCAGAAATGGAACGAAATTCGCCTGTGTTTTAACTTGCACATAGATAATCGGTGCGCCCGACGAGCACGAACCCGGGCAGGTGACCACCGTGCCGTTATCGCATTCGCAGAAAGTCGACGCGCTCGCGCTGAACGCGGCTGACGAACCCCACCACTTCGCCCCATCAATATTGCTAGCGGCGTTAGTCGCGGCAGTTTTCATCCCGCTGGTATTGCCGTCAGTCGTATAGCTCTGAGCACCGTATTGGGCGCCGGCCCGTGCCGCATCATCGAGCGTCATCGCGAGATAACCAAGTCGGCCCATTTCAACGGCAACCCCGAGCATCAGGACTAGCGTAGTCGCCAGCAGGGCCAGTTCGGCTGCCGCCTGCCCAGCCGCATAGCGATAGCTGTGCCGCTTTGCACTATTTCGTTTCGCGAAATGAGCCACGAGTCTTACTATTCGGTCAACCGCTCAGCCACGATCGGCGATCCGTTCGCCAGCGACGTATAGTTATTGTTCATCGTCGCGCCGCCTGTAAACGTCAGCGTGTCGGCGACTAGAATCGTATAGGCCGCATTCGCGCCATTGCTGTAGTTCAACTGCGTAGTCGGAAAGTACAATGCTCCCGTGAGCGTGTCACTCGTCCCGCCGGCGAAGGTGCTGGCCGCCGATCCCTTCGGTACGCTGCGATCCTGAAAGAATAGAATTCCGGACAATGTTCCAGAGGTGGGCGCGCTGAAGGTCGCAGTCACGCCGTTAGCTATGTTGATTCCGGCATAGGCGTTATTCGACCCTGTGTAACCTGCCGCTGAACCGGTTGTGTTGTAGAACGTCACGTTAGTCCCCGTAGTCGTGCCGCCGCCGTTCTGCAGCGACATGCCGCCGCCCGCGAGAATGTATGTTCCGGAACCGAATGTAATCGAAATACCGTTGCTCGCCTGGATTCCACCGCAATAAGTGCCAGGACTAATCGAGTATTTGCCGCTGTAGGGTGGGGTCTGAGTCGCTGTATACGAATTGTAGGTTTGTGTGCCTGTATAGGTACACCCGCCGACGGTAGGTTCCGGCACCGTCGCCAGAGGGTCCGGCACCGCGATCATCCCCGTCACGGGTGTCAGGCTGCCGCCGCTAGAATATTTGATGATCGACCCGCCGTTGTTCATCGCATAACTGCTTCCCGCGACGCCGACCGAGGTCGTGGTCAGCTTCGCGCCACCAATCACGCTCAGTCCGGACGAGCTGCTTGAGTCCACGATCACGCCGCAGCTCGACGTAATATTCACACCATTGCTCAGGTTGACCGCGAGCGAAGCCGACGTATCCAGCGCATAGACGCAACCTGCTGCGCTCTCTACCTGCGCAACGGCGCGCGCACCTACAGTAATCTGTTTGAATTTGAGAGCCTTCAGGAAGAATGTGTTTTGCGGCTGGCTGATGATTACTTCAACGTAGCTGCTATTGCCGGTGTTCGGTCCCGACTTGGGCGGGTTGTTAACTGTGACCGTTGTGCCGTTGGACCCGTTAGTGAATCCATTGAGTGAGGCGTCTTCGTCCGCCGCCGCGGTGATCAACGACGAGCCGCCGGCCAGCGCGGAAGCACCTGCTATCGCCGCGCCGTCTGCCGCCGACTGCATCTTGGTTTTCTGATGCTCCATGTAGCCCATATCCACCGCGAGGGCCACGGATCCCATCACCGCTACTAGAGCGAAGGTCATCAAGATAAAGACCTGCCCGCGCTCCTGCCCATTGGCTACCGACGCTTTGCGCTTGAAACTGGGCACCGCCCGCGTACGCCCGATGGGGTTTCGCGGATGCTCTGCTTCGTTCCAGGGTTGACTACTTGGTGCTCCCATAGCACCGGCGAATAGGGCAACTTTTGTTCCTCATATCAGATGTTGCGGATGGGCAACGCGCTCATCAACTCTTTGCTCGCCATACGCACAGCTTATCTGAGGTCTTCTCCTTCACTACTTGTTAATGGCCATAATAGTTTCCCTTTGGACTTCAATATGTAATTGAACACTCCAATGATATTTCTATCCATGCGACACTATGATTTGACTAGCTGTATTGAGCAGCATCCACAGGCCAATAGCGATCTCTGCATGTGTTGAAACCGCACACTCGGCGTCCTGCTAAATGTCCGCTGGCGAGACACCAAGCCGTAGGAATTTCTTTAGCCGGTGCCTGACTCGGACTCTAACTGACCGGTCTGCCGCAATCCTTCGTACAGGACGATAGAGACCGCATTCGCCAGATTGAGACTGCGCACGCCCGGCTCAAACAACGGGATCCGATAGGCGTACGCGCGATGCTCTTCCAGAAAGGCTGCGCCTAGTCCCTTCGTTTCGCTGCCGAATACCAGAAAGTCATCGCGGCGGTATTCCGCGCGATGATACACGCGCTCGGTATGCACCGTAAAATACTTGAACCGCGACGGCTCAATCGCGCGATGCGTCGCTGCAAATTCATCCCAGCCTTCGTACGTGACGAAATCGACATAGGGCCAGTAGTCAAGGCCGGCCCTCTTGAGGTACCGATCAGAAAGGGAGAAACCTAGCGGTCCCACGAGATGGAGGCGTACCTGGGTCGCTGCCGTCAGCCGCGCGATAGAGCCAGTATTTTGCGGAATCTCGGGCCGTACCAGAACGATGTTGAAATGCGGTTCGGCCAACTCCAGCGCCGATCTCACGCCTGATGGCCGGCGCTGTCGCCGTTGCCTTTGATCTTGATGGGATAGCGATGGTCCGCGACGATTAATCCAAAACTCTCGCCATCGTCGCTCATGAAATGGTCCGCCAGATGGTAATAAGCGGTCCGCAAAAAGCGCGCACGATACGCTCCGCCCTTGACCTTGCAATACAGCACATCGTGATCGCCAATTTCGAGCGTCGCCGGATCGAGCGCCTCGCTCATCTCGTCGTTAGTCATGACGACGAATCCGCCGTTTCCATCTTCGTCGACCTTTTTGACCACGAACGGCGTGTCCTCGACCGTGATCGGCGCGCGCTCTTCCGCTACCTGCAGAAAGTAATGGCCGTGCGCGTCCCGATGGATACTTTTGCTGAACAACAGCGCAATTCGCTGATTATCGATCCGCTCGTCATCGCTATACCAGTTGCCGTCTCGGCGAAAAGAAATCTTGCCCGATTCGACTGCGTAAAAGCCTGCGCTTGCCATAGTTTTAGTCCGCTTACCGCTTGCGGATGCGCGTGCCGCAGAACGGCCTTACTCGCTTCGCGCTAGAGCGCTCCGCCAGTGCCTATTATATCAGCCATTTCTACTGTCCAGCATTATTGTGACGGGGCCATCATTGACGAGATTGACTTCCATGTGCGCGCCAAATTCGCCTTCTTTAACCTTACCACTGCGCTGTTTCACAATCGACAGAAAATGCTCATATAGCCGCCGCGCCTCGTCCGGTGGCGCCGCCTGCGTGAATGACGGCCGCCGCTGACTCGTATCCGCATGCAGTGTGAATTGCGAAATCACCAGCAGTTCACCATCGACCGCCGCCAGAGCCAGATTCATTTTGCCCGCCGCGTCGGCGAAAACCCTCAGCCCGAGGATCCGATCGGCAATGAACTCGGCGTCCTTCTCGTTATCACCCCTGCCGACTCCGATTAGAATAACAAAGCCCCGTCCGATTTTGCCGATCGGTCGCCCCTCGACCATCACCTCGGCCCGGCTCACCCGTTGAACAATTGCGCGCATCGCTGCGTCAATATGATCACCAATGGAAATCCGCAAGCCGATCTTGACCACTCTCGCGCAGCGCGGGTCGCTCCTATAAGCTTGCTTCAACGATGCTCCCTGTCCTTCTCCGAATTGGGCCGCTGACCGTCTACAGCTACGGCCTGATGATGGCGCTCGGGTTTATCACCGGCGATTACCTGCTTACGCGCGAATGCCGCCGCCGCGGTATCAGCGCTGATTTTGCCAACGCTGTCGTGCTATGGGGAGCTATCGCGGGCATCATCGGCTCGCGCATCTACGCCGTCCTCGACGATCTCCCAGCCTACCTCGCCGATCCCAAGGCGATAATTTTCTCAGGCGCCGGTTTCGTTTTTTATGGCGGCTTTATCGGCGGGATTATCTCGACTTGGATCGTAGCCCGCCGCTATAAGATTTCTTTCGCTCGTACGGCCGACCTATGCGTTCCTGCGCTGGCTCTCGGTCAGGCGTTCGGCCGCATCGGATGCCAGGTTTCGGGCGACGGCGATTGGGGCTTGCCCTCGACTATGCCGTGGGCAATGGCTTATCCGCGCGCCATCGTCGGATGGAACGAGCACACCGTCCTCAAACTCGACGCTCACTATAACCTGGTCTCCGGTTATTTCCCGGGCGTGCGCGTTCTGCCGACGCCGATTTTCGAGGCCGCGACCTTCTTCGTACTCTGCCTGATATTACTCAAGTTACTCCATCGCACCCATGTCGACGGCAAGGTAACCGCCGCCTACCTCGTTCTCGCTGGCCTCGAGCGCTTCATCGTCGAATTCTGGCGCATCAATCCTCGCGTCCTCGGATGTTTTAGCGAGGCTCAACTTATTTCAGTCGTCATGATAGTGGTCGGTGCGCTAATCTGGTTCGTGCTGCATGAACCCGAGGCTGCGCTGGAACCACGCGAGGTAGTTAGAGCCTGATGGGCCGGGACGCCAAGCTGCTCTCAATTATCGCAGGCGTTACCTTACTGGTCGCGCTCGCGCTCATCGTCTATCTCCAGTTCAATACGGCTCCCGTCGCCATCACCCCGGATGTCGCCGATCAGGTAGTACCTACCAAGCCCTCTGCGGATAGCCCGGTTGCCGCTGGCAAAATGGCCTCTGATTTCAAGCTCCCGTTACTCGACGGTCAGACGGTCTCGCTCTCCTCTCTGCGCGGCAAGGTAGTGTTTCTTAACGTCTGGGCGACTTGGTGCCCGCCCTGCCGTGAGGAGATGCCGAGTATCGAGGCGCTCTACGAGAAGTTCAAAGACGACAAGAATTTCGTCGTCCTTGCCGTCAGCCAGGATAGCGACGGGCGCGCGCCAGTCGCCTCGTATGTAGAAAAGCACGGCCTCAAGTTCGACGTCTTGCTCGATCCCGAAAATGAAGTCGGCGAAGCCTACGACGTCAGCGGCATTCCCGAAACCTTCATCATCGACCAGCGCGGCCGGATCGTAGCCCACCATGTGGGCCCTTATGATTGGGCCAATCCCGAAATTCACGACGCCCTCGAGGAATTGATTAAATCCAAAACAGGTTAGGCAGCCGGCCGCCGTCCCTCGTGGACCGTTGCCGCGCCGCCGCAGGCGGAATCTAGATGCCAGGAAAAAAGCGCAACCGGTTGATCGCGGCGATGTCAATCGCCCTCGTCGTCTGCATCTTTGTGATTGGTGAGCTCGCTGTCCAGCGCGCTCAGGCCCTCCCCGACGACACCTACAAGGAGCTTCAAACCTTCGCCAACGTTCTCGCGATCGTACAAAAAAATTACGTCGAGCCAGTCTCCACCAAAGACCTTATCAATGGCGCCATCACCGGTATGCTCGCCTCGCTCGATCCGCACAGCGCCTATCTAACCCCCGACCTCTATAGGGATCTCGAGGTTGAGACGCGCGGCAGTTTCGGCGGTTTAGGGATCGAAATAACCGTAAAGGACGATACGCTGACGGTCGTTTCACCTATCGAGGGTACACCCGCCTACAAAGCCGGCCTCAAATCCGGTGACCAGATCATCAAGATCGATAGCGACTTCACCAAAGGCATGACTCTCACTGATGCAGTTAAGCGGATGCGTGGGCCGAAGGGCAGCAAAATCCGCCTCACGATCCATCGCGAGGGTATTCCTGATCTCTTCACCGTTACCGTTGTTCGCGATGTCATCAAAATTGATTCGGTCAAGGCCAAGCCTCTCAAAGATGGCTATGCCTACCTCCGCATCGCGACCTTCCAGGACGGCACCAACGACGATGTCGATAAGGCGCTGGATAAATTCGACAAGGAGAATCACGGCCAAATTAAGGGACTGGTTCTCGACCTTCGCGATAATCCAGGCGGTCTGCTCAATCAAGCCGTCTCGGTTTCTGATGACTTCCTCGACGGCGGCTTGATCGTCTATACGCAAGGCCGCGACCCGAGCCAGCAGCAAAAATTCTTCGCTCACAAGAAGCACGATTTCGACGATTATCCGATGGTCGTTCTCGTCAACGGCGGCAGTGCCAGCGCCAGTGAAATCGTTGCCGGCGCCTTGCAGGATCAACGGCGCGCCATCGTCGTTGGCACCCAGACTTTCGGCAAAGGCTCGGTGCAGACCATCCTGCCGCTTGATGATGATTCGGCACTGCGTCTGACGACCGCGCGTTACTACACGCCGAATGGCCGCTCGATCCAGGCCGTCGGCATCACCCCCGATGTTATTTCCGAGCCGCCCAAGCCTACCCTCGCGGCGCTTGAAGCCGAGGGTGCCCAGCTCGATAATGACGAGGACGAGGTCCACGAGCGCGACCTGTTGCATCACTTCAAGAATGGCCAGCAGTCACCAGCTAAAGGCGGTACTGCTGCACCGGCTCCGGCCAGTAATCCGATTAACGCGGTACCCGAGCCGGCCAAGCCCGCCGACGACACCGGCGCGAATGCAGGGAAGCCAGTGAAGGACGTACAGCTCGACAAGGCAATCGACGTCCTCGAGCATTGGAGCAAATACAAGGTCCAACTCGCCAAGGCCGATGACGCCCTGGCCCCGGTCCCCGCGGCTAGTCAGTAGCCGCGAACATCAAACTCGATCGCCGGCTTGAGCTTTGTCTCAGGCCGGCTCTTTCTCAACTACTCCGTCCATCCTTGCGATCATTTCCCCATGCTGGCTCTCCAGCCGGCGCAGGATATTGAGCATCATGTCGTCCTGGCCCTCCAGCCGATGAAGGATCGCGAGCATCACATCGTCTTGCGCCTCAAGATGATGCATTACTGACTTCAGCTCATCTTCGGCTTTGGTATTGATCTCGTAATCATGCTCTGCCATCAGCCGATCTTTCTCGGCCTGCCGGTTCTGCGACATCATGATGATCGGCGCCGCATATGCGGCCTGAAAACTCAACGCTAGGTTGAGCAGGATGAAAGGGTAGGGGTCCCAATGGCTGATCCACGCAATTACATTGAGCACCACCCATATCGTCAGGATCACCGACTGGATGATGATAAATCGCCAGCTTCCCATCGCATTAGCGAACGCATCTGCCGTGCGCGCGCCGAAACCGAGCCGTTGTTGTTCCAGTTCATTAACATTGACGATCGGCTTGTGCAGATGGAGATGACGGACACGGTTTGCAATAAAGTTCTCGAGTGATGCTCCGGCCATGTACTCCTCCTCCCATTAAGGCGCGCATTTCCAGCGCGACTCATTTTCACAGTCTCGCACAACTGACACTTCAACGATTCCCTGCAAATGTTAATCGCGCAAAAAGAAAACGGGCTGCCGCCGAAGCAACAGCCCGTATATCGATTGCGATTTTTGCGATTCGCTGATGGAAGCTAGTTCAGCGCCGTCCTTGATACCCGCGGCTTTGCGGCTGCAGCTGCCGGGGTCTTTACCTTCTCTGTCGGCGCGTCCTTGCCATCATTTGCAGATACCGCACCATTACTGCTCATCAGCACGTGGTCCAGCACCTGATCGACCGTATCGACGAAAATCGCCTTCATCTCGGCGCGCACTTCCGGCGCGATGTCTTCCAGGTCGCTCTCATTGCGTCGCGGCAGAATCACCGTCTTGATTCCCGCCCGTCGCGCGGCGAGCACCTTCTCTTTGATTCCACCGACCGGCAATACCTTGCCACGGAGCGTAATTTCGCCCGTCATCGCAACATCCGGTCGCGTCGGCCTGCCGCTCAACAGCGAAGCCAGCGAGGCCGCCATTGTCACGCCCGCGGATGGCCCATCCTTTGGGATTGCTCCGGCTGGCACGTGCAGATGGATGTCCGATTTCTCGAAGAAATCCTTTTCGATACCAAGGTAATCCGCCCGCGACCGAATATACGACAATGCCGCTTGCGCCGATTCCTTCATCACATCGCCCAGTGAACCGGTCAGCGTCAGCCCTTTCTGGCCGTTCATCCGCGCGCTTTCAATAAAGATGATATCGCCGCCGTTTGGCGTCCACGCGAGACCAGTCGCGACTCCAGGCACGTTCCCGTGCTCCGCCATTTCTGAGAAATACTTTGGCGCGCCGAGATACTTCTTGAGCAGGTCAGGCGTAATCCGCTCTGGCGCCGCCTCACCCTCAGTGACCGCCCGTGCAATCTTCCGGCAGATTCGCGCGATCTCGCGCTGCAAGTTCCGCAGCCCGGCTTCTCGCGCGTATTGCCGGATGATGTCAGCCGTCGCCTCGCGCGTGAACTCGATCGTCTTGTCGCCCAGCCCGTTCTCCTTCATCTCCTTGGGCACCAGGTAGCGATCGGCGATCACCAACTTCTCTTCCTCGGTGTAGCCGGGGAGTTCGATTACCTCCATCCGATCCAGCAGCGCGTGCGGGATCGTATCGAGTACATTCGCCGTCGTCAGGAACAATACCTTCGACAAATCGAATGGCACGTCGAGATAGTGGTCGGAGAAGCTGTTGTTCTGCTCCGGATCGAGCACTTCGAGCAGCGCCGATGCTGGATCGCCACGGAAGTCCGCTCCGAGTTTGTCCACCTCGTCGAGGATGAACAGCGGATTGTTCGATCCCGCGTTACGCAGCCCTTGGATGATCCGCCCCGGCAGCGACCCGATATAGGTCCGCCGATGGCCGCGAATTTCCGCTTCGTCGCGGATTCCGCCCAGTGACAGCCTTACGAACTTCCGCCCAAGCGCCTTGGCTATCGATCGTCCAAGCGAAGTCTTGCCGGTTCCTGGTGGTCCGACGAAACACAGTATCGGCCCCTTGGAATCTTGCTTGAGCTTGCGGACCGCGAGGAATTCCAGGATGCGCTCCTTCACCTTCTCGAGGTCGTAATGGTCTTCATCGAGCGTCGCGCGCGCGTTCTTGATGTCGAGATTATCTTCGGTCGAGATTCCCCACGGCAGCGCGACCAGCCAGTCCAGATAGGTCCGTACTACCGTATGCTCCGCCGATTCTGGCGGAATCATCTTCAGCCGCTCCAACTCCTTGTCGGCCGCCTTACGCGCATCTTCCGGCATCTTGGCAGCTTCAATCTTTTTCTCGATCTCTTCGATTTCCGATGACCTCGGATCGCCTTCGCCTAATTCTTTCTGGATCGCCTTTAGCTGCTGCCGGAGATAGTACTCGCGCTGATTCTTGTTAAGCTCGGTCTGCACCTGTGACTGAATCTTATGGCCCAGTTCGAGCAGCTCGATCTCGCGGCTCAGAATCACGATCAATTTTTCGAGACGCTGGCGCACATCGAGCGTCGAAAGGGTGTCCTGAAGTTCCTCGACCGCGATCTTGAGGTACG
>DATKPK010000006.1:0-13801 GCA_035524095.1 Binataceae bacterium (SeqCode) | reverse complement strand
GAGGTTTGGCACCTCGATGTCGGCTCGTCACATCCTGGGGGTGGAGTAGCTCCCAAGGGTTCGGCTGTTCGCCGATTAAAGTGGCACGCGAGCTGGGTTCAGAACGTCGTGAGACAGTTCGGTCCCTATCCGCCGTGGGCGTAGGATACTTGAGGGGCGCTGACCTTAGTACGAGAGGACCGGGTCGGACGCACCACTGGTGTACCGGTTGTGGCGCCAGCCGCATCGCCGGGTAGCCATGTGCGGACGGGATAACCGCTGAAAGCATATAAGCGGGAAGCCCACCCCAAGATTAGGTATCCCGGCCGTAAGGCCCTGAAGGCCCCTTCTAGACAAGGAGGTTGATAGGTCGGAGGTGGAAGCGCTGTGAGGCGTGGAGCTGACCGATACTAATTGGCCGTGAGGCTTGACCGCTAACATTCCTTCACGGGAATGGCGCTGGAGATGGATCCGGATTTCGATATCGCTAGCCGGATCCGCGCAGCAAAGGCGCAATCGCATATACGGTTCACAAGATTCACTTGCAAAACCCTACGTTCAGTTTGTCAGATATCATAAATCGCGTTGGTTACGTTTGGATTACAAATCAGGGCCCAAGTAGCGAACGCGAAGACAAGTTTCCGGTCGTAATAGCGAAGGTGAAACACCCGTTCCCATCCCGAACACGGCAGTTAAGCCCTTCAGCGCCGATGGTACTGTGCCCGTAGGCGGCACGGGAGAGTAGGTCGCGGCCGGGATCAACCAAGGCGGAGCAGCGATGCTCCGCCTTTCTCATTCCAATCGCGCTGCAACCAACTGCGGCCCTCCGAACAAAACCGTGCCTGTCATCCAAGTCAAATGATTGGTGAAGTCTATTGGCATGGCCGCCCTTTGCGCCGAAGGCGCTGAGCCATCGCGATGGTCAGCTGTCTCCTTCGGCGACGAGCAGAAGCTCTTAGCGACCGCTTTTTAACTCAGTTCTATGCGGCAACTGTCACGCGGCCGTTGCCGTTGTGCCCTACGCGCACCGCATGATGGCTCAGCTTGCCCGGCTGCGTACCCTTGACGCGAACAGCGAGTCGCCCGCCATTCAGCAAGATATAGCGCTTGCCTCGTCGTCCAATCTCGCCTTCGCTGATCAACTCCGACATCAATCGGCTAACCATCGGTCGCGAGCTGCCGATCATCTCTGCCAGGTCTGCATGGGCCGGATCGAGCCCGAGCAGAATCCCTTCTTTGTCCTGGATACCGAATTTTGTGCCTAGCTCACGCATCACCAGCTCGAGCCTATCGCGAAACGAAAGGCCCAGGAAGCTCGCAAAGGCCCCCACCCAAGATGACCACGCAGTATTCATCCGCTGCAGCATTTCCACCAGCACCACTGGCTCCAGACTTTTCGCCAGCTTGACGACATGCTGCCGCGTCACCATCGCGAGTGTGCATCTCGTCCACGAATGCGCCTCAAACAGGCGCACCCACTGCGACTGGTCGTCCATCAAGTCGAAATGGCCGAGCAATTCGCCGGGACCCGCAGCGTGGACCAGGATCCGTGAACCGTTCCGCAATGGACAGTAAACTTTAGCCGCACCCTTGACGACCCAGAACAGGAAGTCTGCGGGAAAGCCTTGTTTGTAAATCAAGGCTGAGGGCGGGTAGTTGATAATGGTGTGATATCCAATCAGTCGTTCGACAACCTCAGGCGGCAAGATCCAGCCCTTTAACTGTGACTCGAACTGCTGTCTGTCGTCGGCAGTCTCCTGCATTCCAGGAGTCATCGCAAAGTCCCCCTTTCCGATTTGGCCGTTACTTCAGAACGTTAAAGCTAAGTGTGTATCGCGAAAAAAAATTACCTGGCTACCTCTGCCGGTTAGTACAACTTGTTAATCGTACCAGTTACTTAACGTCAGTTTCAGATGATAACAAGTAGTGTCGCAGGTCATAGATGGTAGTCAAGTGGCATAAGGAAGTGTCAATGACTCTGAGATGCTAGGTCAAATTGAAGCAGAATAAGACCGATAGGAGTGAAAATTCAGAAAATCTTTGAAAAGATGCTTTTGATTTGCCGTAACCATCTCGCGGCAGGCAAGCCCAACCGAAGCTGACTCCAGCCATTCCAAATTCTTCCATCTCAGCTTCGCATCACCTGAGTGGGATTGCATATCTCCATGTCAGGCTGGGTATATTGTCCGCGAGGTAATTGAATCATGGCTAAAATGCTCGAAGGAAAAGCTGCGTTGGTGACCGGCGCGAGTTCGGGGATCGGGCGCGCAGCTGCGCTCGCGATGGCGCGGGAAGGCGCACGCATCCTGGTCGCCGACATGACTGAGGCAGCTGGTAATGAGACCGTTGAGCTGATTCGAAAAGCTGGCGGCGAAGCCGTCTTTGCGAAGATCAATGTCGCTCAGCCAACTGATGCGGCGGCGATGGTTACGGCGACGGTAAAGGCTTTCGGCAGTCTCGATTGCGCCTTCAATAACGCCGGCGTCAGTGGCAAGATTGCACGCACCGCCGACGACACCGAAGAGAATTTCGATCATATCATGGCCGTAAATTTGCGCGGTGTGTGGCTTTGCATGAAGTACGAAATTCAGCAGATGCTTACTCAAGGCGGCGGCGCGATCGTCAACACGGCCTCAGCCGCTGGCTTGGTCGGGTCGCATGGGATGCCTGCCTATACTGCCTCCAAGCATGGTGTCATTGGCCTGACCAAGACCGCCGCGCTTGAATATGCGCGCGCCAAAGTTCGCGTCAACGCGGTCTGTCCTGGCGTGATCGACACTGCGATGGTGGCTGGTATGGTCGCGAGTCACCCCCGGCTGAAGGATGCTCTGGTTGGCGTCGAGCCAATAGCGCGGATGGGACAGCCTGGTGAGATCGGCGAAGCGGTCACATGGCTGCTTTCAGACTACGCGTCCTTCGTCACGGGATGCTCTTTGCCGGTCGATGGTGGCATGACCGCACAATAGCGATCATTCGATTCCAACACTCGGAGGAGACTGGCGATGCGTGGATTGCTTGAGGGTAAAGTAACTTAGTCACAGGTGCTGGCGGCGGTATTGGACGCGCGACTGCTCTAGTGCTGGCGCAACAAGGGGCGAAGGTCTTGGTCTCGGATATTTCGACTCGCCGCGGCACTGAAACCACCGAATTAGTACGCGCCGCCGGTGGCGAGGCTGAATTCCTCAAGGCCGACGTAACGCGCGCCATTGATTGTGAGGCGCTGGTCGCGACCGCCGTACGTCGTTGGGGACGCCTCGACGGCGCACACAACAACGCCGGAATCTCCGGTCAGATTGTCAGCGTCACCGAAGACACTGAGGAGAATTGGGATCGAACGCTCGCCGTCGACCTCAAAGCTCTGTGGCTATGCATGAAGTATCAGATCTTGCAGATGTTTAGGCAGGGGAGCGGTTCCATCGTTAACACTGCATCGACTGCGGGGTTGCTCGGTGCGGTGCGGATGGCTGCGTATGCAGCCGCCAAGCATGGCGTGATCGGCTTGACTAAAACCGCAGCACTTGAGTATGCGCGCTCCAACATCCGCGTTAACGCCGTCTGTCCAGGCGTAATTGGTACGCCTCCAATCCTTCAATGGATGAGGATCCAAAACGTAAAGAAGCGTTGCTCGGCCAAGAGCCGATTGGCCGTGCCGGACGGCCTGAGGAGATCGGTAATGCGGTCGCATGGCTTTTTTCGGACGCGTCGTCATTCGTCACCGGTGCCGCATTTCCGGTCGATGGTGGCCTGACTGCACAATGACATTCGAGTCTGCTGCAATTATCTGATTTTGGATCCGCCCGAGCGCTAACAATTGGCCACCAGCGCGCAAATTCAAATGTTCGAACGGCGACTCGTAATCATAATCTCAGTCGCCGCCTTCCTCGTGATTCTCGCGGCTTTTGCTGGGGTGCTGTTCGCCCGACGTAACACACTTGCGATCGTCGACCCGCTGGTCCGATGGTTTTGGCTATCTGCCTCGACAGCCGACATCTCGCGCATCCACGACATGGTGCGGAAGTTCGGTCATTTCCCTGATTCCTGGGGTGGGCTTCACACTGCTCGTCATCGGACCCTTGCGCAAGCTACCACTAATCGCGCTGGCGCTCTGCGCCTTATTCGCCTCAATCGATGAATTCCTGCAGACCTTCATTCCCGGACGCAGTGGTTCGCTTATGGACGTGATGCTTGATACCAGCGGAGCGCTCTTCGCCTTTTTCGTCTATCGCGCGATTATCAAATGGCCTCGTGCGCACCGCCTACCCCCTCCGCGATACGGTAAGATCGCACGCCATTAAGCGCTTCAAGGATTGCGCCTGCGACGACCAAAATCGCATGTGTTTGACTTCGCACGCACCCTCACCGATGCTTCGCTCATCCAAGGAGCGAGGCTCGTTTCTAATGGTCAAGTACATCATCTGCGCCACCCGCAAGGTCGGTCTTAGCCGCGAAGAATTCAGCGCCTATTGGCGCAATCATCACGGACCACTGGTCGCTAGCGTTCCGGAATTTGTACGGCATGTAAGAAAATACGTGCAATGCCATCTGGTCGGTGGCGCGGTGCCGCTAGGAGTCGCGGGTCCGCATGACGGCGTGGCGGAATTGTGGTTCGACAATGTCGAGGAACTGGTCGCGGCCTTCAACGAACCGCGCTATTTGGAGGTCATCCGTCCCGACGAGCAGAAATTCGTTGACGCCGACAAATGCATCTCATTTATCACAGAGGAGAATCCGGTGATTTAGTTCAAATTAGCTCGCTCCGAACGCGCCATGACTGGCGGCGGCAAGCTCTAATTGCCCCTCGCCGAAAAGCTACTCGTACAGAAGAATTGCCGACTGAATATAATCCGAGCGTACTGCGTCGAATTATGTGAGAGCGAAAACCAGAACAGTTCGGTTGCAACCTCCTCCCTGCAACCGGACGGCCAACCGTAAGCGACGACGGCTGGTTGAAAAGGCGGGCATTAAGGAGACTCCCCCCTCCTTTAATCGCCCGCCTTTCTTTTATCCCAAAATGAATCACTTGGCTAGAGCACAATTAGGTGGAGTGTCCCGTTCCGATTCTCTGACACACTCGCGCTCCATTTATGTCGCAAGGAGCGCCATGTCTCATGCCTAAAAACCGCGACATGCTCCACTTCAGGAAGTCGCAAGGTTAACGATTCGCCGGATCGAGCCATTTACTTGTGCTTGTCTGAGTTGGATTGAAATTCTCAAATCGCTTCAGCATAGCTGTAATCTCAGCTTCTACTATCGCCAGCCCACGATGGGCTGGTTTGATGAATCCCTCGTTGACCCCATGATCAAGAAATCTCAGCAACTCGCCGAAATAATTCTCGATATTCAACAGCCCGCATGGCTTCCGATGAATGCCCAACTGTCCCCAAGTCAGGATCTCACAAAATTCCTCCAGGGTGCCCAGCCCTCCCGGTAATGCGATAAAGCCATCGGCCAGATCGGCCATCGCTGCCTTACGCTCGTGCATTGACCCAACGATCCGCAAGTCGGACAAAGCTGTGAAGGCGATCTCTCTGGTCGCCATCGAACTCGGAATTACTCCGATCACCTCACCGCGGCCCGCGATCGCCGCGCGCGCGATTTCACCCATCAAACCAATCGTCGCCCCGCCATAGATCAGTCCGATGCCACGCGCCGCCAGCTCGCTGCCCAGCTCGCGCGCCGCCTTCAGATACACTGGTTTCGCGCCGGAGTTGGACCCACAGAAAACGCATATGCGCTTAATCGCCATTTCGATGCCCGCCATCCAGCCCCTTGATGAACTTATTCTTACAGTATGCCGCAAATCGGCGGCGGCGGCGTGCGACACCCGGTAAGTCTGTGATTGCGAAATAGTGAGCACTGTCTGATCTTGGCTAGCTTGACAGAGCTTCAATGCGCCGTCATAGCTCAATGCCGATGCTTTGGTTGCGACGAACGTTGGTGCTTGCGCCGGTGCTGCTTTTCATCGGCTCGGTGATTTTTTTGAGCTGTGGCGGAGGTGGTAGCGGCGTCAGCCCGACGCCGACGCCAACGGTATTGGTGGGCCTCTATCTTTGCTTCGGACCGCCTCCAACTGGGACCCCAGTCCAGACCGTCACGCCTACGCCAAACGGCTCACCGACTAAGACGCCGACGTCAACCAAGACTCCGACGCCGAGTCCGACGCCGCCATGCACTCCCTTTGCGACTTCGACCCCGATAGACATTGGTGACCAATTGCAACTGAATGCCCAAGGCGTTTTCACTCGTCCGTCCAACCCTGGCAAATACCGATATCACGACGTTACGCCGCCCAACGGCGGCGCACTGTTCTTTCCGAGCAACCCTGCAAACCCGAACCAGGCTTGCGAGGCAGTCGTCGTCTCTCCAACCAATCCAGGCATATTCGTCGGCACTCAAACAGGTTGTTGCTGTATTCGTGCGGCAGACGGTTCAGTTTTCAGTCGTGAGTTTAGCGTTAGCGTGAACGGCGCGCCCGATTGCGACTGCCCGCAGCCCGTTACGCCTATTCCGACTCCGAGCGCGAAGCCGACTCCAAAATTCCTCTTGGACGATAACAGCGATTCAGGCGACGTCGATGTATCTCCAACGCCCGACTCGGTTAGCGCCCCGTACAACGATAGCGACGCGGATCCAGGGACGTCGCCATGAACCTCATGCGTTCTTCGAGGTAAGAAATCGCTTGGCCCAGAAAGACCAGCAACGACAGAATCTGAAATCGCGGCGGGTAAGCGTCATATAGGCCGCTGAGCTGATTAGGCACGCAGGCGGGAACGCGCCGAGCGGCCGCAGCCGCCCGGCAAGCGCGAGAACTATTTCATCAGGCCTTCGGCCTTCAGGGTTTCCTGAACCTTTGGGCGCGCCCCGACCCGTCCCATGAATGAGGCGACGTTCGGGTACGGCTTCAAGTCCATTTTGATGAAGTTGGTCCAATTCACAATCGTAAACGCATAGGCGTCAGCGATCGTGAAGTTGTTGCCCATCAGATACTGACGATTCGCTAGCTGCTCATTGAGATAGGCGAGGCGCTTCGCGATGTTGGCCTTGGAAAGCTCTTTGACCGCATCGGGCGTGGCCGGATTGAACAGCGGGCCAAAGTTTTTGTGCAGCTCAGTGCCGATAAAGTTGAGCCACTCCTGCACCCGGTAGCGATCCACGCTGCCGTTGGCCGGCGCAAGCCCGCTCGCCGGCTTCTGATCCGCGAGATACTGAACGATTGCCGGGCCTTCTGTCAGAACGCTGCCGTCGTCGAGTTGGAGCGTCGGGACATAGCCCTTCGGGTTGATCTTGGTGAAGTCCTTGCCACTTTCAGTCACATGCTTCGCCAGATCGACCTTCTCGAATTCAATCGGAAGACCTGCTTCGATTGCCACGATATGCGGCGAGAGCGAGCATGCGCCTGGTGCGTAATAAAGTTTCATCGAATCCTCCTGAGGTAAGGCCGTCGAAACGGCCGCGTGGTGTTAAGCCTTGTCAAAGCTTTGCTGGACGTCTTCTCCGACAAATCCAAACGCTACCACGTCCTTTGCCTTAGAAAAAATAATTGTCGGTTACGGGCAGCTCATCTCATTTCGACTTGCGGCCTCGAATCTTTCTCATCAGCTACTCGATGCCAAGACGGGGGCTTGCCGCCAGAGACTCGGATCAAGTGTCGAAATCTCTTGCCGGCGGTACGATTTGACAGGCGTCCCTGCCGCCTATACTGTCCGCTAAAGCTGATTATGGAACGACTGGCCAGGCGCGAGCAGGTGCTTCGCCATGCCAAGCGGATCTTCGCCCGCAAAGGCTACCATCGCACCAATATCGCGGACATCATTGCGCACGCGCACATCGCGCGCGGTACCTTCTATCTGTATTTTGAAGGCAAGCGCGATATCTTCGAGGAACTCCTCGAACAAGCGGTGAAGGAATTGCGTAATCGCATTCATCGCCTGAAAGTCGGGCCTGGGGAGCCGGATCCTGTCGAACAGCTTCGCGACAACGTCAAGCGCGTGCTCAATTTCGTGCTTGCTGAACGCGATTTGACTGACATTCTGCTCAATCATTCGACCGGTTTTGACCGCGAACTCGACGCGCGCATCGACGATTTCTACGCTCGCGTGGCGGCCGAGATTCAGCGCTCGCTTGATCTCGGTATCGAAATGAACCTGGTGCGCCGCTGCGATACAGGCGCGGCCGCCTATTGCATCCTGGGGGTAGTCAAGGAAGTGGTTCTCCAACTCTCACGCGAACGGCGTACCGATATATCGCGTCTGACCGAAGAAATCTTGGAATTCGGCCTGCGTGGAGTCGCGCGGCCCGAACTGTTGCCAGTGCGCGCTAACGAGGTCGAATCGGAAGCTCGCGGCGGCGTTTTTTTTGAGCGCGAACTAGACTGACATGTCAGTATACAAAAGCAGGACTCGCGGCGCCGCCAAAGGCGTCGCGTTCTACGACGTTGACGGCACCCTGATGGGTCTCAACCTCGTCCATGCCGCCGTCTTTATGCTTGCCAACGTCGGCGAGTGGAGCGGGCGCGCCGGCGGATTGTTGAGCTTCGCCGCCCGTCTGCCCTTACTCTATATGGCTGAACGCCGCGACCGTTATCTGTTGAACGCTGCGCTATTTGCCGCTTTCAAGGGCCTTTCGAGGGATCGCCTCGAGGCGCTGGGCGAAGAATACTGTGAGCGCATCCTGATTAATCACCTCTTCCCTCATGCCACCGAGATGATCGAGGCTAATCGCGCCGCCGGGCTTGAACCGGTTTTAGTAACTGGTTCGCCGGACTTCATCATTGGGCCGCTGGCCGGTCACTTGAATGTCCGTACTTTCGTGGCGAATCGACTGGTCTACAGCCGTGGACGCGCGACCGGCCGCTTGCACGAGCCAGTGATGGCGGGTGACGCGAAGGCGGCCTGGTGTACCGAGTTTGCCGCATCCAATCGGCTCGACCTCAAGGCCTGCTGGGGCTACGCCGATTCCTATCACGACCTCGCCTTTCTCGCTGCGATGGGCCACCCGGTCGCCGTTAATCCTGATCGTAAACTGCGCGAAATTGCCCGTGGACGGCAATGGCCTGTGCTGAACTTCGAAAAGGGCCGGCGCGGCAAACAATTAGTTGAAGCCAGCACCGAGGCACTCGAAAATTGGATTGAAAGGAATTCGAATGGCGCGGCCGGAATCTAGGCTCAAAGAGCTGCGGACGGCTGAGCTTCGGCACGAGCCAGGTGCACGCAGCGACCTCGTGGTCACGCTCAACCGCCGCTCCGAGCCACGTCTTATCTCTTATGGCGAGGATTTCATGCTCGAACGGCTGCCCGCCGGTACCCGCGTGATCTATCCGCCGCCGCCGCTCGATCCGCTGCCGGATCCAGACACCGCCATCCGCTATGCACTACTGCATCCGCTCAACGCCGATCCGTTATTCGCGCAGCTCAACCCCAACATGCGCGTGACGATCGCGGTTGACGATATTAGTCTGCCGCTCCCGCAGATGCGCCGTCCTGACATCCGCGAGCGCTTGCTCAATGCCGTCTTGCAGACGCTCGCGGACTACGGTGTCGACGATGTCCATATCATTATCGCGACGGCGCTTCATCGCCGCATGACCGAGGCGGAAATTCGCCGGATGGTCGGTGAACGCGCCTTCAAGCAGTTCTGGCCTGATCGGCTCTACAATTTCGACGGTGAGAATCGCGCCGAACTGGTGATGCTCGGCAAGACCGAACATGGCGAAGAGGCTTGGCTCTCGCGCCGCGCCGCCGAATCGGATCTCCTGCTTTATCTCAATATCAATCTGGTGCCGATGGACGGCGGTCATAAATCCGTCGGCGTCGGGCTGGCGCCGTATCAAAGCCTGAAACATCACCACAACGCGGCCACGCTCCGCCGCACACATTCCTACATGGATCCCACGCGCTCGGCGCTGCACAATTCGGCCAATCGAATAGGGCGCGTCATCAACGAGCAGGTCAACGTCTTCTCGATCGAAACGGCCGTCAATACTCAGATGTACGGCGGGATGCTCGATTTCATGCAGAAGAATGAAGACCGCTTCACCGACTGGGATCGCATGCGTCTCAAGGGCTTCCGCTGGACGCTTGGTAACCTGTCGCACGATTTGCGTCGCCAGATGCTTCATCAATATGCCGCACCCTACGGCATGACTGGTGTCTGGGCCGGCGAGACCGAGAGCGTCCATCGCCAGGCCCTCGCGCGCGTCTTTCAGCAATACGCCGTGCCTGTGAAGGGTCAGTCAGATGTACTGATTGTAGGCGTTCCCTACATCTGTCCTTACAATGTCAACTCGATCATGAATCCGGTGCTCGTCCAATGCACCGGGCTGGGTTACCTCTTCAATATGTTTCGTGGTAAGCCGCTGGTGAAGCCTGGCGGTACTATGATCATCTGCCATCCGCTGCGCGACGAATTTCATCCGGAGCATCATCCGAGTTACATCGAGTTTTTCCATCGATGCCTCGCCGAGACGACTGACGCCGCCGCACTCGAACGCGAATTCGAAAACGAGTTCGCCCACAATCCGACTTACACCCACATGTATCGTTACGGCCACGCCTACCATGGCGTGCATCCGTTCTACATGTGGTACTGGGGCGAGCCGGCGCGCCAGCACGTCGGCCGTGTTATTGCCGCCGGATGCGAGGAGCCGGAAGTGGCCGCGCGTCTCGGATGGGAAGCGGCGGACACCCTCGACGAAGCGATCGCGATGGCGACCGCTGACCACGGTCGTTCCGCGTCAATCACCTATCTCCATCTGCCACCACTGGTCATAGCTGATGTCGAATAATAACGGCACGAGCCGCAATGGCACCAAGCCACCCACGGATTCGTTACCTCCGCTGGCCGAAGTGCTGCAAGGACGCCGCATTCTGCTCACCGGAGGCACCGGCTTCCTCGGCAAGGTACTGCTCTATCTGCTGCTGCGCCATCATCCCGAACTCGAACGCATCTTCGTCTTGATTCGTGGCGATCGTCGTTCGAGCCTCGGCCGCTTCCGCCGCGAGATTATCGATTCTCCCGCGCTCGCGCCGCTGCGTGATCATCTGGGCAGCCGCTTCGAGCACTATGTCGATAGCAAAGTTGCGGTGCTCGCCGGTGATATCAGCGAACCGTCACTACTTACTGACAATGCCGAGATGCTTGGTGATGGCCGTCTCGACGCGGTGATCCATTGCGCCGGTCTCGTTAACTTTGAGGCCTCGCTGGAAAAGGCGCTTGATGCCAATACGATCGGCGTCGCCAATGTAATCGAATTCTGCCGTGCTCACGATGCCGCTCTAATCCACGTCTCGACCTGCTACGTCGCGGGCGCCGCCGACGGCCATCGTTATGAAGATGACGTGCCGATCGATTGGTCGCCGAGTGGACTGCGCGGCTTCAACCTGAAGCGTGAGATTGCCGCTGCGCAGACCGCTATTGCTCGCGCCGAAGCCGAATCGCGTGACCATGCACGCCAGGCCAAATTCTGGGCGATTGCCGACGATGATCATGCGAACAGCGACAGTCACGATTATCATGGTGATCGTCGTGAACGCGCCGCCGAGTCCCGGCGCAAACAATGGGTTGAGGAGCGCTTGAAAGCGATCGGCCGCGATCGCGCCCTCGGATGGGGTTGGCCGAACACCTACAGCTACACCAAGAGCCTGGGCGAACAACTCGTGATCGCCGCTTCCGATTCGGTTACTGCCACTGTAGTGCGTCCCGCAGTTATCGAAAGCGCGCTCGCCGATCCAGCACCCGGATGGAATCAAGGCGTCAACACCAGTGCGCCGCTGACCTATCTCGCCGGCCGCGGCTATCGCTTCTATCCCGCTAAAGGCGAACTCGTACTCGACGTGATCCCGGTCGATCTTGTCGCCCATGCACTAATTCCAATCACAGCCGCGCTCTTGCTCAAGCGCCATAAGCCCATTTACCAACTCTGCACCTCGGATGTTAATCCGTTGCCGATGCGTCGCCTTGTCGAGTTGACGGCACTCAGTAACCGTCGCGACCATCGCCGGCATGGCGGCCCACTCGGCAAGCTCGCGCCTCATCTCGAAGCAGTCGTCGTCTCGCGCAATACCTACGAATTGATTAGTGGAAAGATTCCCGCGCTGCTCCAACAGATGGCCGCGCTGAGCCAAACCCTGCTCGGCGACAAGTCAGTACCCGCCCGCAAGCTTGGCCAGCGCATCGACCAGCTTGCCGAACATGCCGAGATGGCGCGTTCGATGGTCGAGGTCTACCGGCCCTACATCCAGGAACTGATCTATACCTATCACGGCAAAAATATCCGCGACCTCTATCGCGCGCTCGACGACGCCGGCGCTGCGCTGCATCCGTACCATCCTGAGGCGATAGACTGGGCGGATTACTGGATCAACATTCACATGCCGGGCTTGCGGCGCCATATCTTCCCGCAACTCGAGTTGCACACACGCACCCGCATCAAGCGCCTGCCGCGCCATAAGACGCTCACCGCGATGCTTGATGACGCCGCTGAAAATTACGGCTCGCGTGTCGCTCTTGAGGCGCGGGCAGCCTCGGGTCATCGCACGCCGGCGACATTCCGTGAGCTGCGTGACGGTGCGTTACGCGCTGGTCGTCTACTACAAACGCGCGGCGTCAAGCCGGGCGATCGCGTACTGCTGATTGCTGAGAATTCACCGGCATGGGCGCTTGCCTACTTCGCGATTCTCTATGCTGGCGCCGTCGCGGTGCCTCTTGATCACCAGATTGCCACCGACGAGTTGTTGCCGATCAGCCGTATCGCGCAACCCACCGCCGCGCTGCTTTCAGGCGAATGCAAGCAGCGCCTCGGATCCCACGTGCGTGGCACTGCCGAAGGCATCATTGAACTCGAGCTGGCCGAGTTGCAGCGGCCCTTCATTATGCGCGCACCGTCCGCGCCGCCGCCCGCGCTTGATCGCAAGTCGCTTGCGTCGATCGTTTTCACTTCGGGCACGACCGGTACGCCCAAGGGTGTGATGCTCACGCACGGCAATTTCGCCGCCGAAATCTCGATGCTTTCCCGCGTCTTCCAACTCGGCAGCGAGGATACGGTGCTGGCCCTGCTGCCGTTGCATCATACGTTCGAGTTCACATGTGGATTGCTCCTCCCGCTCGCCAGTGGCGCTCGCATTGTCTATCCGTTGGGCGTCGACGCCGCGAGTTTGTCACGTACGCTCGCCGACGTTCAGCCCACGGCGCTAATCGGAGTGCCTGCTCTATGGGAGGCGATTCATCGCCGCATCACCGACGGCGTTGAGGAGCGCGGTCCCTTCTTTCATGCAGCCTTTGATCGCCTGCGCGATCTGAATCGGCGCCTCGATGAGGATTACCATCTCAATCTCGGCTCGATTCTGTTCCGGCCGGCGATCGCAGCACTCGGCGGTAAGCTCCGGCTCGCAGTCAGCGGCGGCGCAGCGCTTCCGCAGCGCGTCGCGCAATTCTTCAACGATATCGGTATTCGACTGCTCGAGGGCTACGGCCTCACCGAAGCCGCTCCGGTTCTAAGCACCGCGCGGCCCGACGAACCGCTGACACCAGGATCGGTCGGCAAGCCGCTGCATGGCGTCGAGTTGCGCTTCGATGGTGACAGCGGTAGCGACGGCATCGGCGAGATTCTCGCCCGCGGCCCGAACGTGATGACCGGGTACTATCGCAATCAGGCTGCGACCGACGAAGTGCTTAAGGACGGCTGGCTGCGCACTGGCGACCTCGGACGGCTCGACGGCGACGGGCGGCTTTATATCGTCGGGCGCGCCAAGGACGTGATCGTCGATTCCGGCGGCAACAACATCTATATCGACGAACTCGAGGAGCTTTACGGCCACTTGACCTA
>DATKPK010000005.1:0-12967 GCA_035524095.1 Binataceae bacterium (SeqCode) | reverse complement strand
GTGCCGCCGCCGCCCAAACCGTTACCCATCGGATATTCGGCGGCGAGCTTGATCAGACCTTCATTGACACTGCCTTCGACACGAGTTTTCAGGAAACGGCCGTTGTCGAGCGTCAGAAAGCGTTGCATCCGGGTACTTGAGAGAATCACCAGCGCAACGAAGCCAATCATTGCGACCCAGCCGAATCGTGGGAAAGTCCGTACCCTGCCAGACACCGTGATCGCCAAGACGATAATAAGCATGCTCGCGGCCTGGCTTCGCGAGGCACATAGGAATACGCCGATCGCTGAGGCGGCCAAGGCTGCATAGAGCAGTCGTCGCGACCAGCCGGCACGCGGTTCCCGAACTATTCCTCCGATTAACAGGGGAATACTCCCCGACATGTTGCCGCCATAGGCCGATGAATTCGCAAAAGTCGCTGGAATACGAAAGCTTCCTATTCCTCCCATTGCAACGTCATTGCTTCGGTAGATCAACTGATCGACCGCATTGAAGGGATAGAATAAGGGAACGCCAAACTGAACTTCGATCAAGGCGAAGACCAGCACGATGCAATTCAGGATCGCCAATCCCAAGGCTATCTTCCGGACTTCGCGATCGTCGATCATTGCTCCGACCGCGATAAACGGCAGGAAGAAAATATGACCGCGCAAGCCAACCAGTTGAACGAGGAAATTTTGGGTAGGCGCGAGCAGCAATAGCGTCGGCCATGCTGTCAATCCCACCAACCAGGGCATCATCTTCTTTAGCTTGTAGCGCTGGACAGCGCTTTTGTGATTAATCACCAAGGCAAGGAAGTACCCAGTCGCCCCGAAATCGTAGAGGAAGTGAACGTAAGTGTTATCCACATTTGCGCGGATGATCCCATAGAAGTAACCGACCGTCATCGTCGCAAGGAAGCCGGCCCATAGCGCTCGCCTACCGCAGTAGAAGCAGACGGCAAAAGCGCTGAGACATATCGCTATCGATCCCAGAATGATCGGGTCTGACACGGCCGTTCTCGACTCCTGCGAGCCGCGAACGCCGCTGTTAAGCGGTTAGGGCCTACGCACCAGCGCAGCCTCACTGCCGATGGGTTTCTCGCCTATTACTCCGTTGTGAGCCGGCTTGATGACCTTGCTTCGAAATGAAAATCGTAGAAGGCCACCCCCCACCAGCAACGCATTGCCACAATGTTACATCGCGGCTCGGCTTAGCAAATGTGGTCCAAGACGCGAACTGAGTCAATATTAACGTATTAGCTTGGCTTTACCCGCCTGTTCTTTTCACGGCTAAAGTCCGCTTGAGCGCACTCCGACTGATTTCCACCCTGCCTTGAACAGAATTTCTTTAGCTCTGGCCTTGACCCTCCTCTTTAGTTTTGGCCGTGGTCTCAACTCGTAGAGCCTTTCCGTCAGCAGCCCAATGTCAGCCGTCGCAAAGTGCTCCAGGAGTCCCCTTAGCACGCTCTGGAACTGCTCTCGCAGATCGGCGGGCCAATAGTGGTAGACAATCTCGTCTGCCTCGCGCAGATTCGTTGATTCTTTAAAAGCGACGGTAAAAGCAATCTGCTCGCTGAGCAAACTGGGTGACCGTTGGTGAATAGCGTCTGTGAGCATGATTACCCGCTCGACCAAGCTCTCATCGGCGGGATCCAGCCCAACAATGCCGGAATTCCACATAAGCCAATCTCGCGTAAACTTGTAAACCCAACCTTGAACTTCAAACGGCTCCGCACAAAGGCTTTCGAGCAGGGGCGTAAGATAGGCAAACCGCCTCAGCAACGCTTCCCGCATATGCATTATTGCGTTGCCGGGCGAGACCTTTTCAAAGAGCCTACGTGGCGGCCTGAGGAAATAGGTATCGCTATCCACCAAAACTGAGCGTCCGTAATTGCTTATCGCGTGCCGCAACACGCAGATCTTCCGGCGATGCCCGAAATTCGCCGACCCGGCCCAATCCTTGAGACGCTGCTCGTCAAGTCGTTCGATAGCGGCGTCGAAGCGTGCAAAAGGTCTGGGGTCATCAGTGTAGATCAGGAGCCGCCAATCCTTGGCTGGGAGCCCCTCCAAACGGATTGCCGACATAATCGAGAACAGCGCTTCTCGAGCGCACTTATCGCCATACACGCAGTAAACGAGATTATTCACTGGCGCGCTTCGAGCGAGATTGGCCCAATTACATGGGCATAACGGTCCGCCAAAATGAACTTGGCCTCGCGCTTCCAGTCGGCCTTAACCAGCGGCAAGGCCGGGAGCATGCACGCAGTCATTGCAAAGTTAGTCCATGCAGCTGCGCGCTCCATTCCCCCAAAAGGTTTTTCGTACTTGGCTCGAAGAGCCATTTCGCTCCTGATTGTTCCCGAAATCAGACGCTTCACGTGGTTCTCAGCAAGCTTGTAGCGAGAAATCTCATGCTGGATGCGCAGGCTTGGTTCGTAGAATCTGCGATAGCCAGCCAGCGCGAACAGAACGCCGAATTCGATATCCTCGCCTCCGCCCAAGCCGTTCCCTTCACGGCCGACCATCAGGCGCTCCGGGGTTTGCCACGGTATTGCGTTCAAAAAGGCCTCACGGCGGAGCCACATGCCGGCAGTAATCGTTGCGGCGATTAGTTCGAGGAACTCGAACGGAACCTCACCACTATAGTCATTGACCGCAAAGAGATGCCGGCGGCGATAGACACTCGGCGATGGCTCGACCTCCCATTTTGCGCTCACCCGGGCAATAGCCATGCTTTTGGACTCGTCAGTGAATAGCGACAGCCCTCGCCGCACAAAGTCGCATTGAGGGATGTTGTCGTCATCGACGAAGCAAACGAGATGGCCCATAGCTTCGAGCACGCCTTTGATTCGGGCAAACAGCACCCCCTGGCGAGATTCGCTCACAGTCCGACACCTGATCGCTCGTAGGGCCATACGGGCCACTGACGGATCGCTCGTGGCGACCAGCGCAGTATCATCAGTCGAGGCATTGTCGACCACGATTACTTCAAACGAGCCGTCAGGTGAATCTTGCGCTGCCAATGCCGCCAGCACCCGTGGAAGCCGTGCCGCGCCATTATACGTCGCAATCACGACGCTCACCGGCGGCGGCACCGCCACAGTGTTGCTTAGGTTCACGGGCTTTAGACTGTCGGTTGGAACCCTTGAATCGTCCGGCTGCGTCTGATTGGCGGTGCGCGACCCTACACACGTAACGGAACTGATCGCTCTCTCAATTCGGCTCATCTGCATAGCGGGATCACATAGTATCCGCGCTCGCGCTGGACCGGAGTTGCCCATTCGCTGCCGCTCGAGCGGATCAGTTATTAACCTGCGCAGAACCGCAGCTAGCGCCTCTGCATCGTCGGGAGGAACCAGCGCCCCGCAATTCCGATCGACGATCTCGCGTGCACCTCCAAAATCGACCGATACCACTGGCAAGCCCGCCGCCAGTGCCTCGATAAAGACAATCCCGAACGGTTCCGGACCCTGATTCGGCTGGCCATAGATATCGGCGGCCTTCAACAGTCTTGGAACATCGGATCGATGACCTGGAAAGTGGACGCGCTCGGCGATTTCTAAATCTGCCGCGATCCGCCGAAGCTTCATTTGATAACGTTGTTCAACCGGACGTTGGGCGCCACCCACGAACCACACTGTCCATCCTGGTAGGTCCCGCAATCTCGCCAACGCCCGCAAATGGAGCTCATGGCCCTTCCAGGCTTCCATGCGGCTGGTTTGGATAATCACGGTCGCGTCCCGCCGAGTATGCAATTCCTCCCTGATAGCCGCCCGATCCTCCGTCTGGAGCACTTGCATTTCTGTCGCCACCGGATATGCGACCGTCTCGGCGCGAGCGCCTGGATACAACAGTTTCAGCGTGGATGCCGTGTAGTCACTATTGCATAGTACGAGATCGGGCCGCGTACGCGCCGCCCATCGTTCTAGCCAGCTCCGTCCGCTGGCGGCATCGTGCATCCAGAACACCAGCGGCAGGCCACCGGCGCGCACGGTTTTTCCAAACAACGCTTGCGCCCACGGCATATGGGTCACGGCGGCATCATATGCCCCCTCAACCAGGATTTGTCGCAAACGCCGCCGTGCCGCCAGCAGGCTTATCGGGTTGCGCGCCCGCGCCTCACCCAACAGATGCACTTTCGCTTCAGCCGCTCGCAGCTCATTCGCCAGCCTTCCCTCGTAACACAGGGCGAAATCCCCTTGCAGCGCCGGATACCGATAGCCCTCACGCGTGAGCGTCAGCATCAGGGTCTCGACGCCGCCGTACAGATTGCCACTATGGATGTGCAGCAGACGCATCAATGCCCCCGCTCCAACGCCCGCGCGTACACCGGCGCAATCTCTCGCGCCAACCGTTCGCGCCCGAAGCTCCGCGAGGCCGACAATAATGCCCCGTCGCCAAGCTTTTGCCGTAGCGCGCTGTCGCTCGCGAGCATCGCTATTAATCGCGCCAACGCTGCTGTATCGCCCGGCCGGTAGGTCAGAGCATCCAGGCCGTCCGTGACCATTTCGTCAGCGCCACCCGCCGCGCTCACGATCACGGCCCTGCCGCACGCCATCGCTTCGGCGATCACGAGGCCGAAAGGCTCTGGTTCAGTACTCGCATGCACAACAATATCTAGCGCGCGCAATGCGGCAGGCACGTCGGCAATAAAGCCGGTAAACCCCACGCGGTCTTGAAGACCAAGACTCGTCGTCAGCCGCTGCAGTTCCGGAACACTCGTTTCGCTCCCGCCGGTTTCGTATTGCGGACCACCGATCACGTAGGCGCGCAGGAAGAGCCCGTGTGGTAGCTCGGCGATCGCTCGCAAGAAAACTTCATGCCCCTTCCATCGGGCCATCGTCGCTACCAAGCCAACCCTGATTATCCCAATATCGGCCAGCGGCAATCCTGCAAGCTGATCGAGATCCAGGCGTGCTCCCAAGGCGGTAAAACGCTGTAAATCGATCGCATTATGAACCGTCGTAATCGGCACCTTGGCGCCGAGCACGCTCCTAACGTCCGCAGCCACACTGCACGACACCGCGATCGCGTTCGCACATCGCCTGGCGTGCACACGCAGGAGCCGCGACATCAATGGACGCACGCTGACGAAGTCATGGACATGCCAGATCATTGGGATTTGCGTAGGCGCCGCACGGGCTCCCAGCACATGCATCTTGAGGCCGTTCGTATGGATCAGGTCGGGCGCCGATTCCTTTATCGCCTCGCCCAAGCGCCTCGTGTAGACCATTGCCCCCGGTAATGCGGATACGAAGCGCGCCGCCAGCGCTAACTGCCCTAAACCGTTACCCGCCGGACCGCCCGCCGCCGCGTCCCCGAGCATCGCGAGGCTCCGCGGGAACGCGATCATTCTGGCCTTGACGCCCAAAGCCTCGACTTCTTGCGTGAGCGCTCCCTGCGCCGCAGCAACCACTTCGAGATGCCATTCCGGATGCGACTGCCGCAAACTCGCTAACGTATCGATCAAGACCCGTTCGGCGCCACCGACGTTGCCCGCCGGGTTGAGATATAGAATTTTCAAACCAACGCGTCATCCGCCTGGCGAGGGTGCAGGAGCCGTCGGGGGCAATCTCGCAGCATCCGCCGCCGATTGAGCCGCGCGCCGTTGGAATTCTACGTAACTGGTGCGTATCTGATTACTGCCCGGATCAATGGCCAGCGCACTGGCGTAATCATGTGATGCCAGAGCGTATTCGTAGGCGCCTTCTTCCGCCTTCGCCAGTCGAAAAAGCGCCTCCGCCGAGTGCGGATCCATCTCAGTCGCATGTTGATACGCGACGGCTGCCCGATCGTAATTGCCCTCGTCGGCGTAAATCGAACCCGCAGCCATCGTGACACTAAACGACGGCTCATGGCTCAGCACTTGTAGCAAAGCGTCGTCGGTTGCGACCGGGTCGTGCGCTTCATGCGCAGCATCGGCCAAAGCCAAGTAGAGTTCAGCAGGGTCGCCGCCACGCTCGACCCCAGCCTGCACCAGAGCACGCGCCGTATTCAGATCCTTTTCCGGACCCAAAACCGCGATGATCAGCTCGCCTATCGGCCGCGGATCATTCGGATCGATCAGGGCCGCCTCGGTCAGTACTTGCTTTGCACCCTTCAAGTCGCCTGCCTTGGCATAGTACTGGCCCGCATCGACCAGATAATTCGTCTTCTCTTGTAGATCGCGCGTGTGGGCCGCTGCTCCTGCCTCGGCGACCGCGGCATCGCGATTGCGTCCAAGCGTTGCGTAGAACCTCGCCAGTTCCTCCGCCGCATCAGCATAACCGGCGCTTACTGCACTGTTCAGTCCCTCCGTCACAGCTCGCTGTTCGTCCGGCAATAGCCATGGAATCATCGCTGGTGCCAGATAGAAGTGGGTATCGAGCGCCGGGGAATGCTCCACGGACAGTTTTATTTGCCCTAATCCTTCATGCTTGTCGCCCGTAAGAAATAGGCTTCGTGCATAAAGGTCACGCCCGAAAGGATCATTCGGATCGAACCACACCGCAGCTTTCAATTGCTCAGTCACGAGTTTTTGAGGGGCCGCTGCCGGCATCAGGGCCGCCATCGCAAGATGACTGTTTGCGCGCGCTGGATGGACGACCATCGTGGCTTCCGCGTCAGCGAATGACTTGGGTTTCTTGACGTCAAATGGATACCCTACCTCTGGCTGCGTCAGCGCGATTACGATCAGACCGCTAGCGGCCAAGCCCATGGTCGCGGCCTTAGCAAAAGTCAGGTTGCTGGGACTCGATACGCTTCGCAGAACATGTGACGGGCGCTCGACGCCTTTGGTCATCGCCAGCCGCAGCGCTGCTGCAAGGAGCACCGTAAAGAGCACGAGGTTTGCTGGTGTTTGCAAGCTGAAATCAAAAATTTCGTGCATCAGTGATGCGACGATACCGCCCGCGAGACCAGCGAAAAGTGGCCAGTCACGGCTGCTGAGGCGTGCCGCGCCCTCACGCAGTCGTCCGAAAAGCGTCCATACAAACCACGCCGCGAGCATCAGTCCGACGATCCCGGTCTCGGCCAATAGTTGCAGATAATCGTTTTCCGGTTGGCGGAAAAAAAACAGGTTGATCCATGGAGGCCGCTGATAGCGCGGGAAAATCTCCGGCCAGCCGCCGACCCCGACGCCGACAAGCGGGAAGTCCCGAATCATCTTGGCCGTATCGCTCCAAAGCCAAGGTTTTGCTGCGGTAAGGTTCTCGCTGTTCGATAACGTTGAAGCTACGCGCAAGCTCGCCTGACTCCGTCCAGTGGGTCCGGCGAGATACATTAAGCCCAGCAATATCAACGCTATCCCACCAATCAAGGCAGGCAGCAGTTTGCCCTCAAATCCTCGCAGCATTGCCGGCAATTGATCCCGCGCATGGCGTGCACTCAAGCCGATCGCGGTTGCGACACCGACAATCGCAACCATCCAGCCACCGCGCGACAAACTCATCATAATCGCCGACGCGATTACGAATGCTACGACGGCACAAATGAGCTGAATGTCAGATGATCGCTTGTGACGAAATCCTGGCAGGATCGGAAACAATGCCCCAGCCACAGCGAGCGGCAAGATCATTGCTAGATAATTGGCGAAATGATCCGGATTAACAAACGGGCCGCTCGCTCGCGGATTATTTAGCAGGGGTCCCGTCCAATCATTCGGGATGAAAAACCAGAGGATTTTTCCGTTCCACCATCCATGCTCGGCGATCCCCAGCATTGCGACCAGCAGGCCTGATCCGAGTATGAGGATAATCAGCGTCCGCAAGAAGCGCTTCTGCGCGTCCATCCCGGCGCCCGCCAAGCCGAATGGATAAAGCAGCACCAGCGAAAACAATGTCATGCACGCGACGATCTCTATCAGTCCTGACCATGTCGCGAGTGGGGCGATCGCGAGTGTTCTCCAGCGCATCCGCCCAAGCAGTCCGGGCACAGCCGGCTGCGTATCTTTGAAGGTCTTGGGCGGCATCTTCTTGGCAACTGCTTCGGGGGCTGCCGCTTGTGCACGCGCCGTCTGCGATTGTTCCACCGGCGGCAGCACCACCTGGATTTGCGGTTGCGTAGGCTTACTGAGGCTCGCCTGCCACGCCGCAATTAAAGCGCGGTACGGCGACTCGACGGGCCATCCCGGCATACCGATTTGATAGACGCGATAAGCCCCTGGCGAGATCACCCCTATGACCGCCGGGGGCAGTGGGACTATCTGCAACGCGACCCATGCGATTATCAGACCCATCGGCAAGAACAACCGCCGCAGCGCCTTCGGCGCAATACTCATACGGGCCGGCGTCGAGCCTTCCACCCACACTCGGATCATCCATACAACCGCGAGCGCGAAAATCACTGCCTCAAGCGTCGTGTAAGCCCACCAATGGACCGAACCGATCGCTAGCGGCGTGCTCACAATCAGCAGGCCGATTCCAGCCGTGATCACACGGTCGAACCAGCGTAGGCTTCCGCCCGCGCTCATTCTTTCGCGCATCCCGATCATTGCCCTGTATTTGAGACTTGGAGCAGTATCCGTGAATTTAGCTCAGGACGGTTCTTCGTCCTGCAGCGTATCGCTTTCGAATGAGTAGTAATCCTGATGATAGTAGTAGTGATAGTCGGCGCTATGAATCTTAACTTTGTTGAGCACCACACCAAGAATTTTCGCCCGTGCATATTCGAGCCGCGCGCAGGCAGTTTTGACTTGCTGACGCGGCGTCGCCGAGCCATTGGCGACCAGCATCACACCGTCCGTCAGCTTCGCCAGCACCAGCGAATCACTGACAGGCAGCACCGGCGCCGAGTCGATCACGACGTATTCGTAGTGCTCGCGAAGCTCCAGCAGCGTCTCGATCATCTTGGACGAACCAAGCAATTCGGTGGGATTCGGCGGAACCGATCCGGATCCCAGGAAATGAAGATTTTCGATCTCGGTCACGCGAATCATTTCGTGCAGTTCGCGCGAACCCGCCAACACTTCGGTCAACCCCAGATGATTGTCCACCGCCAAAACGCGATGGCATCGCGCGCGCCGCAAATCAGCGTCAATTAGCAATACCGGCGCCCCCAACTGAGCTAGCATCACCGCCGTATTCACCGCCGTAACCGTTTTGCCTTCGCGGCTCATCGCACTCGTGATTAGCGTAACCTTGGGCGGTCCGCCTGCCCGCGACAGCAGCAATGCCGTCCGCAAATTACGGTAGGCCTCGCCCACTCGCGAGTATGATCCATGCGTCGTCACGAGTTCGCGCCCGGGCGGGAGTACCGTCGATTCGCGGCCATTCATCAACTCGCGCGGAGCGTATGCGGTCTTGCCGTTGACGCTTGAAAACTCCGGCACTACGCCGAGGTTGGGCAGCCGCAGATAGTTCTCGGCTTCTTCGGGATTCTTGAGCGTATTGTCGAGGAATTCCATCGTGAAGGCGACCGCAATTCCGCCACCAAGCCCTGCTATCAACGCGAGGATCAGTGCACGCCCCTTATTCGGCGAGGAAGGCGACGACGGCACTTCCGCCGAATTGATCACCGAGACATTGGTCGACTGGATATCACCGGAGACCGCGACGTCCTTCATCCTCGTCATGATCGCGTTGTATAGCTCACGGTTCGTGTCCACATCGCGCTGCAGAATCGCGTACTGCGCGACTGCATCGTTCAGATTGAGCGTCTCAGCGCGCTGTCGCTCCATCTCGGCCTGCAGCTCATTCTCTTTCTCCTGCGCCTCGGCAAATTGCGTTTCAATCCCGCTAATCGCCTTCTGAATCGCATCAGCCACGCGCGACTGCAACTCGCGAATTTGCGCCTGTAGTTTGGCCAGTGGCGGATAATCCGATTTGAATTGGCTCGACAGTGCAGCTTCTTGTGAATAGAGCGAGTTCAGCTCTTTTTCCATATCCTGCACCGCCAAATCATTCTGGACGACTGGCAGCGCGTCGTATTGATGCTTCCGAATCAGCGTGACCTCTGACTCCAGAGAGATCCGCGAAACCTGCGCCTGCGTGAGGTCTTTGCTCAGATCCGACAGCCGGTCGAGTACTACTGCGTCCTTGCCATCAAGCGACATCAGTCCAGGTATGATGCCCTTGCGGCGCCGATAGTCGTTGAGCGCCGCCTCGGATTTCTGTAGCTGCTCTTTGATATCGACCAGCTTGTTTTGCAGAAATCGTTGCGCCTCCTCGCTCTGCTGCGAATGCATCTCGATCTGCTGCCGTTCGTAAGCGGTGACGTGCGCGTTAGCGATCTGAGCCGCCAGACTTGGATCCGGTGAACTGAATGAGATCTTCACCAGATTCGTGTCTTCTACCGGCTTGACCGTCAGATTACCCTCGTAACTGTGCACCATCCACGACGGCACCCCGCGATCGTCGTCATAAGAATGCGGCAAAATAACGTTTTGGTCGGTGCTCGGCGAGATTAGATCTTGCAAGCTGCCCTTCACGTTCTCGCCCAGTTGCTCAACCGCGCCAGGTTGCGCGGATTTCCCGGCGAAGGACGGATTATGCGCGAGGTCAAGGGTACGGATCACGCTTGCTGCCAGCCCGCGGCTCTCCAGAATCGCGCACTGTGTCTTATAGTATTGATCTGAATTCTCAGCGGCCGCTTCAATTGAAACCAGGTTCTCCAGCGCATCTGATCCTCCCTCGCTGGCCTGTGGCTCGATCATTATCGTCGTCTCGGCCGTATAAATTGGGGTTTCCGTCATCACTTTGACCGCTGTCAAGGTAACCACGCCCACCACCATGGCAATGATCAACCGCAGATGCTTGCGGATCGTGCGCCAATAACGCCAGACATCAACTAACGGCTGTCCATCGTCGAAAATTACCGGTGACGCCTCGGTCTCAATCGGCGCCTCCATGGGCACACCACCGTCGCGTCGGATGAAATAGCGTGAGGGTTCCATCACTTAAAACGGAATCGCCGCTGCACCTACACCGATCCTCGAAATGATCGAGTAGAAGACGTATGGACCGATCCGCAAGCTCGAGTACGGAACGTCAATAACATCATTTGCTTTGACTGGAATATCCTGCTCCTCGCCGTGCGAAACTTTATCCATATCAATCACAATCGTGGATTTGCTGCCTGAAGCGTCGCTTCGGATCAACGTCACGTTATGCGTGTCCGCAGCGTACATGGTGCCGCCTGCAGCTCCGATTGCACCCATGACCGTCAGCCCCGACCCTACCTGGAAGTAACCTGGCTGCTCGACCCATCCGACGACCATCACGTTCCCGCCACCAGGTACGACGATCACATCGCCCGGCCGCACCGGCAAATTGACATACCGTCCTGCGCCTGTAAGGGTCGTGCTTCGTACCGGAATGGATACTGGCCGCGCATTGGTTGGCAGCATCCGCAGCGCCGTCGTGGCGATGTCGTTGCTCCGATCCTTTTGCATCGCCTCGGCCTTCATCGAGAGGCTTTGGTTCCCTGGCGCGATCGGCTCGCCCTGAGTTCGCATGCTGTGGCTTCCGCCAGCCCCGCCCACCTGACCTGCGGCCAGATTCGCATCTGCTCCGCCTGAGCTCGCCGCATCTGTCGGGGCGTCAGTGCCACTTCCACTGTCATTCGACAAGGCCACAGCCGAAAGCTGGCGAGCCATGTTTGGATCCGTCTGTTCCGCTGGAATAAGAATTATCTCGTCAGCCGCAGTCCCAGTCAGGCCGCCCGCCTGCGACAGCACATCAAGCACCGTCTCCGAAGGGCTATCCAATAGCACCAGCCCCGGATGGCTCACGGCGCCGATCACCGCCACCTGACGGTTGTGGTACTGGTCCACAAAAATCGACGCCTGTGGATTGTACATGAATTTGTTCAGTTTCTGATCGAGTTCATCCTGCAATTGCTCTTCCGTCAGCCCGCCCGCTTGGACATTTCCCACCAACGGCAATTCAATCAGGCCCTGCGTCGTGACCCGAACCTTGCGCTGCTGCAACTCCTCCATTTCAGGTACTGAAATTTCGAGCACATCGCCGGGGCCAATTGGATAATCTTCGGTAGAGGACGTCTGGGCGGTCCGTCGCTGCCACAACTGCTCCAGTTCCTGCATATCCGCGGTGGACTGCCCACCCTCGCTTGCGACACCGGGCGCACTGGATCCCCCTCCAACGTTCGCATCACCCGCTGGAGCCGGGTTCGCGTTTGCATTATTGGAATTGATATCGGCGCCACTCACTCGCATCGGCTGTGTATCGGAACAGCCAATCACCAGCGCCAGCAGGAGACCGACCAGCGTTATTATCCGTGCATGAGAACTCGGCGCATAAGCCTTGCGGCCAGTTGCCGTTTGCACCCGCTTTGTCATTGTTATGGCGCGATCAGCGCTCGTGTGTCGGCCCCTTAGGCCGTCGCCCCTTTATGACAGCATACAAACGTAATGACTTGGACGCGAAATCGGCGCCCAAGTCATTACTGGAAGAACTTACAAGGTTCTGAATTTGTTTCTATTCGTCCGGCGACGCATCGCGGCGATCGCCCGTCTCTTCCCATACGATAGCGGCGATACCGCCGCCCACGGCGAGGCCCAATACCCCGATCGCGCCCCATTCCAACGGTGTCAATGCCGCCGCGCCTTCACACGGGCCAGCCTGTGAAGCAACAGCGCTCGTCGAAGTAGATACCTGCCAGTTAACGCGCTTGCTCGGGTTATTCAAGTCGAGGACGCCCGAACCGCCTTGCATACCTGAACTGCCAGGCTCAAGGAAGAGATTCAGAGTCCCCATATCGAGGCCGTCAATCCGATAATTACCATTCGAGTCCGTCGTACCCTGCCCTTCAATTTGTCCCGAGGGCGATTTGACGATTACTCCCACACCTTTGGCAGGGTTGCCTTGGCCATCATCGGCAGTACCGCAAATTGCGGCGCCCATCGCCTGGCTCACGGGCAAAGCTAACGCTAAAACCGTAGAGAGCACTACAGCCGCTTTACGCCTCATCAAATTCTTCCTTCCTTCATCTTTGCGTCAAAGGCCATCAATCCGCCATCCATGCGTCCGCTGGCCTAACCCTAGCCGTCC
>DATKPK010000004.1:0-5621 GCA_035524095.1 Binataceae bacterium (SeqCode) | reverse complement strand
GGGGCGGCTTCCGGCTCTGGACCGACTAACGTCGCATCGCCTGCGCCATGGGCCTTCCCGAACGTATGCCCGCCGGCAATCAGCGCGACCGTTTCTTCGTCATTCATTGCCATCCGGCGGAACGTCTCGCGAATATCTCGTGCCGCAGCCGCTGGATCGGGCTTTCCGTTTGGCCCTTCCGGATTCACGTAAATCAAGCCCATCTGCACAGCGCCGAAAGGATTGGCGAGCTCGCGGTCACCACTGTAACGCTCATCCCCTAGCCAGGTGCGCTCAGATCCCCAGTACACTTCATCGGCTTCCCATACGTCCTCGCGACCGCCGCCGAAACCGAAGGTTTTGAAACCCATCGACTCGAGCGCGACGTTACCGGCAAGAACCAAAAGGTCAGCCCATGAGATTTTCTGTCCGTACTTCTGTTTGATCGGCCATAGCAGCCGCCGTGCCTTGTCGAGATTTGCGTTGTCCGGCCAGCTCCCGAGTGGCGCGAAGCGTTGCTGGCCGGCGCCAGCGCCGCCCCGGCCATCGGCGATCCGGTAGGTGCCTGCGGCATGCCACGCCATACGAATGAATAACCCGCCGTAGTGGCCAAAATCGGCCGGCCACCATTCCTGCGAATCTGTCATTAACGTGTTCAGGTCTTTGACCACGGCGTTCAGATCGAGGCTCTTGAATGCTTCACGATAATTGAACTCTTTGCCCATCGGGTCGGATTGAGGAGAGTTCTGGCGTAAGACCTTGAGGTTAAGTGCATTTGGCCACCAGTCCGCATTCGTTGGGCCGCTTCCCGCGTTGTGTCTGCGGGAGCCCGTGAACGGACATTTACCCTCGGCTAGATCGTGATCAATTGGCATATCCTTGTTCTCCTTATCTTTCGCTCAGTGAATTGGTCTGTTTCCTTTTCCGTACCGCTCTAATGTTTCTCGTTGGACTCATTCGCGGATTTTAGGTTGATGTCATGCGGGCGCTGACTAGCCATTCGCTTCTCGGCAAGTTGGCACCTCCCGCACAGCGCATCAATTTCCAGCGAACAGCGCAGCACCGCGAACTCTCCCAGGCTGCTCCTGCCTTCCAGAAATTTGTCCACTTCAGGAACCTCGATGTCCTGTACGCGTCTGCAGCGGACGCACAGCACATGATGGTGAGGCTCGACGTTGCCGTCGTAACGCGCGACATCGTGCAGCAGCGTTACCTTGCGCGCCTCTCCCACTTCACAAAATTGTTCGAGGATCCGATGGACCGTGGCTAACGATACATGCGGATGCGTCCGGCGAATCGCCGCACAAATTTCGTCGGCGCTCGGATGGTTCTCCGCCGCAAGCAGAGCTTGGATAACGGCGAGACGCTGAGGGGTTAGCGCAATCCCCCGCTTACGGCATCGCGCGTCGAACTCGCTAAGTCGTTGAACTGAGTATTTCTCATGCCACCGCCGATCCACCAGCCGGATTTCTCGCATAAACCACTCCTGGTCTGCTACCAACAGTGAACGCGACCCCTACCCGCACAGGGAGACGAGCTAACAGCAGCGCGTTCCGCTTATCAGCCTCTCGCGCACCATTCGCGCTCGTGAGACTCATCGCTTTGCGCGCTTTTCTTCTTCGGCGGGTACCAGCCTCTCTTTCAACGAATTCTGAACTTAGACTTATTATAAATCAAGAGAGCTTTCAGCAACCTTTCATTCCTGTTACTATTTTGTCAAGCCAGCCATCTTTGCTGGCATCCTGATGGGCCGGCGAAACAAGTCCGAAGAACCGCAATCCACCACGCTTCTCGAGCGTTTGCGCCTGCGCGGATTGCAACTCACCGCTCAACGCCGGGTGGTTGCAGAGGTGTTGGAAGGCGAGCATGTGCATCTCACCGCGGAGCAGATCTACGATCGCGCCGCAGCCCGTTTGCCTGAAATCAGCCGCGCGACCGTCTACAACACCCTCAATCAGTTTCGTGAACTTGGCGAGGTCCGTGAGATCATGCTCGATGCGAGATCCAAGCGTTACGATCCCAACTCTGTTCAGCGCCATCAGCATCTGCTCTGCGAGCGTTGCGGGGCCATTCGCGACGTTGTCCCGCGCGGCGATCTCTCGCTCCCGCAGGACCAGCGTTATGGCTTCGCGATCAGCGATATTGAAGTGACCTTCCGTGGCCTCTGTCCCGACTGCGCCCAGCATTAGTTGCCTTCCGGAATTCCAGCCGAATTTCAAAAAATCGCCCTCAGTTCCACATTGTCTATCTGCATTTGCCTCCACGTAATGAGGCCTCTGCAGGTTTGATATGTTCCGGCGGCTACATGACAAACTGCCCCCACGCACAGCCGGCAGTCCGGCAGAGCTTTAGTTTACTGTTCGACCGGAATCCTCATCGCGCTTCTGAATCCTTTCCTTCCTTCTTCAGCAACCGTCACATCTTCTAGGACGGTCATTTGTCTCCGATGGATTGTGGAGGGCGCGATGAAGGAAAGCTCCCTTGCTACGAACCGCGGAGGCGTCGTCGATCGACTCGTTTGCAGAGATTGTTAGCTTGGAGGATCGCGGCGTCCACAAGAATCCGACGACGATGCGTTCATCGCAGCGTTGCGCAAGCTGATCCAAACGCCCAGTTGAATATCTGGCGTGACAGTATGGGTCCCACAACCGGAGCTCCTTCATCAGATCACCCCAGTGACGGCAACTGTAACCAGTGGGCACCACCGAGATCGATCGTCGTGGAAAGGCGCCGACGTTCGGTGAGCCGCAGTCTCATCCGAGAACTGCTCTTACCCCGCGACTGCTACTACACGTGAATCGGAACTGTCAAACCGGACAATCGGGCCGACCTCGTCGAACTCGCCCAGAAAGAAGCAAGGAGTAATTCGATTATGGATTCGAGCTGACTGCGATTATATCGCTTCGCGATCGCTCCTTACGATCGCGAGTTGTTTTGGCGTAGTCGTTATTTTAGTGAGCAGTCTTGGGGTACTGCGGCAACATAACAATAGCACCGCCGCTTCTCTCATCCCCCGCGCCTGACCACGACTTATTAATAGTCTGTCATTCTCGCGCGGTAGCTCGTCATTCGCGAGGTGTGCGACTGAGTCCGCGAAGTAGCGCCGTCAATCTCTGAAGCCACCACGCGAAGAATCCCATTTCTGGCCTTGATGCCACTCAAGCCTTACTTCATAGCGTCAGGCGCAATTAGTCGGCGCGCGTCAGCGTCATCACCGGGATTTCGCGCTTCGTCTTGTTCTGATAATCCGTGAAAAATGGCATCAGTTTGGCTTGTTCCTTGAAGAGCCGCTCGCGCTCCGAGCCATAAACTCGCGTGGCTCGCGCCTTGAACTTTTCCGTGCCGACTTCGACCGTAACGAGCGGATTCGCCACTAGATTGTAATACCAGGGTGGGTTGTGCGGCGCGCCGCCGTATGAGGCAATTACGACGATGCGATCGCCGTCGCGGGAATAACATAGTGGACGTACCAATGTCCGGCCAGTCTTAGCCCCTGTCATCGTAAGCAGCAGGATCGGCATGCTCTCCATCGGGCCGCCAACTTTGCCCTGATTGGCACGAAATTCTTTGATGACGTTCTGATTTAGTTCATCAATCGCGCGCGGATCCGCGATCAATCGCTCAGTATCGATTCCCTCGGGCGTGTTGTCTGCCATCGCGATCCTCTCTCTTCGACATTTCCGTGACTTCTAACTTGAGTTCTCGTCCATGATGACTCAGATTGTCAAGCCCGTAGTCGAAACGGTTACTGACTTTGAGGCCAATACTCACAAACCCGGCAGGCGCGATGAGTCTTGCCCGCCCAGCGCACTGAAACAGGCGACGAGCGCGAAACCACATTATTTGACGCACACTGCACACCCGAAATGGCACGATCACGGTGTCACATCGAAGGAGGATTTAACTCAGTTTTGAAGCTGTTATTACAACGCGGTCGCTGGTGTCAGACCACGCAACTAGACTCAGTATTGGCGCGGCTTGACCGGTGTCGTTCACGCCAACACTAATCACTCGTGTTTGCTTCACGCATCGATCGCACCCATCTGGCCTCCACCGAAAGTTCAGAGAGCCCGTGAAATTCTTCTCATCGTCAAGGATGAAATCCGAACAGTTCTGCCGCTCAGATCAATAAATCTTGTTGATGACTGTATTCATTTCTCGCCCTCAGCTCGCGTTTCCTAAAACAACTGCCTTGCAACGGATGTTTCACGTGAAACATCCGTTGCAGAAAAACAACTCTTCTTGATGCCTCACTACCCGAAATATTACCTGATTGGCGAACCTGTGTTTCTCCAAAGACATCGATTGCAGAACCGGCCTGAGAAGCAGTCAACGATTCCGTCTCAAATATGAACTCGTACTGGGGGTTGCCATAATCCGACACCGATGTTTCACGTGAAACGTCGGTGTCAGATCACAGTGATCTAAGCTCAGGCCGCGCCAGCCGAAAACACGCTCAAGTCCTGCGGACCGCCGCGCGTAATCGTCTGCTTATAGCCCGGCCGTTCACGCATCCTTGAAACATATGCCTGCGCTCGTGGTAACGATTTGAGACGGCCGCGCGCCTCACTCATTTCGAGTGTCCACGTCAGATTGATATCTGCCGCCGAAAATCCCGACTGCAGGATATGGTCGTGACTCGCCAGCGTGTCTTCAACGTGCTGATGGTTCTTCACGATTTCGGCCTCGAAAAAGCCTTTCATCATTTCGTTGCCGCCACCCGTCCATGCGTAAATCAGATCAAACAAGAGGCCGGGCATAAGTGTCCCCTCAGGGAACGCCAGCCATTGCAGATAAGCGCCGTACTCGCGCGAGGCCGGCCCATGGCTCAACCGCCCGCCGCCGAGCTTATGGCAGATGTACTCGATAATCGCGTCAGTCTCGGCAATCACCTGACCGTCATGCTCAATCACCGGGGCTTTGCCCAGCGGATGAATCTTGCTCAATGAATCGGGCGCCCGCTGGGTCTGCGGGTCGCGGGTATAGTTGACCAGCTTGTAGTCGAGGCCCAGCTCTTCGCATAGCCATACGACCCGAAATGATCGCGAGTTATTCAAATGGTGGACAGTCAACATGATTCTTTCCTTCGGCTCCTTCTTGACGTTCACTTGCTGACTGCCTGCGCCGACCCATGGGTCGCACGGTACACGGCAGCCATTTTCGCTGTGGCGGTTAGCAATTTGCTGCGTCGCGCTCCGCATGACGGCAGTCTACTGGCCGTTTCAAACCAATGCGAATTCCGCCATGCACTCTCGTACTTCAGCAGTTATTAGCTCTTGCAACCGATGTTTCACTTGAAACATCCCCGTCGCCTTTACTCAAGTCAGTTCGATTCAAAGTCTAAAGCTTCGTCCTGCGGCGGCGACTCGCGCCCATTGTCAACGCCGGGCTAAATTGTCATTTTTTCGCCGATTACGGATGTCCCTCATTTAACGAACTGTTTTATTTCTGGCGCCCGGCGTGATGCGTGGTGGCGCGAGGATTTTACGCGCTACCTCCATTGGATGATTTCGGCGAATCACGGGCGGGCGCGGCGGTATTCTCAGTAGCCTGCTGGCTGAGCAGTCCGGCACGGCGTTTCTCCTTCAGCCGAAAGCTCTCGCCTTTGATGTTGATGGTACTGGAATGGTGGAGGAAACGAT
>DATKPK010000003.1:0-19210 GCA_035524095.1 Binataceae bacterium (SeqCode) | reverse complement strand
CCCGGCATCGGCGACGGCGCGTGCGAAACCGGCGTTCTCGGAGAAGAAGCCATAACCTGGATGGACCGCCTCGGCGCCAGTCGAACGCGCAGCGTTAAGAATCTTTTCGACGTTCAAATAGCTTTGCGCAGCGGGCGGGGGGCCGACCAGCACCGCATAATCGGCTTCGCGCACATGCAGCGCGGTACGATCGGCCTCCGAAAAGACCGCGACGGTCTCGACTCCGAGGTCGCGGCAAGCGCGAATTACGCGGACGGCAATCTCGCCACGATTAGCAATCAGGATTCGCTTGAACATCGTTTCCTACAGCCAGCACGATCGATTGTCGGGCCTCGCGCATTCAGATTTCCAAGGCAGCGCACGCAGACTTGCGTATGCACGGGTTTGCGGGCAAGCCCCATAGCCGCCGCGACAGTCGTACGCGGCACGCGAGTTAGCTCAGTCATGGTCACAGCGGAATATTACCGTGCTTACGCGGCGGATTCTTTTCGCGCTTGTTTTCCAGCGCCTTGAGCGAGGTGATCAACCGCGGCCGCGTGTCACGTGGCATCAGGACTTCGTCGATATAGCCGAGTTCGGCCGCCTTGAACGGGTTCGCGAAGGTGCGGCGATATTCCTCGACCAGCCGCGCTTTCTCAGCAACTGGATCAGTGGCTTTTTCGATTTGGCCGCGAAAGACGATGTTGACCGCGCCATCCGGGCCCATTACCGCGATTTCCGACGACGGATAGGCGAAGTTGAAATCGCCGCGTATGTGCTTCGAGGACATCACGTCGTAGGCGCCACCGTAAGCCTTGCGCGTGATCACGGTAATCTTCGGCACGGTAGCTTCACAGAAGGCGTAGAGCAGCTTAGCACCATGCCGGATAATCCCGCCAAACTCCTGAGCGGTACCCGGCAGGAAGCCTGGCACGTCAACGAAGGTGACGATTGGAATGTTGAAGCAATCGCAGAAGCGGACGAAGCGTGCACCCTTAACAGAGGCGTCGATATCTAGGCATCCGGCAAGATAAGCGGGCTGATTCGCGACTATACCGACCGAGCGGCCGCCGAGGCGCGCAAAGCCGATGAGCATGTTTTGCGCCCAGTCCGGTTGAATCTCAAGCCAATGACCATCGTCAATCACGCGCAGAATGATGTCGCGCATGTCGTAAGGCTTGTTGGGATTCTCCGGCACGATCGCATCCAACTCTTCGTCGCGGCGATTCGGGTCGTCGGCCGGTGCTACGAAAGGGGGATCCTCGGTGTTGTTCGACGGCATGTACGAGAGCAGTTCGCGAATTGTGGTGAGAGCACCCTCGTCATCCTGAGCTTCGAGATGGCAGACACCTGAACGCGTCGAATGGGTATCTGCGCCGCCGAGGTCCTGCATCGTGACTTCTTCATGAGTGGTAGCTTTGATGACGTCTGGTCCCGTGATGAACATATACGACGTGTCGCGCACCATCACGATAAAGTCGGTCATCGCAGGCGAGTAGACTGCTCCACCGGCACACGGCCCCATGATCGCGGAAATCTGCGGCACCACGCCGGACGACAGAACATTGCGCAGAAAGATGTCAGCATAGCCGGCCAGCGAAACCACGCCCTCCTGGATTCGCGCGCCGCCCGAATCGTTGAGCCCAATGACCGGACATCCGACTTTTGCGGCCAGATCCATCACTTTGACGACCTTCTCAGCGAACGCGCCTGAGAGGCTGCCGCCGAATACGGTGAAGTCCTGCGAGAAGACACAGACTTGGCGGCCGTCGATCGTGCCGTAGCCAGTGATCACGCCGTCGCCGGGAATCTTCCGCTCGGCCATGCCAAAATCAGTGTTACGATGGGTCTTGAATTTGTCGAGTTCGACGAACGATCCACGGTCGAGCAGGAATTCCACCCGCTCGCGCGCGGTCAGGCGTCCGGAGGCACGATGACGTTTGAGGCGATCTTCGCCGCCCGCGGCTTCCGCCAGCCGAGTAAGCTCTTGTATCCGCTGGATATTCTCTTTTAGACCCATCAACCAGTCCCGTATATTCCGTCCTGCTTCAGTCGCGCTCCGGAGGCGCGTCAGGATACGATGCAACCGCGAAATATATCAATTGGGCGGCAGTCGCGGAAAGGGCGTCTCGCCGCGTCTGGCCAGGGAAAAGTATGAGCGACGCCAAGATTGGCTTTATGATCGGATGCGGATGGGTGGGGGCTTTGATCAATGCGATCGCAAGCGCCGCATTCGCGATGAGGAGTCCGGGTGACCAGACGGTCCCGTACATCGTAGCCGCAGTCTTCTTCGTTCTCGCCGCCGGTATTTTCATGCGCATCGACTGGTGCGCTGCCGCCGCGCTGCTGACGTTTATCTGTCTGCGCTTCTATCTTTTCGAGACCGCTATTCTCTCGCAGCAACGGGCCGGAAACGGCGCCGTCATTCTGAGCTTCTGGATTTCAGCGATTCTATTCGCCCAGCTTTACGTCGTTAGCCTGATCGGGACCATGCTTTGGAATAGGCGTCACGCGGAGATCCGCCATTCGCTGGTATCGCTGTTTCGGCGCGGGGAGAACGGGGTCAATCCTGCGGCTGAACGTTGATGTCAGTAAATTGCAGATGGTCACCGGCCTTGATGCCGTGCTGGGCGCAGAAGCCGCCATTGACCTCGAGCACATATTGAGAATCGCCATCGACGCTGAGTAATTGTTCCGAATACGGCTCGGCCCGTTCGACCGTCCCGACGACTACTTTTTTACCGTCCGCAAAAATCATGTCTAAGGGAATTTCGGTATTCTTCATCCAGAATTGTAGCGGCTGCGGATGGGTAAATAGGAAAACCATGCCGTCGTTGGCGCCCAGATGATTGCGATACATCAATCCGGTCTCGCGATCCTGTTCAGTCGAGGCGATTTCGACAGCGACGTTAGCTCGGACGGTTCCGTCGGGACCGACAATCGCGACGTGCGGTCCCTGGGCGCATGCGGTCAATGCAAAGGAGAGGACTGCGGCGATCGTGCATAGCGCTGCGGCTCGGAAGGGGCCGCGCTTCATCCTGAATCTGGTCTGCATATTGTTAAGTAGATAGAGCTTCGGGGGGTAATGGCGGCAGGTTGCCGGGCGCGATTTCTTCGAGTTCCAGTCTTGCGGTTTCGGGGAACGAGACGAACATTATAACCGCCGCGACCAGTGAAACGAGGGACAGAAGGCGAATCGCGTCACTGTGTGATCCGCTGATTCCGTAGAGGACGCTTTCCAGCAATAGACCACCCGCCGCGCCCAAAGTCCCTGCGACAGTGAGTGCGCTAGAGGCAGCCGACCGATGCGATGTCGGAAACAGCTCGGTGCCATACGTGTGCAACACAACCAGACCCGCGAATTGCGTGAACAAGCGTATCACCCATGCGGGAATTACCGCAGAACCCGAAACCGTGTACATCAGAATTGCGAACAATGGGGTTATGAACATAAATAGCGGCCCCATCACGCGCCTTCCGAAGCGATCGCTCAGCCGTCCCGCAACAATACTGCCGGTTATTCCGATAACTCCGCCAAAGACCACCAGCCCCGAGACTTGAGCTGGCGACCATCCGTGAACTTCTTGCAGGAACTTTGGGAAAAACAGGCTCGCCGGTGCCCAGCCCATCGTGTTTAGAAACGCCACACTGGTCAGCGCCGCGAGCCGGCGAGGCGAAAGTCGCACGAGCAGCGCCAGCGAGCCGAGCGGATGAAGTGGCGCCCCACCGATCTGCGCCTCGTATTCGAACCGGCGGCTTTCAGGAAGCGTACGCCGTAGCGGTATCAGCAAAACGAGGGGGATGAGCGCAAGCGCATACAAGCCACGCCAGCCGTAGGGAATGATCTTGATCGCTGCAAACACCATCGCAGCGAGGCCGTAGCCAGTGCTGACGAGCGCGTCGAGCATCCCGATCGCCCATCCGCGCACGGCCGCATCAACTTCTTCGGCCAGAATCACAAGGGCGGTGCTCGACTCCGCGCCGGCGAACCCGCGCGCCATAAATTGCGCTCCAACAAACTCGCGCTGATGGGCCGCCAATGCGCTCAACCCCGTGAAGACGGTATAGCCGACGATGGTATAGAGCAGCAGGCGGCGCCGGCCAAAAACGTCGGCCATCGGCGTGATGAACAGAGATACGACGTAGCCAAGCCGAATCACCGATAGCAAAGCGCCAAGGCTGGCTTCGGCAATCGCGAGCGCGCGCTGGATTTGCGGCAGTGCGAGACTCAGGAGAGCGTCATCGTATTGATCGAAGAAGCCGGCCGTGAGCGCGATCGCAAACACCCGCCATTGCCGAGGCGTGAACGGCGGGAATTGCCTCGCGATGAATGGAAGGCGCGGCCCAGGCCGCGCGACCTGCTCCTCAGGCGAATCCACCGCCCCGCTCACCCAAGCTCCATCTCTGGCTGTTTACAGATCGATCAAACGGCGATCATCGGCAGGGTCGCGAGTCTGCCCAAGACAAATGCGGCCGCGCGTTTTGACGACGCCTCGCGATGAACAGGTCGCAAGAGTTGTGAATTGAAATCCGCGGTGTCAGCCATATCCCAGCGATTGAAATGCGCTAGCTCCGCGTTGTTCATTCTCAATTGCCTTTGAAGCGGGCTGTGCGCTTTTCCAGAAATGCTTTCACGCCCTCTTTATAGTCCTCACTATTGAAGCATTGCGCGACCATCGCGGAGATCCTCTCGAGGTCGCGGTCAGCAGCGTCGCGCAAGCCTTCACGGATCGTGGCTTTAGCGGCAGCCATCGTAAGCGGCGCGTTGGCCGCCATCCGGGTCGCATAGTCCCTCACGTTGGCTTCGAGATCGTTCGGCTCGACCAGCCGATTGATTAGGCCCATGCGGAGCGCCTCTTCGGCATCGAAAATTCGCGCCGACATCAGGATATCGCGCGCGTTTGCGGGTCCCGCAATCTGGCTCAACGACATCACGCCGTCGAGCGGGTAAGCAAGCCCCAGCCGCGCGGCCGGGATTCCGAAACGAGTGCCGCGAGCAGCAATCCGGATATCGCAGTTGAGCGCGACCTGCAGCCCGCCGCCGATGCAAATTCCCGCGATCATCGCGATGATTGGCTTGGGACTCCCAAGCAGCGCCTTGCCGGCATTACCCGGCGCCTCGCGATAGGCGCGCGCCTGGTCGGCATTCGCGCGATGACTCGGGAACTCCGATATATCCGCACCCGAGATGAAAGCCTCGAACGTGACACCGCGCATGATAATAACGCGCACGTCGGGATTGGCGTTGAGCTCTTCGACCCCTTCGACTATGCGCTGCCAAGCGCGATAGTTGAGTGCGTTGCGCACATGGGGGCGGTTGATAATCATCCAGCCCAGAGGCGCTTCGTGTTCAACGATTAGAGGATTATCGGTTTCGACTTTGGCCATCTTGAATCTCTCGTTCTAAATCCGGATCGCCGTTTGATTCTGACGTAAAGGCACGTGCCGGCATCGGCAGTCGATCTTTAAAGAATCAGAGTTTCGCGATTATGTCGTTGGCTATGCGCTCCAATCCGGCGCGCAGTTTTACCGGATCCGATGAAGGCGGTCCAAAAATAACGCGATGCGTACCGACATCCTGGGCTGCTTTGACCGCGTCGAGCTTAGCCGCCGCCATGGCGGTGAACTCGATCGCTGATGGATTGCGACCAGCCCTGCTAGCCTCATCATGGACTTGCGCGAAAATCTGCTTGAGCTTGTCGGGCTGGACGATCGTTGGGAAGAAGCCGTCGCCATAGCGCCCAGCACGCCGAGCCGCAGCAGCGGAATGGCCACCGACATGAACCGGCACGCCGCCCGTTTGCACCGGCTTGGGCAGGCTTTTGGCTCCATGGAAATGATAGTACTTACCGTGGAAGCTGGCCGGTGTATCGGTCCATAACGCGCGCATCGCCTGGATCGATTCGTCGGTGCGGGGACCCCGCGTGTTGAACGGGACGCCTACCGAGTCGAATTCCTCTTTCATCCAGCCGCTACCGATCCCCAGGATCACCCGTCCACGCGAAAGCACATCGAGCGTCGCCAACTGCTTCGCCAGATAGAGCGGATGGCGCTGCGGTACGATCACGATTCCGGTCGCAAGCTTGATCTTGCTGGTGATGGCGGCTGCATAGGCCAGAGGAACCAACGGATCGGGTATCGCAACGCTGTCGCCGCCCGGCATCTGGCCGTCCTTTGATCCTGGATATGGCATATGGGGCTGGGGAATGATCACATGCTCGACCGTCCAAATTGACTCAAAGCCTAGTTCCTCGGCATCGCGCGCCAGTTGGGCGAATAGCTCAGGACGGCTGAAGGGACCCGAGTTGGCAAAGCTGATTCCCGCTTTCATGACTTGACCTCGTCACCGAACGCCCAACGAGGGCGCCGGCTTTTATGCTTTCGCGCGTGCCTCAGAGTTTGGCGATAACGTCGTTGCCGAGCTTTTCCAGTCCTGCCGACAGCTTTTCTTTGTCATTGCCCGGTGGGGGGATCACGACGCGGCTGATTCCGATGTCCTGCAGCGCCTTGAAGGCGTCGAGGCTCGCCCGTCCCATGCACGACAGCTCTATCGCGTCGGCGTTGCGGCCATGTTTCCCTGCTTCGTCGCGCATCATGTCAAACAAATCCTTGAGCTTTGGGATCTCGGCGAGAGCGGGAAAGAACCCATCGCCGAGTCGTCCGGCCCGTCGTGCTGCGGCCGCCGAATGACCACCGATATGAATCGGAATGCCATCATGTTGCGCCGGCTTCGGATAGCTCAACGCCGGACCGAAATTGAAATGCTTGCCGTGGAACGAGGAAGCGCCGTCCTTCCATAGCGCCCGCATGGCTTGAATCGATTCGTCGGTGCGGGCTCCACGCTGGTGAAAGTCGAGACCAAGCGCATCGAATTCTTCCTTCAACCAGCCACTGCCAATACCGAGAATGACACGGCCACCCGAGAGCAGATCGATCGTCGCGACTTCCTTCGCCACATACACTGGATGACGCTGCGGGAGAATCACTACGCCGGTCGCGAGCTTGATCTTTTTCGTGATAGCGGCCACGAAGCCGAGCGGAATCAGCGGATCAGGAATCGGCACGTCCTCGCCGCCCGGGATTTTGCCATCCTTGGAGTAAGGATAAGGCGATTGATAACCCTGCGGAATAACCACGTGCTCGACCGTCCACAGCGACTCGACTCCAACCTTTTCGGCCGTGGTCGCCAGATGGGCCAAGACTTCGGGCTGGCTGAATGGCCCGGCATTCGCGAACAATAATCCGACTTTCATGGGACGACTCCTCTGATCTTCTCCAACGGCATACAGGCAACCGTCCGAAGCTTTCTGCACTTCAGATTCATGATGCAGCCTCGATCGCGGCCTCACGCCCGCACAATCAAGAGCTACCTATGTATCGCGCTCGTCGGCGAAATGACAATCCCATGAAACTAGCGCTTTTCGGGGACAGCGCGCTGCTGCGATTCCTTTACGCCGCCGACGCAGCGGGATAATTAGATAGTCCATGGATATCGGCAAACATGGTCTATGGTTTTTCCTTGACGGCATGACCGCGCCGGAAACGGCGGAGTTCGCACGCAAGGTTGAGAAGTGTGGTTACAGCGCCTTATGGCTGCCGGAGGCAGTCGGTCGCGAGCCGTTTGCTCATACGGGCTATCTCGCCGCCAAAACTGACTCGCTGATTTTCGCGACCGGTATTGCGAATATCTGGGCACGCGACCCAATCACGATGTCGGCGGCAGCCAACACAGTCGGCGAATTATCCAACGGGCGGTTCGTGCTGGGTATCGGCGTAAGCCACAAGCCTCTGGTGCTTAACCTACGCGGGCACAGCTACGATAAGCCGTACAGCTACATGAAGGAGTATCTGCCCAAGTACAAGAGCGCGCTGTATCGAGCGCCCAAGGCGAAAGAGGAAGTGCCGGTGGTGATTGCGGCGCTGCATCCGAAGATGCTCCAACTGGCGGCCACTGAGACTCACGGCACGCATACTTATTTCGTTCCGCCTGAGCATACTGCGAAGACTCGCGCCGCGATAGGACCGAAGCCGTGGATTTGCGCCGCCCAGGCGGTGATTCTCGAGACTGACGCCAGCAAGGCTCGTGAGGCTGCGCGCAAGTATATGAAGACCTACGTCCCGCGCCTGCCGAACTACACCAACAACTTGAAAGCGCTGGGGTGGAAGGACGAGGATTTCGCCAACGGATGCAGTGATGCACTGGTCGACGCGATCGTCGCCTGGGGTAACGAGGACAAGATCCGCCGACGTATCGACGCCCATCTGAAGGCCGGAGCAACGCACGTCTGCATCCTGCCGGTCAGCGTGGATAGCGAAGCGCTGCCGGATATGCGCGCAGTCGAAGCCCTTGCGCCGAAGTGAGACAGGCGGCGCTGGCCGGCGCCGTCGGGCTGGTCCTGCTCGGGGCCGCTGGGTGCGGTCCGTCGGCCGAGCAGGTCCGCGAGGCGCAGGCTGAAGCCGCGCAGGCGCAGATCGATACGGAACGCGCTCAAACCGACGCACGGAAAGCGCAGATCGCCGCTCAGCAGGCGCAGATTGCCTCTGACCAAGCACAAAAAGTCGTCTCGGAGGACGTTAAAGAGATCAACCGCGCGTGTGATCACATCGATCAGATTCTCAAGGAGCGCGCGGCCAAGCAGGAATCGGATAACTAGTGCACCAATTTTCCGAGTGCGCTCGCAACCTCGTTGGCAATGTTAGAGGAGAAGCCCAATGAAACTCTACAATCTGAATCTTTCCAATTTCGCAACCAAATGCCGGATCGTGGTATTCGAGAAAGGCGCCAATATCGAATTGGCCGACATCCCCGGCGGCAACCCCAAGTCTCCGGAGTATCGGAAGATCAATCCGCTCGGCAAAATTCCGGCGCTTCAGACCGACGCTGACTTCGTGATTGCGGAATCCGAAATCATCAACGAGTACCTGGAGGAGAAATTCCCTTCACCGCCGCTGTTGCCGAAGTCACCCGAGGATCGGGCGAAGGTCCGCTTCCTGACGCGTTTCAACGATCTGTATCTCGATCCGCCGTTTCGCGCCCTGTTCCCTCAATTGAACCCGAAGACCCGTGACAACGCGATCGTTTCGGCCAAGCTGGCTGAATTGCAAGAGCACCTCGATCTGTTCGAAAAGATCCTGCCCGCTCAAGGATTCGCCGCCGGTCACGACTTCACCTTGGCCGATTGCGCAATCGCACCCACGATGTTCTTCCTGACCAATCTGATGCCCGCCTTCGGCGCCAAGCCTCCTACTGAATCCCGTCCGAAGCTGGCCGCGTGGTGGACGCACGTCCAGACCCGGCCGTCAGTCGGTAAGGCAATCGGCGAGATGGGCGTAGCTTTGAAGGCAATGATGGGCGGCAAGTAAGCCGCATATCAACGATCTCGAATGCCGGTGGACCAAACGCAGGACGCCGGCGTTCGTTTGACGGCGGCTCAATCGGCAGCGGAGAGTCAGTGCTTCCACTTCGCTGCTTTAAGTTAACTGCTCACAACCTTCCAGGGAGCGCTTATGGAATTTGAAACCCTCGCCACTGGCTACGGACTACTCGAAGGTCCACGCACTGATGAACAGAACCGCCTCTACTTCAGCGACATCCGTGGGGGCGGCGTCCATCGCCGCAGCCCCGACGGCAAAATCGAAACGCTGATACCCAACCGCAAATCGGTCGGCGGCATCGCGCTCAATCAAGACGGCGGGCTCGTTGTCACCGGTCTCACGCTCGCGCGATGGGACGCTAAAACCGGCAAGCTCCACGATCTGTTCGCCGAATGGGAAGGAAAACCGCTCTTCGGCATCAACGATTTGACTACCGATGACAATGGCAGCATCTGGTTCGGCACTTTTGGCTGCGACATCAGCAAGTTCGACTTCAAGAGCAAACCACCTACCGGCTCGCTTTTCCGGATCGACCCACCGGGCAAAGTTACCAAGCTATGGGACGGCGTCGAAGTGACCAACGGCCTAGGCTTCAGCCCCGATCGCAAGCTGCTTTACCATTGTGATTCGACCACCAAGGCGGTCTGGGCTTATCCGGTACGTTCGGACCGCACAGTTGGCGACCGTCAGAAATTCGCCGATCTTCCCGAAGGGATGCCCGACGGTATGACGGTCGATCGCGACGGAGGCGTATGGGTCGCGACGGTGGCCGGTCGTGGTGAGGTGGTGCACTTCAAGGCTGACGGTACGATCGCTGAGCGGATCAAGATTCCTGCGAAGACGATCACTAGCGTCGCCTTTGGGGGCCCGGACTGGAGCGATCTCTATGTCGTCACCGCCAACAACGACAATCGAGAGCTAAAGGGCACGGTGTTTCGGACGCGTTCCGACATTCCGGGCCTGCCAGTGCCAAAATCGATGTTCTAACTTGTGCATCGCCGCGCTTTCATGCGACGGAAGCGCGGCGACGCCTACTGCTGTTGGCTCTGCATCTGATGCTGCAGGGTCCAGACTTGGTCCTTGAGCTTCGCGATGTAGTCCTGCTGCATCTGAATCTGTTTTTCGAGGTCAAACTGGCTGGCGTTCCAGTCCGGCTCATCTGATTTGTCGGCCGCTGGAGGTTTACCCGTGGCGATCGTTGAGGACTCGCACTGAGCCAAGGGCGTTTCCTCCTGCATGCATTCATTTAGCTGCGCACGTTCGTTCTGCAAAGCAAGTATCTGCTGCTTTTGCTGGGCGAGCGCATCGTGCAGATCCTGATCTTTCTGCTCGGCGTTCTGCCGATTAGTCATAATCTCATACGAACCAGCCGCTGCCGCCCCGAGATAGCCACCGCCTTCTGCGCCTTCCGGCTGACCACTGATTAGACCGGCGGTCAGAGCACCTAACATCCCACCGGCTGCCGCCGTTGCCGCCGTATCGACCTTCGGCGGTATCTCGCGCAATGCACAAATGGCGGTCGTCTTGTTGACTACCTCAACGGCCTCGCCGCTGACGGTCTCAGCGGTACCGGCATCGTTATCTTCGGCATGCACGCCGATAACCGCGTCGGCATCCTCGGGGTATTGCTTCATCGCCTGCGCTCGCAGGCGATTTGCCAGCGTGGAATCGCTGGAATCGACAGTGGCTTGAGCGTAAGGCTCAGTCAGGCTGATCGGACCAAGGTCGTGATAGCACTGCTCGTCAAGGTTTTGATTGGTGACGTAGATATAGCGATTGGGATTGGCGGCGCGCTTTGGTTCCGCTTGCGACGAGCATGCAGCCGCGATCAGGCAAATCCCGAGCAGGGCAAGTCGCGCGCGAACCGTCGATTTATGTAAATTCCCCACAATCAAGATTCAGGATACGAGCCTCTGATCTCAACCCGCACCCTGATTTAGCCAAAACTCCATAAGGAAGACGATGTGGTCAGGTTTGAGGTTCCGGACCCGTGAATCCGACTGCGAGGTCCCTAACCGGTTCTATGGTTCGGCATTCAGTGGCCACTGCGCGCAGTTAGTCTTTGATCTTCTTGCTTCGGCGCTTGCGGCGAAAGTGAGGAATGACTTCCTCGGCGAATAGCTTCATCGAGGCCCGCACCTTCTTTGGTTCGATTCCGGGCAACTCCATCCCAAAGGCGAGGTGGGTGCTGTACGCCTCCATTGGCTCGATTTGCTTAATCGCCTCGTCAGGGGTTCCGACGATCAAATCGAAATCGCCCATGGCGGCCTGCTTACGTAATTCTCCGACGGGCGGAACGTTCGTGTAATTCTCGTCGCCGCGCAGGTCGGAGGCCTCCGAGAGCCATCCGCCGTACCGGGTCAGCAGATATTGCAGGCCGAATTCGCAGATATCCCAAGCCTTTTCAGTCCGTGAGGCGAGAAAGCCAAAGCGCAACTGGGCAATATTGAAGTCCCCGGGATCACGGCCAGAGGCGCGCAGTTCCTGGCGATAGATTTCCGCCTGCGCCGCACCCGTCCCTGCCAGATGATGGCCGTTGCGCGCCGCCCGCTCGGTCGCCGCTCGTGAGCGCGCGCCAATCCAGATTGGCGGATGGGGCCGCTGAACCGGCTTGGGATAGAGCGTCACGTCGTGGACGGCGTAATGCTTCCCTTCGTAGCTAAAATTATCTTGGGTAAACGCGCCCTTAACGATGTCGACACCCTCGCGCAGCCGCCGACTGCGTTGTTCGCGCGGAATATCGAAGCCGCGAAACTCACTCGGTACGTATCCCTGGCCTAGACCCAGATCGAAGCGGCCGTTCGAGATTACGTCAACGGTGGCGGCATCTTCGGCGACATGCAACGGATTATGCAGGGGCATCAGCAGAACGAACGTGCCAATCCGAATCTTTTTGGTCCGCGCAGCTATCGCGGCGGCGAGCGGAATCATGCTCGGCGAATAGCCATCTTTGACGAAGTGATGCTCGGTGAGCCAGATCGTATCGAAGCCCAGGTCTTCCGCCTCAACCGCCAGATCGATGTGCTTGCGATACAGCTCACTATAGGACAATTCGTTCTTAGACGAATTGCGAAAGGAAAAAAGCAGTCCGAAGTTCACTCGTGTTCCTCCGTTCGATGAAGCGCCGGGTAATGACCCATAGCAAAACCGGCGGCCGACCCGCGTCTTTCGCCGACCGGTTAACCGCGAGAGATTTATTCGGATTCCGCTGTAAACTCCAGCGTATTCGCCGACCGGCCTGCGGAATGGCGAAGGGATACTGCTCTTTCCCATCTAAGGAACTTCATAGAGGGCTGAGAAATGGCCACGAAAACACTGGATTTTCGCAAAAGCGGGAGGGCGTGCGGCATTCAAAAGGGCTGCTCTATCCAGTCCATTGGGTCCGTTTCGTCTAGCACACACCGGCTCGATAACCGGGAACGATGGTCCGAGGTTTGCTCTGTCCATAATTTCAGATGGAACAATCACCGTCCCATTGTGGACTCATCTGTGCTTTGACTGCTTCAAATTCCTCTTATGCTCACACGCATAACGAACTGTCGATTCTTTCTTGCAAGCAAGCCGCGACCAGCCAGGGCAAAATCGCCGCGGATGACTCGAAATGGAACTTCGAGACGAATCAGCAATGTCGAATTTTGACGAAGTGGAGTCCGCGTCATGTCTCATAAGACGGCAGGATCCGGCCTACCTGGATGGCACTCAATTGCGGCGCTCGGGGTTCCTTCCAAGCACAGACTAATCTGCGTTTCGGCGGCAATGCGCGATCTCGCCGACAACCTTGAGCGGCTCGCGCCCTACCGATGTCCCGTCCTTATCGCTGGCGAATCAGGTAGTGGCAAGGAGAGCGTAGCCGAGGCTCTGCATCTGCTCGGGCCACGGCGCGACGGCCCCCTGATCAAGTTCAATTGCGCAAGTCTGGCGGGAGCCGAGACGGCGATACAACTCTTCGGCGCAGTGGAGCGCGTTTTTGGTGGAGCATCAGCGTTCACCCCCGGATGTTTTCAATACGCCGATGGAGGCTCCCTTCTGCTCGACGATATCCACGAGTTGCCGTTATTCCTGCAAGGTAAGCTGCTACACGCGGTTGAAAATCCCGAAGTGCAGCCGGTCGGATCAATCAACACGGTCAGCCTGGACGTCCACGTGATTGCCGCAACTAATCGCGATCTCGCTGCGATGGTGAAGGCGGGTAGCTTCCGTCCCGACCTCTACTATCGGCTGCTTGGCGCGTCGCTGAGGGTACCGCCGTTGCGCGAGCGGAAGGCCGACCTTGAGCCTCTAGCTGCAGAGCTTGTGGCCAGATACAACCGCACCTTCGATAAGAGGGTAAACGCAATCTCTTCCGCAGCGCTCGCACTCATAGTGGCCTATTCATGGCCGGGCAATCTGCGGGAGATGGCTCATGCGCTCGAGCGCGCGATGCTGATGTGTAACGACGATCGCATCGACGCTTGCGATTTACCGGCGACGGTCACGGATTCAAATACAGAAGTCCCGAAGCAGCGGTCGAAAATGCACGGCGACCATTGCGATCGCATGATCAGTCCCCCCAATGCGCGTCACGGCGTTTCCACGACGGCCGGGATTCTCGACGCCGCCCTGAAGGATGCCGTCGAACGTTCCCTGGAAGCCGCTGGTGGCGATTGCAACAGGGCGGCGGCGATGCTCGGAGTGTCCCGCGCCACGCTCTACCACAAGATGGTGCGCTTCGGCCTCACGAGGCCATCGTCGAATCACGCCAAGGGTTTCAACGCCGACCTCTGGCAGCGGGATCTATCTCGGATCGAATCGAGCGAGTCCCTCGAACCGCAGGAACCGATAGATTCAGCGCCGATGTCCACATCAGATGCGCTGCACTAGGAGCCGCTCCCATTCTAACGCCGCCGCCAGCATCACTGATGAGTAACACTGGCCGGCGCTTGGTAATCGACTCAGCCACGCAGGCGTTGTGCGATTTCGCCATACTTGTCGAGCATCGGCAGGACTTTGTCGGCCTTGGCTGGCGGCAATCCAAAGATAATGTCCTGGAAACCCCAGTCGATTAGCTGCTTGACCTTGTCCTCTTTCGGGGTCGCGCCAAAGACCCCGAGTTGCAGGCTCTCAAACTTGCGCCCCGCTCGTTCGGCGGTCTCGCGTAAGGTTCTGACTCCCTGCTCGAGCTGATTGCCGGGACGATTGATCGGCATCCATCCGTCGCAGTAATCGACTACCCGCTCGAAGGCCTTTTTCGCTTCCGACCCGAGCAGCACTGGCGGTCCACCCGCCTGAATGGGCTTGGGGAAGCTCCACACCGGATCGAAATTGACGAACTCGCCATGGAACTCAGGGGTCTCCTTGGTCCATAGCTCGCGCATCGCCAGGACTTTCTCGCGAAGGATTTTCCAACGCTGTTTGAAGGGCGTGCCGTGATTCGCCATCTCCTCGGCGTTCCAGCCGCCGCCGATCCCGAAAATCACGCGGCCATTTGAGATGACGTCGAGCGATGCGACCTCCTTCGCCAGCGTGATTGGATCACGTTCGATTACCAGGCAGATTCCCGTCCCCAGCTTGATCTTCTTGGTCGCGACGGCGGCAGCGGTCAGCGCAACGAACGGGTCGTGCGTGTGCCAATACTCCATAGGCAAGTCGCCGCCACCGGGCCATGGCGATTGTCGGCTGGTCGGGATATGGGTGTGTTCAGGGAAATACAAGGATTCAAGCCCGCGCTCCTCGACCGCCCGGGCTAATTCCACCGGTTGAATCGCATAGTCTGTCGGAAACATCATCGCGCCAAAAGTCGCCATAAGCATTCTCCTGTCAGCGGCTGTCCCGCATCCGCGAGGCAGGCATTATTCTAATGGTTCAGATCCCGCGATCAGATTGGGCACGGCTACATAGTAGCTTCAGCAGGATCGTCTACGCCTTCGCGCTTGGACGGGCGGAGACTTCGGCGTGCCATCGTGCGAGATTCTTCTGTTCCGGCTGAATCGCGATCTTGGAGACGCGTCCGAAATCGATCGCAATCAAAGCCGTGATATCCGCAATACTGAAGTTATCACCTGCGATGAAATGCCGATTTGCCAGTTCATCGTCGAGCCATGCCATCCGCTCCGCAGCGTTGAGCCGTTGCGCCTCTGCGTATGCGGGAACCTGCCGGATACGGCCCTTGAAAAATTCGTGCTGCTGCCGGAACGAGTCGGCGATTGGAATCATCAGCGCGAGTTCGATCCGCCGGTTCCACATCTCAACTAGTGCGCGCTCCTTGGCGCCGACTCCGAACATCGGCGGTTCCGGCTGGATCTCTTCAAAGTAGCGGCAGATCGCGACGCTTTCGGCGATATGCGTGCCATCGTCGAGTTCTAGGACGGGCACTCCAGCCAGTGGATTGATTTTGAGAAACTCTGCCTGACGGTTGACCGCCTTGCCGATATCGACCGGTTCGTACGGAACCTGGATTCCCTTTTCGGCTAGAAATACCCGTACACGCCGAGGATTCGGTGCCGCTTTGCTGTCGTAAATCTTCATCGATTGCCTCTCTGGCGGCACGTTCTCAGAGCTTAGCCGCCGCCACGGACTATAGTAGCTAATCCTGTTTCCGCACCAACTCTTCAACCCATCCGCTGAGATATTTCACGGGTCCACGCGTTTTTGCTAACGAACGGCACGGATCAGAGCGAGACCCTATGAGTCTGAGTCCTTGCCCTTGTCTTCGCAAGGTGCGATACCAAAGGTATTAGCGATAGCCTTCACTTGAAATTAGGAGGGACTTGTAATGGCGGCTCATCCGCACGTGATCTCGGCCGACTCTCATATGATGGAGCCGGGCAATCTATGGGTTGATCGTCTCGACCAAAAATTCCGCGATGACGCTCCTCGTGTGATCAAAAGCGAGGGCAAAGGTGGCTTCGTTTTCGTCGCCCCGGGCCTGCCGCCATTTCCAGTTGCGGGCGGCTTTGCCGCGGGCCGCAGCGGCGAGGAGTTGAAGCAATTTCTGAAAGAGGCCGGTCAGGACAGCGGCTATGAGGCAGCGCGTCCGAGCGGATGGGATCCCGTAGAGCGGCTCAAGGATCAGGATATTGATGGCGTCCAGGCCGAGGTGCTCTATACCACCCTCGGCATGACCCTGTTCGGGTTGCATAACGAAGACCTGCAGCGTGCGTGCTTCAAGGTTTACAACGACTGGGTAGCCGAGTTCTCATCTCACGATCGCAAACGCCTGATCGGTATTGGCCTGGTTTCATTGGAAGACATCGGCGAGGGTGTGAAGGAGCTGGAGCGTTGCGCGAAAATCGGCTTGCGCGGAGCGATGATCTGGGGGGCGCCGCCGCGCGAAAAGCCGTACTACATCAGTGATTATGACCCGTTCTGGCAAGCTGCTCAGGACCTTGAAATGCCGCTATCGCTGCACGTGATCACCGGCAAGAAGCCGCCCAAGTCCAAGGAAGAACGAGAGAAGGTCAAATCGAAGGATCCGTCGTTCTCGCGCGGCTACATGAACCTGATCCATGAGGTGCAGCGTTCACTCACTGACCTTCTTTTCGGCGGCGTGATGATGCGCTTCCCGCGGCTTAAGCTGGTCAGCGCTGAGAACGATTCGGGCTGGATTGCCCATTACATGTATCGCGCCGATCACGCCTTCGAGAAATTCGGCGCACTCTCGACGACCCCACTCGAGATGAAACCGAGCGAGTATATCCGCCGCAATCTCTGGGCGACTTTCCAGGACGATCCGATTGGCCCGATGCTGTTCCGCTACTTTGGCGAGGACAACTTCATGTGGGCGTCTGACTTCCCACATACCGATTCAACCTGGCCGAATTCGCTCAAGGTAATCGATCAGGATTTCGAGGGTGTGCCGCCAGAAGTCACGCAGAAGATCATTTGCGACAATGCTGCGAAGCTGTACAAAATCGATTTGAACTGAACGGGGCGGACTGATGCCGCCACTTTTCGGCCGGATGCGAAAAGCATGCGGCCATGAGGAAATCGCATGTCTTATGACCTGGTAATCAAGAACGGAACCGTCGTCGACGGTACCGGCGCGCCGCGTTTCCGCGCGGATATCGCGGTCAGCGGCGATCGTATCGCCGAAATCGGTAAGGTGACCGAGAGTGGCAAAAAGACGATCGACGCCACCGACCTGATTGTCTCCCCCGGCTTCGTCGATCCACATACCCATTACGACGCACAAATCTGCTGGGACCCCCTTATCAGCTGCACGTCATGGCACGGAATCACTTCCGTCGTGATGGGCAACTGCGGCGTCGGTGTGGCGCCCTGCAAGCCTGATAATCGCGAAATCACGGCATGGGATCTTACGAACGTCGAGGCCATCCCGTTTGATTCTCTCAGCAAAGGCGTCACCTGGGATTGGGAAACCTTCCCGCAATTCCTCGACGCTGCGGCCAAGCGCGGCAGCGGTATCAATCTTGGATTCCTCGCGCCGCTCACGCCGTTCCGTCATTACGTGATGGGCAAAGAGTCAATGGAGCGGGCAGCCACCGAGGATGAGACCAAACAGATTACGGCATTGCTGAGTGAAGCAGTCGGAGCGGGCGCTCTGGGTTTCTCGACCACGACGCTCCCTCAACATATCGGGTTCAAAGGCACGCCTCTCGCTTGCCGTCTCGCCAGCAACGACGAACTCAAATCCTACGCCAACGTGCTCAAGGCCCATGGCAAGGGTTCAATCGAAGTTGCACTGACGCGGAAGATTGCCCAAGTCTCCGACCGCGAGTATGAACTACTCGATATGCTGCTGACCGAGAGCGGCCGGCCAGTTACGTGGCTCGCGATGGCCACTTCGCCGAAGCATCCCGAACGATCAAGGCAGACGCTCGAACGGCTCCAGCCGCTGATCGCCCGCCGCGGCCTGCCGCAGGTTCTATGCAAGCCGTTTGTGGCTCAGCTCGACCTGCGCAATCCCTTCACCTTCGCCGATATGGAGTCGTGGAACCACATCTTCAATCAGACGGTTGAAAAGCAGAAGAGCATTTACGCCGATCCGGTGTTTCGCGACACTTTCCGCAAAGACCTGATGAAGCCGCATCTATTCACCGGCAAGTGGCATCGGGTTGAGATCCTCGAAGTGACTAACCCGGCGCTGAAGCCTTACGAGCGCAAGACCGTCGCCGAAGTCGCTGATATCCGCAATAGAGATCCGCTTGATACTTTCCTCGATCTGGCTATCGAAGACGACCTGAATATCCAGTACACGATGGCGCAGTATCACGAGGATGGCATCCGCGAGCTGATCAACGATCCGCGCACGCTGCTCGGCCTTTCGGACGGCGGCGCGCACGTCGATATGCTGTGCGATGCGGGCTATGCGACCTACCTGCTAGGCCACTGGGTGCGCGAGCGCGAGGCGATTACCCTCGAGCATGCCGTCAAGCGTATCACTTCGGAGCCGGCGAATTTCTTCGGTATCCGTGAGCGCGGCCAACTGCAGCAAGGATGGAAGGCCGACATTACGTTGTTCGATTACAACGCAGTCAATTCGGCTCGCCGGGCGAAGATGCAACACGATCTCCCCGGCGGCGGACGGCGTCTCGTGATGCCAGCTGAAGGTATCGAGTACACCGTCGTCAACGGCAGCGTGCTATACGAGCACGGCAAGCATTCCGGTGCGATGCCGGGTCAAGTGATCCGCTCGGCCGCCGCTTAACTCCTGCCTGACTCGCGAAACCAAGGGCCGGTGACGCGCCGCATCACCGGCCCTTATTTTGTATCATCCTCATTCCCTTGACGAACCCATTGATCTCGAAGAATCCTGCCCATTTATCAGAATCACACGCGCGCGCTGGCTCACACGACCGCGACGCTGAACCGCCGAGAGGCAACTCCACGAAGAGAGCTCTCCGCGTGCGTTTGTCGA
>DATKPK010000002.1:0-21314 GCA_035524095.1 Binataceae bacterium (SeqCode) | reverse complement strand
AGGGGTAAACTTTGAGTGTTTTTCAATGACTTAGAGCGCTTTTGTTAGCCATCGGCGCTCATGTTTTCTATAACTTACGGTTACTGGCAAAACTGTCACGGCAGAGGTCGCGGGTTCGAGCCCCGTCGTCCCCGCCATACAAAGCAAAAGACTTAAGCTTGTATGGGACCTCATGTGACGATCCACAATCCGATCCACACTCATTGGATCATCCTTCCGGCCACTCCCACAGCACTTAGGTACGCACCTTGCGCCGCCCGTGTTTCTTCGCTGTCCTCCTGCGTGTACAGATCCAGCGTGGTCTGGATTTTCGAGTGACGCAGCAAGCCCTGCACGGTCTTGGGTTCCACTTTGCCCTTGTTCACCAGCCAGTTGCTGAGGCTGTGACGCAGGTTGTGCAGCCCGAACCGCTGCCCGTCTTCGATCTGGACACCTGACGCCTTTGCAGCGACGCGCAGGTGGTCCTTCACGAAAGAACAGGCATTGAGCGGCACCTTGCCTTCTGCGGTAAGGGACGGGAATACAAAATCCTTGCCCCTGGCATGAGGCGACTGCCGGTGCCAGTCTTTCAGGTGCTGAGAGAGTAGGGGGTGCATCGGGACATAGCCGTCAGAGGCTTCGGTCTTCGTCTCACCGTCCGCGCCTTTGGCCCACCGTTTGGAAATGCGGATTCTTCCCTCGTCCCACAGCACGTCATCCCAGCGCAGCGCCAGGATTTCAGACGCCCTGAGCGCCGTGGCAGCACAGGTAAGCGTCAGTGCGTAGTGCAGAGGGTTGATAAGCCTTCCCAGAATGGCGAGCGTCTGCGCCGGAGTGATGACGATAGCCCGGTAAGTGGACTTGGAACGGGTCTCGACCGGAATGAGCGGATTCTTCGAGACGCGCTCGTGCAGGATGCCGACTTTGTAGACGCGGTGCATGATGCCCCGTATCTTGCTGACGGTTGTCCAGGCAAGCCCGTTGTCCTTGTGCAGCGACAGCAGCCATTTCTGAATATCAAACGGCTTGATGTCGTCCGCAATCTCATTGCCCCAGCGGGGCACGAGGTAATCCATCACATAATGCTTCACGATGGGGATGGTGTTGACGGATTTCGGGCGCACGGCCTCCGCACTGAAATCCACCTCCAGGTAAAAGCTTGCCAGCGATTTGAACTGGATGCGTCCGACTTCGGCCTCGGTATTGATCTTCGTGAGTAACCCGAGCCTCTGGGCTTCGCGCCGGGCATCCCGCTCTTTTGGGAAGAGGGACACAAGTCCGATGGGGAGCGTGCGCTCCTTGCGTGTCCCGTCCGGCGCATCTGTCCGAAACCGTAGCATCCAGGTATCTCCGGCAAGCCGCTTCACTTTGCGTATACTGCCCTCTTGATAAGCCATAATCAGCCTTTCAGCGAGGGCTACCCTGATCGGGATCATACCTCGGTTTGTCCGAAAAGGGGCGGGGGTTGCGGTGATCGATGGCGACACCCAGCTCCGACAGCCGGAAGATCCATGTCTTGCGGATGTCACCGGTGCCTATCGAATAGGCACCGGCGATTCCCTTGCGGGCAAGATCCAGCAGCATACGGCGCTTGATGCCAAGGAACCGCGCGGCTACTTCGGCGGAAACGAAGGGCTCGCGATCAGAGGAGGAGGTGCCTGGCGGGACAGTCATGATTTCCTCGCGAGGATCATCTGTCCGCTGTAGCAGGAGCCTTCAGTCCATTCGACGGCAATCGCGCTGGTGCCGAATGGTGTGGCCTTGTAAGAAGTAATGCCGCAGCCGTCAGGAGACTTTCCGATGGCTTGCTGCACCTCGAATGGAATGGAGCGCTGCACTACATGGCCGCTCAAAATGGCGGAAGTGGGCGTCATCTCATTGAGAATCTCAGCCGCGCCCTGGTTCATTCCCGGCTGACGCTTGACGAATGGCCCGGAAGGTCCGCAGCTCATCGTCGAATAGCCGGTATAGAAACCGGGCTTTTCCGGATCGAGCTTCAGCTCCAGGACGAGGCGGCAAATACCGCGATTGGGAATCATGCCCGCGCCCATGTAAGTGCCGAGATGACCGCGAAAGAACGCGGCGGCAACCGGGTCGGCGTCTGGACCGTCTGCGGCGGCCCCCTGTAGTCCGGCACTGCTGGGCGATACCGTTTTAGGGATAAGAGGCGTGCTGCTGATCGGCCTGGCTGCTCTGGGTTTGGCTATGGAAGGAGTGCGGTGCATCGACATCATGACCTGGCGAAGCACGGCGGGGGCGAAATAAAGCACAAGGACGACGGCGGCTATCCAGGCGTATTTGCGCTGCTTATCGGTCAGAGTCATTGATTTTCTCCTAGAGTGGTAGTTTGTCCGTAGGCGCGCGCCACTTGAATGGCTGCGACACGGCGGATTTCAGGGGTGGTGTCTTTCGGGAAGGACGCCAGGTGGACGGGGGCAAGCTCTTCATCCGTTGCGCTGTTTTCGATGAAGGCGTTCATCAGGGGAGCGCCGTTGGTCGCATCGATGACATCCCGCATGACCTTCCACGACATGTACCAATGCAGCGATTGCTTGACGAAGAGCGCGGCGGCAGACACCTGAATGAAGGTTGCCAGGCTCGATTGGAAGATGAAGAGATGTTGCAGCACCGAGGCTGCGGCGAATACGAGAGCAGGCTCAATGAGGATGCGGCTTCGCCAGAACGACGTACCACCGGGAATCAGCTTGAGGATAGGAAGGGCGGGTCCTTCATACCAGCTAAACTTCTCCCTGGAGACATCAACCATCCGCCGAAACAGCCGGATGCGATGGACGATCTGCACAAGAAACGAAATCCGCACCAGCCACCATAGGTCAAACATGCCCGGCGCAGGTGGCGGCCCGGCGACAAACGGGACCATGTGAGTGATCTCCACTGTCATCGTGTGAACGGACGCCACGATAAGCAGCAGCAGAAAAGCGAAAGCATCTACAGCGGGCGGATAGTATCGTGTCCCAAAGAACGGACGGACTGCCATGTCTGCTGTCTTGCCCACGATGCTCGCGAGGAATAACAGAAGATTCTCCGCGCCGTCCTGCAGATTGTTGATGTTGAGGGGACTTGACGAGCCCGGCTGATTTTGAGACATATGACCTCCTATTCGCGCGAGAAAAACACCGAAAGGTAACTGCGGCCCTTCGGGTTTCGCTCGGTTCGTGTGGCGTTGAAGGTGCGCCCTGACTGGTAGACAATCGCCTGCGCAAGCGGATTGTCGGAGTCGGGCTTGGCGAGGCGGGTGAACTCAATCGGTTCGATCAAATGCGCGAGCTGGCGCGATCCGCCGATGCTGGTATGCGACTGCCCTTGCTCGCTGCCGCTGTCTGCGTTGAAGTTCTCGATGAACCGGTATTCCTTGCCCACCTGGTCGGCGGCGTAGGACGTGGTCTCGGTTTCGTTCTGCTGGAGGAATATCTTGGTGGCGAGGTTTCCGAGAAGGCTCTTGGTCTTGGAGCCGGGCTGCGTCTCGCCTAGCGCTTCCGAGACCGCGAGGATGTTCTGCGTGAGGCAGACGACCGCGACGCGAAAGCCCCGGCATGTCTCCTGAAAGAAGTTGTCGCGGCGATTGACGAAGTACTGGAATTCGTCCTGCCAAAGCAGCACGGGATTGGGCGAGTCCGCGAGATCGCGGCGCAACCATGCCCGCTGGAAAATCAGTTTGAGTAAAACGTTGATGGTCTTGCCGGTCTCAACCCCATATTCAAGAAGCGGAAAATCGCACACAATGAGCTTGTGGCCGTGCGTCGTCATCTCCGGCGTGAAGCTGCATTCCCCGCTGCAAAACAGCCGGTTGAATGGATTGAACAGAAACTTGTCCGCCATCCCGGACCATGTCATCTCCAGCGACGAGCGGGGACGCTCATCGAAGGCAGGCCACTTCGTGAAGATGTACTGCGTGGCGACTTCAAGGTCGCTCCACTGATCGGGAGTGAGGCTTTCCTGCCGCGCCCGCACTTGGGTGATGAGCTGTGCGCAGTACGACTCCTTCTGCCATGCCTCGTCTTCATGCTCATAGGGCCGCGTCGGCAGTGACTTGATGACGCGGTCGATATTGACGATGGAGATGCGCTCGCCTGCCAGATCGAGCAGCTTCAGGACATTGCGAATCAACTGCTCGCAGCCACGCTCCCAGAAAGCGTCTTGTGTATGGCCTGCCTCCTGCTTGCCGAGCGCGACAAGCGTGGAGAAGAGATCGATGATGCTTTCCAGGTCGCCAGCGCCGCGTCCTTTGCGGGTCCATTCGTAGTGCAGCGGATCAAAGCAATGGCCGCTTTCGGCATTGAAGATGATGAGATCCCGCTCGCGCCCGCTTTCCTTCGCATAGCGAATCCAGTTGGCCGTTTCCTCGGATTTCGCGGTCAGTATCAATGCCCCAAGCTCAGGCACGCCTTTGAGCAGGCCCAGAGCGACCTGTCTGCCGACACAGGAACTCTTGCCGGAGCCGGGACCGCCGATGATGAGCAGGCCCTCCCACAGCCAACCCAGCAAGATGCGGTCAACCGTCGAGAGCACGAGAATGACGATGTTGAAAAAGTTTTTCTTTACGGCGGACATACGCCTCCTTTGGAAGGAAGAGCGCGGCAGAATACCGCGCTCTCCTGCGCTACTGCTGCACGAACGACTTGCCTGTTTTGGGGTCTACCTTGATGAGGTAGCAGGGCGTCCTGGCGGCGGTATCCGGCACGACGCTATCGACGAGAAAGTCACTCGCTTGGGGCAAAGCGAAGTCCTTCGGGTCGGGCAGCGTCAGCGTGGTCTGACGGCTTGTGCCTTGCGGCGACGGCGTCAGCGGATTGCAATGAAGTGTGACCGTCGTATCAGGCGGCAACTTCAGCGTTGCCGGTTGCGGCGCTGCGGTGAGCGATGGACTGGCTGCCTTGGACGGGCAGGGCGCTGGCTTGGCGCTTTCGAGCTTGCCGAGATCATCGGTCGTCGGCATCGGGACACCTGCTTTCGCCCCGAGCTTCGCACTCTCATCGTTGATCTTCTTTTTCCATCTGTCAGCAAAGGCCGAGCGCGGCTTGTTGTTCTGCGCTGTGCCGGTTGTGGGATTGGCCGTTGTGCAGGGTGTTGTCTGCGCCTGCGTTTGCGGGGGCGGGGTTGTTGGCGATGGGCTCTGCTGCGCCCAACTCGAAACTGCAACGGCTAACGTGGTGATGAGGTACGTCGTTTTCAAAAGCATGGCCTGATGGTGCGGCCATACAAAAATCGACGAAAGTTAATCGACGTTAAGCGGAGGGCGACTTACGCGGGAGCACAGCGGGGCGATCAACCAAGGTGAGGAGCTTCTTGAAACCGGCTTCCTTGCGAAGCGAATCGAAAATAGGCAGGATAGCGAGCCATGCCATCAGCGGATAGGGTTCGCTCGCGGCATCGCTGAGAGAGGCAAGGGCCTGACGAGAATCGCCCGCCGCCATATGTGCAAGGGCCAGTTGGATCGGTGGAACGTACCTCTCTTTGGAAGCCGCTAGGAGCTGATTCCTTTGCGTCTCCGGTGAGGGTAGCTGATCGATAAGCTCATCGAGCGCCGCGTAGATTTGCTCAAACAGCGTGTTGTTGGCCTCACGACGGCTTATGCCCCATTCGCCGGGCGTATTCCCGAGTCGCAATGCTTCTGCAAGGCAGAGCGCAAGCAGGCCGGGAAAGAGATCGTCGCCTATGGCCTGGTGGACGAGAATAATATGCGCCGCTGCCGGTTCATTCCGGGCAAGCGCAAGCAACGCCGATGTCGTGTGCGTAAGCCAATGGCGGACGCTCATCGTCTCCGCAAGCGCCAGAGCGAATACGGCGTCATCGAACCTCCGGGCGAGATACAGGAAGATGCCGTGCATGATCTGGGACGGCAGATCCTCGGGGTTCTCACGGGCGCGTTCGGAGGCGAGATGCAACGCCTCTGCGCTCTCTCCTCGGGCCATCAGAAAAGCCGGGTAATACCATGCCCCATAGCGCGTCTGCGCTTCGCTGTCTTTGAGGGCAAGGTCGAATGAAGCCTGCGCCTTTTCCCAGCGCCGGTAGAAGCAATGCAGCATTCCCTGCACCGCGTTTGCCCGCCATGTCACAGCATCGCAACGCAAGGCTTGCTCGATGGATTTCTGGGCCAGAATCAAACTCTTAGCCGGTGTCACATAGACGTGGTAATACATGGCGCGGCGAAGATAAACCTCCGCGATTCCCGTATGGGCCGCTGCGTGGCCCGGCTCGCGCTTCAGCGCTGATGCGAAATAGTCGAGCGCGAGATTGTCGTCGCTCGGAGCGCATTGCGCCAGATAGTACATGCCACGCCGAAAATCCTGATCGACGGGATGAAGCGGGTTGTATTTGAAGCTGGGCTTATACGCCGCTCCTGGCGGAGGCTTGTAACCCTTCTTGCGAGGAAGAGCAGGCAGCGTTACCAGCACCAGGGAGTCCCCGCCGTGCTTCTCGTAATATTCCTCGATCCGGTCGCGCAAGCTGTTCTTATGAACGCGCACGATGGCGGACGCGCTGCCTATGTAGGTAGGGAAAAGTTCTTCCATGATCGTCAACTCGGTGACCTGCTCACCCGCTAGGGCTTTCTCCACGAGATGCGCGAGCAGCCGCGCCTGTGTCTCCGCTTCCAGGAACACGGGGCTTGCGAGCATCCGTTCGAGTTGCCGCTGGATATGCGGATGGGGTGGAACAGCGTCGTAGTGGAGTGACATCGTGGAATACCGATCCAGCTATTATCCGCTGACGGCGGCTTAACGTCGTTTAACTTTCGCGAGGCAATAGGCAGCCGTGACACTCACCGTGAGAGGTGAGAGTCATGGCATTGCTCGATTTCATCAAGAACCGTCAGACACAGCAGCAGTCTTCAGCCCCGGAAGCAAAGCCCGAGACCGCGAAAGAAATGTACGCACGCGAATCCGTGCAGCAAAAATCGTCCGAAAAATCACCGGCTTCGCTGTCCCCGGATCAGCAGGCAAGAGTGCGGGAGGTGCAGGCGACGATGCAGCAGGCTGCGCATTCGCCGGATCAAACGTCGTCGCCCGCGTCCCCGTCGGAAGGCGCTACGAATCCTCAACCGATGGCGCAAATGACGATGAATCAGGATAAGGCTGCTCCCGCTTTGAGTCCTACCACCGCGCAAACAGGAACGCGCTCGCATGAGCACGAGAATGCGAGCCCATCCCCGGCGCAAACGCCCGCACGGACGATGCCGCGCCCACAGCCCTCATGGGAGCGCTAGATGCGCTCGTCGGCGGATGAGCACTGTGACATTTATGGCCCTTCTGTGTCCGAGTTACGACATGTAAGAACGTCATTTCTAGACACAAAATCTGGAGCGCTGCGTTTCCACATTTTTGCCGATGCGCTGTGCATCGGGGGCTTGCCTAAACGTAATTACTCTTCTATGGGTTGTGGCTCCCTGATCGCTACACACGCTACCTATTGATTTGAGAAAGGAGGGCAGCAACGATGCTTTTCATCAACACGAGTGCCGGTTCCACCTGGGCAAAAGACTACTTCACTCGCCAGCTCGCGCCCTCCGATTACTACACGAAAGACATGGCGGAATCGCCCGGTCAGTGGCATGGCCTCGGCGCGGAACTTCTGGGTCTTAAGGGCGACGTAGAGCAGAAAGACTTCTTCGCTCTTTGCGACAATCTCAATCCGAAAACCGGCGACAATCTGACCCGCAATACGCAGGCACAGCGCCGGGTGCTCTTCGACCTCACGTTCAGCGCTCCCAAATCCGTGAGCCTCGCCTATGAGCTGGGCGGGGACGAGCGCATCCTGGATGCGTTCAAGTCGTCGGTCAACGAAACGCTGGATGAAATGGAAAGCGCGATGATGGCACGGGTTCGCAAAGGCGGAGCCGACGAAGATCGCGTCACCGCGAACCTCGTCTCCGCCAACTTCATCCATCGCACCACGCGGCCCATTGACGGACTGCCGCAACCGCACCTGCATTGTCATTCGACGGTATTCAACGCTACCTTCGATACGGCGGAAGACAAATGGAAGGCCGCGCAGACGGTCGCCTTGTTCCGAGACAAAGGCTACTATCAGGCGGCGTTCGATAGCCGTCTGGCGCTCAAACTGAAGGAATTCGGCTATGCGCCCGAACGCGACGGCAACACGTTCCGGCTCGCCGGGATCGATAAAGCGCTGACGAACAGGTTCTCTCAGCGCACGGAAATTATCGAAGCGGAGGCGAAGCGTCTCGGCATCACCGATGCGAAAGTCAAAGGTGAACTAGGCAGGCGTACCCGCGAAAAGAAAGATGCGGGGCCGCAGTCGATGGATGAGCTGCGCCAACGCTGGAATGAGCAGATTACCAATACGGAACGTGCGAGTCTGGTGAACGCGAAAACAGGGCAGGCAGTCAGCTCTCCTGGCGCAAAAGAAGCCGTCGATTATGCGCTCTCCCACAACCTCGAACGCGCTTCGGTTGTGCCGGAAAAGCAGCTCCTCAAAACCGCTCTCATTCAGAGCGTCGGCAATGCCAGCGTCAACGAAATCCATGCGGAGCTGAAGCGCGATAACGTCATCAGCCGGGTGCGCGGCGGCGTCAAATACTCCACCACCAAAGAAGTCCTGCACGAAGAACTCGCCATGACCGCTTTCGTGCGCGACGGTCGCGGTAAATACCGGAAGCTCGGCGGAATCAATCCACCGGCATTGGACCCGATGCTCAGCAAGGAACAACGCGACGCTGCCCTGCTAATCCTCGGATCGCGCGACCGCGTCACGGCCTTGAGGGGCGGGGCAGGTACGGGTAAAACCCGCATGATGCAGGCGACGGTCAAGGCAATGGAAGCGGACGGCAAACAGGTCTTCACTTTCGCGCCCTCCGCTGAAGCGTCGCGCGGCGTCCTTCGCTCGGAGGGCTTCACGAATGCGGAGACAGTCGAGCGCCTGCTGATCGATCCCGAAATGCAAAAGACGGTAAGAAATCAGGTGCTCTGGGTCGATGAGGCCGGACTGCTGAGTGTAAAAGACATGAAGCGTTTATTCGATGTCGCCAAGGATCAGAATGCGCGTGTGATCTTAAGCGGTGATACGAATCAGCATAACGCCGTCTATCGCGGCGATGGCTTAAGGATTTTGGAGACGGACGCCGGGATGAAAACCGGCGAACTCAAGCAAATTCGCCGCCAAACCAATGACAGCTACCGTGAAGCGGTCAAGGCGATCAGCGAGGGAGACAAGCGCGGCAAAGATGGCAAGACGAGGCTCGAAGCCGGAGTCGAGATATTGGACCGCATGGGTGCCATTGTCGAGACGAGCGGCGAAGAGCGCTATCGCCGGATTGCCGCCGACTATGCGGACGTGACGCAGCAGACTAAAGCCGATGGCACGGCGAAGTCGGCGCTCGTGGTGTCGCCCACACACCGGGAAGCCGACCGCGTAACGGATGCCATCCGCGACACGCTCAAAGCGGAGGGTAGGCTCGGCGCGAATGAGCGTGAGTTTACCGCGCTGCGACCGATGAACCTCACCGAAGCGCAGCGGCACGATGCGCGGGAGTACCTCCCTAGAGCGGTCGTGCAGTTCCATCAGAATGCGAAGGGGTTCAAGCGGGGAGAGCGCATCACCATAACCGGGTCCGATGAAAATGGCGTCCACGCTCGCCGCGTGGACGGAAGCGCTGCCCTGGTGCCGCTCGATCAGGCGAAACGATTCCAGCTTTACCGGACGGAGCAGGTTGCCTTTGCCAAGGGAGATCGCATACGGATCACGCAGAACGGTTTTACGCGGGAAACACGGCGGGGGGTGACGGGAAAGGGCAGGCAACGCCTCAATAATGGCTCGGTGTACGAAGTCCAAGGGTTCGACAGGCAGGGCGACATCCGGCTCAGCAATGGGTTTGTGGTGCCGAAAGACTATGGCGGCATCGCACATGGATATGTCGTGACCAGCCATGCCAGCCAGGGAAAAACCGTGGATACAGTCTTGCTGGCGGTGGGGCAGGAATCCTTCGCTGCCGCCAATAAGGAGCAGTTCTATGTGTCCGTATCGCGTGGCCGGGAAGCGGTGCGCCTCTATACCGATGACAAGGCGGCGATGATCGATGCCGTCAGAGACAGCGGTGCGCGTCTCTCGGCTTCCGAGTTGATGGGAAAGAAACAAGCCAAGCCCCGTGAGAGCGCCATGCGGCGGCTGTTCCGGGTCCAGGAAATACAGCGGGCCTACCGCGCGGTACGGGAGCGCGTAGCGGCGGCGTGGGATGTTTCAACGCGTAGGGAGGTGCCAGTACATGGCGGAATCGAGCGTTAAGCGGTCAAGTATTGTCGAGCAGCTATTGAAAAGGTCCTCGCCTCAGCATGAGCCGGAGGTCGAAGAAGCCATCGACAGCTATCAGGAAGGCCGCGCTCGTAGCCGTTCTTCGCTGATGCTTGATTTGCGGCTGATAGATGGAACCATCGAGAGCTTTTCGTATGCCTATCTCACACGCGTCCGGTTCTCGCCGGATGACACCATCGCCATGCGGTTCGGCAAGGATGAGGTGCGGGTCACGGGAAGAAATTTGTACCGCCTCTTCGAGACGATCACGGAGCAGCGAACACGGTTCATTCAGGAAGGCGCGGACGGCGAAGAGGGTCTGAAACCCGCAGACGCCGTTCATGTGGAACAGATCGAGATCACGGAAGGGGAGGAACTATGACGCAGGAATCGATACGCGCATTGGCGGACAAGGAACTGACGCAGGTTATCGCCTGGGCGCAGGATGAACAGAGGGTAAGGGCGGAGCAACGTAAGCACGACACTATTGCCAAGATAAAGGAGATGGCGGGTGCTGCCGGCATCTCTGTATCCATCCACAGCAAACGCGGCAGGCCAGCGCGGCGGCCTATGACTTTATCGGCTAATCTCAAACCTCCTAAGTGAGGTCGATTTATTTCATAGCTCCGCAACCTCATCGCGCAACATATTCCGTAACGCGACGTCGCAATACAAAAGCCGCAATCGAGTAATCAAGCAGCGCGACAACAAGAATGCCCCATGGCCAGTCGTGTCCTGGTGAGAAATATTTCCACCAAAGTGTTGTGTGCGCCATATAAACAGCCGGAACCGATATAGGTAACCATATTTTCCGTTGAAGCGAGGACAAAAGCGACCACGCTAGTGCCGAAATTACGAAATAGAAGGACGCCATTTCATAAATAAAAGCTAGGTACATACCAAAGGCGAAATATCCAACAAACTGGCTAAGATTCGGAACTATAACGTGGTAGTCATGATATAGACACATGTAACCAAGAGTTGCAGATCCAGCTATAAATTCCATAAGTTTTATATAAATGAACACTTGTGGTTCGAAGAAAAGCAATTTCATCAACAACGTTCCTATATCACGAGATACAGCATTCCCTCTAATAGTCAAAGTCTCTAAAAATAGGGCGATATTTCGTTAAGACCCAAGAGAATTCTGTCATTGATATTTCCGAAGTTTATCGGCCGTCCCAACTGAATAATCGTTTTGTCGAGGGCTGTCTCAAACGTTAAGTCACCGAAGAAGTCCCAATGCCTGCTCCAGCCGTTTAGATTCGCATTGATATCATAAATGAGACTATTGTAAAGTATAGGATTGCTAGCGCTTAAGCCGTCGAGCGCTGCCTGAACCTGAGTCTGCTCAGAAGTCACAAAACTCAGATCGTTTTGGCTGATTGAGGTATTGGCATACAGATTACCGTTTAGTATCTGTTCTGCACTAGATAGATTACTCACTTCAAGACAGGCGCTGAGGATCGAAAGAAACTGATCCTCTTGGTCAGACAGATCGGTAAATATGGCTGGTGCGCTTATTAAGCCTGCTAGAGCATTGGTAACGTTCGAAGCTGCAGAGAAGAAATTGGTTGTTGACGCTATCGAAGGATCAGCAGCTAGCGTAGAGTAAAGGTTACTGCGATCACAAAAGCCCTCATTCCCCACGAAGCAGAGTCCTTGCGGGTCAATTAACGTTATTGGACTGTTGGACGCGTATATATATGTATTGGCGCCCCCTATCACGCCAATCGGATCAGTCTGCAAATACCGTCCCAAATTCGGCATATAGTCACGATTCAGGTTGTAGCTGAATCCGGTCTCAGGGTCTGCGTATTGACCGGGAAATCGCAAGCCGACGTCCAGCGATGCCGTAATCGTCCCTGTCGTACCAAAAGGCGCATAGGTCGTGCTCCACACTGAAGCGGGTGTCGTTGCGTTGTTGGTTACCTGCTGCGGAGTACCCAAACGATCGGCAAGAACATAGTTTACTTGGTTGGCAGCGTTGGCCGCGCCGGGTTGCAGAATGGCAAGCGGCCTGCCATCGACATAAATGTAATCTGTCACGGTGCCGTTATCGTTATTGGCTATAAGGTGGCTGTCTTGCGAATAGCTATAGACCTCCGGCTGGCTTCCGTTGTTCGTCTTGCTGAAACGCTGTCCCTCCCAGTCATACACGAACGTCGCCGCCATCGGCGAGCCTGTGATCGAAACAAGTCGGTTGGCGTTGTTATAGGCAAATGTCGCGTAGGCGCTGCTATTGGTTGGTGGAATGCTGGTGATGTTGCCATTGGCATTCGTGATGATGCTTACGTTGTTGGGATTGTTGATCGTGTAGGTGGCGCTGCCAACTGCGCTGGTGGTCGCTCCAGGAGCCGTTGCGATTGCCTGGATTGTCTCGCTCGTGCTAACACTGATAGGTGTGCTGTAAACGGTCGAACTCGTTGTTGGAGTAGTTCCATCCGTAGTAAATAATATTGCCGCCCCGGCGGTAGTGTCGGAGATGGTGACGGTCTGGGTAGAGGTATAGGTGCCCGATCCTGGCGAGAAGGTCGGAGTAGCAACAGTGGGAATATTGATCGTGTAGGTCGCGGTAGCGACAGCACTATTTGTGTCACCGCTTACGACGGCAATTGCACTAACGGTTTCCGTGTTGGCAACGGTGATCGGCGCGCTGTATAGCGTGGAACTTGCCGTCGGAGTCGTCCCGTCCGTCGTGAAATAGATACTGGCTCCGGCGGTCGTATCGGAGATGCTCACCGTCTGGGGAGAGCTGTAGGTGCCTGCTACTGGAGAAAAGGTGGGTGTGGCAACCATGGGAATATTGATGGTATAGGTTGCGGTAGCGACTGCACTATTCGTGTACCCGCTCGCGATGGCAATTGCACTGACGGTTTCCGTGCTGCTGACCGTTATCGGCCCTGTGTAGTGGGTGGAACTCGCGGTGGGCGTGGTCCGATCGCTCGTGAAATAAATAGCGGCCCCGGCGGTGGTGTCTGAGATCGTGATTGTTTGCGAGCCGGTATATGTGCCTGTGCCTGGCGAAAACGTCGGCGTGGCGGCAGTCTGCATGGTAACTGTCCCGCCGCCGCCGCCGCCGCAGCCGTTTAAGACGATTGCACCGCCGGTGAGAATCGCGAAGATGGCCAGCGCGGCTAGCAGATGATGACTAAGCAGCCGCCTGCGGAAGCCGAGCACTCCTGCGAATCCAACAAGAAGCATTGGCCATCCAAGCACTCCCGCGAGCATTGTGGAGCGGCTTGGATGCGGTTTGGTGCGTTGATTCGAACTAGCTACAAGGCTTCCCGTGGACGTAGAGCCGCTGGAGAATTCAGGCTTAGCAGGTGTAAAGCGCTTGATTGTGTTAGGACTCTCCAGTTTCGCCTGCGGCGGCGTGATCGTGATTGTCGCTAGGCGGTTGGTGCCGCTCGTATATCCGTAGGCGGTGGAGGTCCCGTTTAGGATCTGAGTCAGGCGATTTCCGACTTTGTCGTATGTCCAGGCGTAACTTCCATAGCCGCCTGTAGCGCTCGCAGCGGAGATCAAGCGGTTGATGGAATCGTAGCCGAAGGTCTGGGTATTGGCGGCGGTCACCGCATCGGTAATAGATTTAACGTTGTTGGCAAGGTCATACCCGTAGGCTAGATTCTGTACAGGTGCGCCGGAGAGCGTATCGGTGATGCTCGTGGGGCGGTAGGAATTGTCGAAGGCCCAATTCTCCGCGATTCCGTTGCCGTATGTGACGACACTGAGCGGCCCGAAGGGTTGATGAGTCAGGGTCGCAAGGGTGGTAGCTGTGGATGCTCCAGGCAGCTTCGCTGTCACCGTGGAGACATATCCGGCGACATCGTGCTGATACGTGACCAAGGTGCCGTCCGGGTACGTCATGTTCGCAATGCGGGATGCGCCATCATAGGTGTAGCCTGTCGTGAGCGTGGTCGTCCCGTTCACACGGACTTCGGAGAGAAGATTTCCGCGTTCCTCGTAGGTCCTGGTCAGCGAGCCCGCCGCATCCGTGACGCTTGTGAGCCTGCCGATCCCGAAACTGAACCCGGAGCCGGTCTGATCATAGGTGTAGGCAACATTCTCCGCTGCGTGGGCGGGATAGGTCGTCGTCAGCGGTCTGTCGAGAGCATCAAAGGTCTGATTGGTGACGATACCCAACGCGTCTGTTTTGCCCGCGAGATTTGCATCTGAATCATACCGAAAGACTGAGATCCCTGAATCGGGGCTGGTTTGCTGAATGACATCCCCGAATCCGTTTCGAGTGTAGAGCGTCGCATTGCCGTTCGCATCCGTGACGCTAATGACGCGGTTATGCGTGTCGTAAACGGGGGTTGTCGTTCCGCTGTTCGCATCTGTGCTTTGGCTCAACCGGTTCAGAGCGTCATAGGTGTTCGTCGTAATGTGATTCAGTCCGTCCTCGACGGTAAGGACGTTGCCGTTCGGATCAAAGGTTCGCGTCGTGGTCTGTCCTGCGCCGCCCGTATCCACAAGCTCGCGTCCCAAGGCGTCGAATGTTCCCGAGCGCTGCCGTGTGAGCGTACCGCCATTTTGGTAAATATCAGAGGCAGTGCGATCTCCAAGCGCATTCAGCGTATAGCTGATGTAATTACCGAGTGCATCCGTCGTTTTGATCAGGCGATGGGCTGTGTCGTAGCTATTCGTTAGAAAAGAGCCGTCCGGTAATGTCGTCGTGAGAAGATTTCCCGCCAGATCGAAGGCCCAACTCGTTTTGTACGTCCCCGTGGTCCCGCTAACGGTGCTACTAATGCGTCTCTGGCGTCCGTCGTAAACAAGGTTTGTCGTGACTCCGTTCGGATCGACAACTGTGTCGGGCAGGCCCCCTCCGGAGTGCGCCGTGATGTTTGTTACATGCTTCAGAGGATCGGTAATTGACGTTAGCGCGCCTGTACCGTCATATCCAAACGAGGTCGTGTTTCCGTTAGGCGTCTGTGTCGATGCCAAGAGAAAATCCGACCATGTATTTGTCCAGGTTCGGCTCTGTCCCTTCGTTGAGTAAGGCGTGGTAGTGGTAGTCGTGTCTGTCAGCGTCTTGGTAAGCGGCTCTCCGCTGCCATCGTAGGTGTAGCTGATATCAACGCCATCCGACGAAATGAGCGAAGGAAGATGCACCCAAGTGGAGTCGTAGGTTATCGATGTGGTTCGCGTTGCCGACGTACCCACGGCTTCCGAGATACTTGTCGGTAAACCATGCAAGTTGTTTACAAAGGTAGTCTGATTTCCGTTCCAGTCGGTTCGACTGCTGAGATATCCGTTACTGTCATAAGAAAACGATTCGCTAGCTGCGGCAGTCGATGTCGTTGCCTGTCGCGCTACAGCCGTCAGCTTAGGTATACCCTGCAATGTCGTGAAAGTGTAGATGGACTGCTGACCAAGAGCGTTTGTGAGGGTACGCTGACCATTGGAATCGTTATAAGCAACCGAGGTAAGATCTGCACCTCCTCCATGCTGGCTGGTCAGCGCACGTCCCATTGCGTCGTATGTCCAAGTGGCGTAGCGATTGCCGTCCTCGTCAGTAATGCCGGTTAGGGCGAAGGGAAGCGATGAGTTCTCATATAGATACGAAACTATGGAGCTGGGCGTTGTCGAATACTCAACTGTGCTCAGTCGATCCAGGGTTCCGGGCGTGTATCCGCTTGAGGTGTAGCCATATGTGACCACGAGACCATCAGGGGTCGTTAGTGTGTTCAAGAGATTGTTTTGGTATGTGAAAAGCAACATTCGACCATAGGAATCAGAGACCGAGGTGAGCTGATTGCCTGTTCCGTAATGGAGGGTTTGTGTGTACCCGTTTCTTGTCTGGATTGTTTCCAGAAGCGCTTCACCCGCTGACGCTGTTGAATATGTTTCGATCGCGTCATTCGCATCGGTGAGGGTCCAAAGAGAACCGCTTTGTGTAAGCGACACGTCTATGTCGGTATCAGTCGCCCATTGACCGCCTTGTTGTGTGAATAGGAGCTGTTGACCATCAGCTCGTTCCGCAATCACCCTGCTGCTCGACAACACTCGCAAGTATCGTTGGAAATTTGAACGCCAATTTCCGCCGAGCGCACTGGCAAAGGTGTTGGAATTGGCAAGACTGTTATAGTAGCGAGTAAAACTCAATGCGTTTTGTCCGAACGTTGAGTAATCTGACGCCGACTCGAATAGATTCCCATTGCCTAGGCTGATTGGATCGCCGCAGCTGCAACCACCCGGCATTCCAGCTGCGTTACCGAGAAGCTGTGAGATAGAAATGTTGATCGATATGGTTCCTGGTACACAGCCGGGAGCCGTCCAGGGGCCCGTCAGGCTAGAGCCATCAGCAGAAATAGTGAGCTGTCCGCTCTTGATGCAGTAATAAGTTCCGGGTGCAGGGTTTTGAGCGACTATAGAAGTCTCTTGGAAATTGAAAATCCCATTGGCAATAGTCCCGCTCAGCGACTCAACGACGAAATAAGGTTCTCCCGGAACGTTAGCAAACGAGTCACCGGTCACATTGCCATTTGCGTCTTCGAAGAGAAGCATACTGAAAGTGAACGTGGGCACTACCGGGCCGCCTGGCTGGTTTAAAACGCCGCTATAGTCACCCGTAATATTGATGGCTTGCGCTCTTGCGAAGGGGGTGACCAAACAGAAGAGCGCGAGAGATAGCCAGAGGCAGCACGGGTTCAAAGTTCTGCCAATGAGTTTGAAAAATGCCTTATCGAGCATTCCGCCTCCTGAGACTCACCACTTGGCTATCTGGAATCAACGCACCACGTGCGCGGCGTCGATGGGCATCGAAATTTTGGCCGTGCAGTATGAATGCACGAATCTGGGATGTCGGAAGGGTACCACAAGTGAATGACGAAGGCAGAAATCCAAGCGAACCCTTTACGTCCAGGTCCGATCGATGCATGGAGGAGTAGTCCGATTGCTCCTTGTACACGGACCGGATAATGCCGCTTTTTAGACCCGAAGCTCCTTCGACTCGTGCACAATCGCGTAAAGAGTCGGCTTCGATATGCCCAGTGTCAGACAAATCTGAGCGATCCCGTGCTTTTTCTGGTTGTAAAGATCAAGGGCGACGGCGCATTGTTGTGCGCTGAGTTTCCTGGGCCTTCCGCCTTTGCGTCCTCTGGACCTCGCCGCATCAAGCCCCGCCTTCGTCCTATCTCGGGTCAGATTGCGCTCAAACTCAGCCAATGCACCAAAAATGTGAAATACCAGCTTGCCGCCCGGCGTGGTAGTGTCGATTGATTCCTGAAGGCTTTGGAAGCCCACCTTTTGTTGCTCCAGTTCCGTCATAAATTCAATGAGGTGCTTGAGCGAACGCCCGAGCCGATCCAACCGCCAAACGACAAGTACGTCGCCTTCGCGCAGTTGTTCCCGGACACGGTCGAGGCCGGAGCGGTGTTCAATTTTTCCGCTGACAACGTCCTCGATGATCTTCCCGCACCCTGCCGTCTTCAGCGCGTCTTTCTGAAGGTCAAGATTCTGCTCGTGCGTGGATACCCTGGCGTAGCCGATACGCATGAACTACCTGAATCGTTAAGAAAGCCGTCAGAGGAAGGTGAAAATTCACCTTGATTCTTTTACTGGCTTTCTTGACTGAGAAAAACAAGGGAAATGTGCAGCCCGCCTACGACCAGAAATCCTGTAACGAAAACGACCGTTTTCTTTACTCTGACAATTGAGCAGGTATTAGGCCAAGGCATCGATGAACCGGCGAGCCGTTACGACCTGTGTTCGTCCCCACACGGCGGGAAAATGCTTCGTGTTTCCTGTCACGAGGTAATCAACATCCCCTGCCTGGGCGCATTCCAGGAAAATGTCATCATCAGGATCAAGACATACCCGAACCGTAGCGCTCGGTCTAATCCAAGCGGCGCTTCCTCGGACGGAGCGCAGGATTGCATTGATCTCAAGGTCGCTCCGCTTGAACTTGGGTCGGCGGATGACTTCCTCATATTCAGCGTAGATATCGGCGCTTAGAACGATCTGAAACTCGCGGTCTGTAACACAAAGGGAGAGAACCTGCGCCGGAAGGCCATCGGGTGTCAGCAATGCCGAAATCAGGATATTGGTATCAAGGACAACCCGGATCATTGCTCCGTGGGCTGCCTGCGGCTGTGCCGCTCCTTACGGGCAGCATCGATTTCGGCGTCGATCTCGTCCATCGAAAGCTGATCTACGCCTGAACGCTTTGCGCTTTCCCACGACGCCTGTAACCACTCCGGCGCTCCGCCAGGACCCATCGTGCGGATGCTGATGGCTTCGTCCTCGGAAACGGAACGGCCCAACAAGCCCTCGATGAGCGTTTTCTGGTCCGGCGAGAGGTCTTTTGCTTTGTGAATCATGTCGGCTGCTTGTACTCCAAATCTCTTCGAGTTTAGGCTGTTTCGAGGGTATTGTCACGTATTTTGGTCACTACCCCCTGCCCACCTTCTGACCCTTTCGCTCGACTGCTGCAGCGGCGTTCTGGGTGGTCAGCGCGGCATAGCGGGGTCCATTCTCCTTAGCCTTGGCGCTTACTTCCATCAGCTTCGCGCTCGTCTCGGGGATGTCGAATCCCCAGTCGAGCGCCGTCATGCACCATGTGAAATCGGCGCGGCTCGTATCCGGGCCGGTGTTGCCTTGGTTCAGAGGGGCGCTTTGGAGGCAACGAGTGTAATCCGGCCATTTCCGGGCGCGGATGGCGGCTTCGCTTCTGCGGGACACACGGGCGGCGGTGGAGGGAAGGACGGTCACCGGCTCGGGTGCCGCTACGATGCCTAGTGATTCGAGCTGGGCAGCGGTCATGATTCTGCCGGGAGTGCTGGTTTGGATGGCAACCGTGGGGAAGTCGGGTTCGTATTTGCGTTTGTAGTTGAGGGTCCCGGCGACTCGGGTGGCACCGCTGGCGGTCTGATCCGCTCCGGTGCCTTTTCTCAGCCTCCTGGCGAAGTCTTTAGCTTCCTGCGGGTGGGGTAGCCCGCAAACGGCTATCCATGCCTGGTGATTGCCGGGGCTGGTCTCAAGGGTCATGAATGCCGCCTCCCCTACCCTGCTCAGTCCTGCGGCGTCCAGATCGTCAAGCTGCACGAAATGGGCTTTGTCGCTGGTCGGTCGCACGATGATGTTGTTCTGGCGTTCGGCTGCACCTGGGAACAGCTTGGGCATGGAGTTTTTGAGTTGGGCAAGCGATTGGCTGGGTCTAAAGCCGCGCTTCTCGCCGTCGATGCTGGTGAACGTCAGATCGAAGTGCGTCGCCCCTACAGTGGCGAAGGTATCAAGCATTCTCAGGGCTTCGGCAAGTTGTTGCACCATATCAAACGCTTTCGGTGATGCCCCTGCTCTCCTGGTGGCAGGTCAAAGGCAATCGGACGATAGCGTTGCTAGATGAGATATGCAATCACTGCATAGAAGAAAACTACAAATAGATGCCCCTCAGCCCCCGCCGTGTTTCAAGGGATAGTCGAGAAAGGGTCTTTCCCTTTCTCGGGAAGCGAAAGCCTTTGATAGGCTTGAGCTTCCAGTGTGGCGGGGGATGTCGATCACGTATCCCTTCATCGATTAATTATCGGGCTATGCTTCTTCTTCACGGAGTTACCCACACCCGCCGCCTACAGCGCTCATTTGAAGGCGCGGCGGCGGGCATGGATAACTCCTACGCATAATCTTTTTTTTAAGTATAAGAAGAGAGAATGCTTTAACCACTTGATTTATATGAACCGACACGATCAGTTTTAGCGCGTGTTTGTTCACTTTCTGATTTTGTTTGCTCACTTTTACCTTGCAAAGATGAGCGAACTTGTACAAAGTGCTGTTCGTGTTCGCTCAAAAAAGAGATCGAAAAATGAACAAAGACGACCAGAATTCCAAAAATGCTATCGATGAGAGATACGGTGTCAAGGTTTATCAAACCAATCCGAGCATCCCTTCTGAGTCAGAGATAAAGCGCAGCAAGAGAGCGCAAATTGGTACGGATATGCGCGGGTTAGTGGTCGATAGCGGCTCCGGTGAAATACTAGGTCATGGTGGGGCCATCGCGTATGAATGGGAGGAAGTAGACAAGGAACGCTTTGTGAAGCTCTATCTCGCTGGACTGAAGCAGGCTGCTGGCCTGTCGAAGGCGGGTCTGGCTGTATTTGAAACCGTCTATAAACAGGTCCGGGAACGTCCGGGTCAAGATACCGTGCCGCTCGACGCCTACAGCTCGACATTGCATCCCGTTACCTACCGGCGCGGTCTGCGAGAGCTTCTGGAGAAGGAGTTCCTTTTCAGGAGTCCGAACTCTGGTCTCTTCTTCGTGAACATCCGTTTTATGTTCAATGGAGATAGGCTGGCCTTCGTCAAGGGCTACAAGCTTAAGAAGGATCAACCTACCCTGCCCGGTCTCGACCTCAATCTGTCCTCGCCTGCACAATCAGGTCCAGATAACGCTAGCTGACTGCCGTATCGCCGTAAATAAGGCAATGCGGCTTTGGTGTTCGGTGGCGATACGGTTTTCAGGCGGGGAAATTCTCTTCAAGGATTCGCCTCAGCTCCTCGGCCATGTCCTTGTCCCTGCCCAGACATGTCATCCGAATCCTTTTGTGCAGATCAGCGGCAATGTCGAACGTCAGTCTCTTGAGCGGCTTCTTCTCGATGGGTTGTTCCTTGGGGGTCGGCTGCTGCTCAGTCTCGCCGTTCACAAACGCATCAAGAGCGGTAGCGCTTGACTGCGGTTTGTTGCGTGGGTTCGGGTTGAAGTTGATGGATTTCCCACTCATGCGGTCTGCTCCATCAACTCGGCTACCATCGCCCGGATTTCTTCCGCACCTGGGCCGGTTGCATCTGTTTCCAGAACCGTTTGACCGGCGGCGGCGCTTTCGGCAAAGCCTACTCGTTGGGAGATCGCCGCTTCCAGTACGGGTACAGGGTAACTAGCGAGCGCGGCAGCGACATCCCTTCCAATCGCCGTACCCACGATCTTACGGTTCACCGCAAATACGGCTTTAAGGTGCGCCTTAATGACCTGGACTTCTGTGATGAGATCAACGATTTCCTTGGCTGCCCACACATCATAAGGGGAGGGCTGCACGGGGATAACAACAATGTCGGCGGCTGCGATGGCTGAC
>DATKPK010000001.1:0-9494 GCA_035524095.1 Binataceae bacterium (SeqCode) | reverse complement strand
CCGAAACGGGCACGGGAACTCGCCCGCCGACTGGTTCCGGATAGGGCAGCGATGACGATCTTCACGGCGCCGCGCGCGGAGCCGCTTAAGTCGCTGCGCACAGCAGAGGACGTATTCGCGGTGGTCGGCTATCGCGACGGTCTGGCGGAGCGCGCAGATGCGCTCGATCGCGTTCGCGCGGCATCGCGCGATGCGCGCTGGCTTGAGGATGCGCTAGTGACCCATGCCCGCTTCGTCCCCGGCAGCCGCGCCGGGCGTCGGCTGCGCTACCGAGTCGTTGCGCGGATGGTCGGAGAACAGGCGTTTCGGCGCGTCGATATGGGTCGAGAAGTCGCGCGTGGAATCGGCGAACGGGAGGATCATAACTGGCGGCTGGCGGAGGAAGAGGCGGACGTCGAGTTCTGGGCCACTTTGTTCGAGGGAGAGTTTATCCTCGCGCTTCGGCTGAGCGGCAATGAGATGCGTCAGCGCGATTACAAAGTTGCGCATCTTCCGGGGTCGTTGCGCCCGTCCGTCGCCGCTGCGCTGGCTTGGCTGTCAGAGCCGTCCGACGAGGACACCGTGCTTGATCCGTTCTGCGGTGCGGGAACGATTTTGATCGAGCGAGCGCATCTCGGCCGTTACCGGAAGCTGATCGGCAGCGATCGCGACCCGGCGGCGTTGCGCGCAGCTAGCGAAAATATTGGCCCGCGCTACAAGCCGCTGGAACTCTATCCGTGGGATGCGACAGCAATTCCGTTGGAGGCGGCTAGCGTCGATAAGATTGTGACCAATCTGCCTTGGGGTATGCGGCACGGCTCGCATAGCGAGAATCGGCAGCTTTATTCGCAGGTTATCAACGAGTTCAAGCGGCTGGTTAGGCCGGGAGGAATGATCGTGATGCTGACTGCGGAAACCCGTCTGATGGGCGATCTGATGACGCGCGGTGTCTTCCGCGCCGAGAGGGTGTTGCGAATCTCAGTTTTGGGTACGCCGGCCGCGATCTACATCTGCCGCCGCCAAGAGTAGTTCCCAATAGTCGAGGAGACGCCCCGCTTCGGTCCTTGGGCTTGTCAGTCAGAACTAGATGCCCAGTCTTTTACAATACGTCCTGAAAAAGCTCAATTGGAAACGATCCAGCGGGAAGCCAATTGGGCATTCCTATGACTCTGTAGCTGAGTTTGAGAACCAACCTACGCGCGACCGGCAGACCCATCGCATTAGCGACAATCCGATGATTGGGCTTTTCAAATTTCCACTTGGTTTCGTTCAAGAGCAGAACGTCGCCGCTTTGGTTCTCTACTGAGAGCCGTTGCTCAAATTCAAGTCCGCTGTCTGCTGGCTCTTCTTCCTGCCAAAGGCTTAGTGCCGCCCATTTGACAGGGAGTAGTGACTTGGGCTGAACCGAGACCCCTGGCGGCAGCTTGTAATGCAATTCCTGTAGGACATCGACTATTGAAATCGAATGTGTAGTTTCATCGACTATTACTTTGTCGCACGGTACAAAAAGCAAGAGCTTCGGCATCGTTAAGCCGCGACAGTGGTTTTCTCTGCGCGCAGTTCTGTGACGCTGCTATCGGTTTTCGTAACCCTAAGCACTTCAAGTCCTACGAGGGCCTGAATCTGGCGCATAGGATTCCATCCGTACGGAGGATGCGTATAACTGCTAAACCAGTTTGCGCCCTTTGCTAACCAATTTGCGCGTAGCTCCGACCAAGAATGCACTAAGTCATGATAACCAAACTCAGTGCCGCAGCATGGACATACGTTATAGTCAGCCGGTGGCTCTAGAAGTGCGTCGTATCCGCAAACGGGGCATTCGTATGGTGATTTCATTTGGCACACTCACGTCGGAAGTAAGCTAAAGAATCGCTAAATCCATGCCAGTAGGGGTCTGGTTTGAAGTACGTCCTTATTACGCCATCGCGACGCATAACCGCAAAGGCTTCCGTCGCGGTATTAAATCGAACCACATCACCATTGCTGCGTATGCCTTGCAGTATTGTCCCCCCGACCGATGAATTAAGAAAGGCGACCGCCATGGCCTCGTACTCCACTTCCGAAGTGGCGCCGAAATCACTGCCATGATTCGCAAAATGATCGGCTCGGCTCGCTGCATCTTGGAATCCAGTAGCATAAGTAAGCACGTTAGATTCCTAAATAGAAACAGTAAGGTCGCCAATGAACTGGACGCCATCAAAGGAAATCCCTTGGATTCTACGCGAGCACTCATTTCGGAGAAAAGGGTGAAAAGTATTTTTACGACTGGAGATACCGGGCGTCGGATCAGAGATTTCTTCCTAAAATCCATAGTCATGGTCTTTCCAAGACGAAGCTGATGCTGTTGTGGAGGAGGCGGATTTCGTCGCGGTCGCGAATCAACTTTAGCCCCGGCTGATCAAGTCCGACGGAGGCTTCGACGATTTCACGTAAACGACCGACATTCTCCGCGGGAGGGGCGCCGAAGCGAATCCAGTCGTTGAGCGTGATCCGTGAGTCGCGTGCGATTTTCATCGAGATGCGGAAGCCGTGCTCGGCGAACATCTGCTCGAACTCCGAGGTGGGGAGCGTGCGGGCGTGGGTCGGATCACAGAGCCGCTCCAATTGATTATGGAACTCCGCCTGATCGGGATCGTCTGAAGCCGTCATGTCGGAGACGACCATCCAACCTGCAGGCGCCACTACTCTGGCCATCTCGGCGAAGACCCGCTGCGGATTCACGATATGATGAAACGAAAAGCGGCAAATCGCGCCAGTGAAGGAGCCGTCTGCAAGCGGCATCCGCTCCAATTCGCCGGTGACGAAGGAGGCGTTGCCGACTTTGCGGGTGAGCGCGTCAAGGCGCGCCCGAACCATCGCGTCCGCGCGGATCTCGAGCCCGACGGCGGCCTTGCATCGTTCGGCGAAGGCAATGGTAGCAGCGCCGGTGCCGCAAGCGATTTCGAGGACACGGTCGTCACGTGTCACGCCTGAGGCTGAAATCAGGAACGCGGTGAAGCGGTTATCCATCGGGACCGCGTCAGGCTGATAAAAGGATTGGCGCCGGCGGTATTGGCGCTCGGCGGCTGATAAGGCTGGGACTGACTCGGTTGGGACGTTACTCATCGGTTGTTCGCTACCTTACTATCGGCGGCTCATCGCCGAATCATCCAGACGTCGGCGAGCGCTACGCTTGCCCTCGAAAGGTGAGTGCAGTGGCACTGCGATCGGGAACGATCGCTAATAGTGCGATTTAGCGAAACTTTTCGCTGAGTGAAAGCGCGGCGGCGCGGAGTTTTGGCGATTAGGCCATAGCGCGGGAGGTCACATCGCGGGCCTGGGTGCGGAAAGGTTCCGGCAGCGGGACTTCGCGAGCGTCGGTCCAAGTGCTTTCCAAGCGATAGAATTCGCGGGCGGGCTGATAGAAAAGATGAATCACCACATCGTCGTAATCGAGCACGACCCAATGGGCATGCGCGAGGCCCTCGATAGCCAGCGGACGTTCGTTCGCTTGCGCCATCCGCTCCTCGATGCCGCGCGCGATCGCCTGCACTTGAATATCGGAGCGGCCGGTCGCGATCAGGAAATATTCGGCGATAGAACTGAGGTGCTCAACTTGAAGAACCACCAAGTCCTGAGCTTTTTTGTCGAGGGCCGCTTCAACTGCGGCCATGGCCTTGCTGAGTGAATCCAAGCTCTCGGAGGACTGCAATGCGCTACCTTCGTCGTCTGCCATTAACCCTCTACTAATAGACCTTGTGGCGTCGGATATAATCGGTCACGTCGTCCGGAAGGAGGTAGCGAATAGATTCCTGCGCGGCGATTTTGCGCCGGATCATGGTTGCCGAGATCGGCAGGAAGGTGGTGGTAACGAACGCTAACGTATAACCGCCTGAGTGGACATAGTGATCATCTTCCCTAACGTAACCAAAGTGCTTTACCGTCGCAAGCGACGCCTGAGGCGTCTTGGGACCGTCGGCGCCGGGCCGCGAGTGAACCACCAGATGACTTAGCTGGACCAGTTCGGCGCTCTGTTTCCAGGTATCGAGTTCGTTGAACTGGTCGGCGCCCATGATCAGGTACAATTCGGCTGGCGCCCGCATGGTTTCTTTGAAGTGGCGTACGGTATCGATGGTGTAAGAGCGGCCAGGGCGGCGGATTTCTGCATCCGAGACCATGAAATGACGATTGCCCTTGGTCGCCAGCCGAACCATGTTGAGCCGCTGTTCGGCGGTCGCCAAGTCGCCATCCCGCTTGTGCGGGGGGGAGGCGGCGGGGATGAAATAGAGCAAATCGAGGTTGAGCATCTCGCGATCTTCTTCGGCAGCCCGCAGATGACCGAAGTGGATGGGGTTGAAGCTGCCCCCGTAGAGTCCAACACGCATGGTTGCTTTCGAGGTCGTTCAGATGCGAATCTGGCCGTCACCACGCACGACGTATTTGTAGGTGGTCAGCTCCCTCAGGCCCATCGGACCGCGGGCGTGGAGTCGATTCGTCGAGATGCCGGTCTCGGCGCCGAAACCGAATTCGAAACCGTCGGTGAAGCGGGTCGAGGCATTGACGTAGACGGTGGCTGAATCGACTTCGCGCTCGAAGCGGCGGGCAGTTTCCTCATCCTCAGTCACGATCGCGTCGGCTAGTCCCGAACTGTGATGGCCGATGAACACGGTCGACTCCTCAAGGGAATCAACGACTTTGATCGAGAGGATCAGGTCGAGATATTCGGTCTCCCAATCCTCCGGTGTCGCGACTAAGGCGTCCGGGATGAGGGCACAGGCGCGCTCGTCGCCGCGCAACTCGACGCCGGCTTCGCGGAAGCGCTCGGCCATGCGCGGAAGGAAGGCTGGCGCAATCTTCTCATGCACCAGCAGTGTCTCCATCGCATTGCACACCGACGGGCGGCTGCACTTGGCATTGAAGCAAATTTCCTCGGCCTTTCGCAGATCTGCGGCGCGGTCAACATAGGTGTGACAGATGCCGTCGAAATGCGGCAGGAGCGGTACCGAGGAATCGGCCAGCGCGTCTTTCAGGGCGTTACCGCCACGCGGGATGATCAGGTCGATCGCCTCGGGCAGGCGCTTAAGGATCTGCACGACTTCGCGATCGGGATTGCCGATGAACATAACCGAGTGCGGATCCAGATCGGCGGCAGTCAAAGCCCGTTCGATCAGACCGGCGAGAACGCCATTGGTGACGAGTGATTCGCGTCCGCCGCGCAGCACGACCGCGTTGCCAGCTTTGAGTCCCAAGACACCGGCGTCAATAGTCACATTAGGGCGTGACTCATAAATGATCGCTATGACACCTAGCGGAACCCGAATCTGGACGATTGCGAGACCATTCGGACGCCGCCAGCGGGCTATCGTCTCGCCGACAGGGTCGGGCAGCGCCGCGACCTGCTCGACGCTGTGGGCGATCGCGGTAATGCGATCCGGCGTAAGCGTCAACCGTTCGACGAACGCGCCGCCGTGACCTGCTGCAGCAGCATTGGCGAGGTCTTCGCGGTTGGCATCGAGAATCGTAATGGTAGATTCGCGGAGCAGCTCAGCCAAGGCGCCCAAAGCGCGGTTCTTGCGATCGGATGATGCCAAGGCGAGTTGCCGGGCGGCGTGGCGAGCGAAGTCAAGCCGTTCGCGAAGTTCGGTTTCGAGAGTCATGCCAACTCTTCAATCAGGACGAAGTTATCGCGATGAATGATCTCGTCCGCGACTTTGTATCCTAGCACTCGCGATATTTCGTGCGAGCGCATTCCTTTGACTTTCAGAACGTCGGCGGCGGGATAGTTAACCAGGCCGCGGCCAAATTCGATGCCTTCCTGATCAAGCAGACTGACACAATCACCGCTTGCAAAGCTGCCACTCACCTCGCGAATCCCTGAGGGCAGCAGGCTGCGTCCGCGCTTGCGCAGTGCATCCGCTGCGCCACGATCGACGCCGAGTGCGCCTGAAGGACGCAGTGCAAATGCGATCCAATGCTTGCGGCCACGCAAACGCTTGCGCGCAGGCAGAACCAGCGTGCCGGTCTCGCGATCGGAATCGAGTACCGTTGCAAGCGCATCGGAATGGCGCCCGCGTGCGATCACAACGCTGATGCCCGCTCGTGCGGCCTGCCGCGCGGCTTTGAGCTTGGTCGCCATTCCACCACTGCCCAGCGGTCCTGCACTATCAGCGACGAGACCGCGCATACCCGCTTCAGGATCGGCGATGAGCGGAATCAGGGAGGCGTCGGCACGCTTGCGCGGGTCACCGGTCAGGACCCCTTCAACGTCGCTCAGAATGATCAGCAAACCCGCTTGGACCATCCCGGCGACGAGCGACGACAGGACGTCATTATCGCCCATGCGAATCTCTTCGACTGCGACCGTGTCGTTTTCATTGACAATCGGGATAACACCGGTCGCCAGCAGAGCGTCAATCGTGTGAGTCGCGTTGAGTCGGCGCTTGCGCTCAGCCAAATCCTGATGGGTTAGGAGCAACTGCGCGACGGTGCGCCCACGAGCATCGAAGGCACGCGCCCATTGGCGCATCAATTCGATCTGGCCAGTGGCGGCAGCCGCTTGCCGTTCAGCAATCGTGGCGCCATGGCACCCGAGGCGCGCACGCCCAGCGGCGATCGCACCGGAAGTGACGAGCACGACTTCGCGTCCGCCACGAATCACCGTGTCGATTTGGCGTGCGAGATCCTCAATAACTTCGCGCCGCAAGCCGCCGCTGTCGGAGAGGACGGCGCTACCAACTTTGACGACGATTCGGCGCACCGGTTCGATCACGGCACGCTTGTAATTCAGTTGGGGCAAGCCGCCTCCGCAGTTACCGTCTGCCGCAGATGCGAAGCGATAGAGGCGACCAACGGTTCGAGACCGATACGCTCCTGTGCGGAGATCAACCAGGTCTCGAGGCCGGTAGATGAATGCATCGAAGCAGCGACGCGCTCGGCTTCGGCAGGCTGGATCAAATCAATCTTGTTCAAAGCTATAACGGACGGGCGCGCCGCCATGGCCGGGTCGAATGCTTCAACCTCGTGGCGGACGGTATGAAAGTCGCCCTCCGGATCACCGCCGACATCAACGACGAAAACTAGCACACGCGTGCGTCTAATGTGGCGCAGGAAACGGATACCGAGGCCGTGGCCGAGATGGGCGCCTTCGATTAGTCCCGGAATATCAGCGACGGTGAAGGCTTCCTCGTCGGAACGATGTACCCGCCCGATATTTGGGGTGACCGTTGTGAATGGATAAGGCGCGATTTTGGGGCGTGCCGCGCTGAGCGCCGTCAGCAGCGTGGACTTGCCGGCATTAGGCATCCCGACCAGACCGGCTTCGGCGACGAGGCGGAGTTCCATCCGCACCCATCGCTGCTCGCCCGCCGTGCCAGGTGTGGCGATACGCGGCGCACGGCGCGTGGAGGAGACGAAATGCATATTGCCAAGGCCATGGTTGCCGGCGTGGGCGATCGTCGCGCGCTCACCCGGTCTCACGAGATCGGCGATCAGCTCGCCAGTGTTGTCATCGAAGGCCATCGTGCCGGGCGGGACTCGGATGATCAGATCATCACCCTTAGGGCCGTATTGTTGCTTGCCACGGCCAGGCTCACCGTCAGGAGCGATCAGACGAGGCTTGTACTTGAAATCGAGCAAGGTCGAGAGGCCTTCGTCGACTTCAAAAATCACGTCACCGCCGCGCCCGCCGTCGCCGCCAGCCGGACCGCCGAACGGGCGGTATTTTTCGCGCAGAAAGGCGATCGCGCCGTCACCGCCCTTGCCGGCCCTTACGAACACCCGCGCCTCGTCGATAAACCGCATACGTTGGGGAATTATAGCAGGCGCGCGGCCAACGTCCGCTCATCGAGAGACGCCAGTCGCCGCTTTTCAATCGAGTTCCCGTGTTAGAGGCAGAGTTCAGCGAGGGCTCGCAGTGCCTCGGGCTGCGTGGTCCCGACGATCAGAGTACTGATCGGCGAACTCTTCCACTCCTGAAGCTGCTCTTTCATCTTTTCGCGGGGACCGACCAGCGCGACGGCATCGACCAGTTCGTCAGGGACGGCTTCCTGTGCCTCCTGCTTACGCCCCGACAAATAGAGATCCTGCAGTTTCGTCGCGAGATCTTCATATCCGAACTTGCGGACATAGGAGTTGTAGAAATTGCGGTTCCGCGCGCCCATTCCGCCGATGTAGAGCGCGAGGCTCGCCTTGACCGGCGCGCGGCATTCTTCCAAGTCGTTGCCCATATGGCAGGGGACATAGGGCGCCAGATCAAAATCCGCGATTGTTTTATCATTACTTGCTTTGGCGAAACCGGCCTCAAGATGGGGTTGATATAGTTGCGCATACCAACGAGGACTCATCCAGACGGGGATCAGGCCATCCGCGAGTTCACCAGCTAATTCGATGCCCTTGGGACTTATCGAGGCGGTATAGATTTTCATATCGGGGCGGCCGTGGAGGATGCTCTTGAGTGGCTTGCCAAGGCCGGTCGTACCGGCACCGCGATATGGAATCTGGTATTCTTTGCCCTCGAATTGCAGCGGCTCTTTGCGCTCGAGGATTTTGCGCAGAATCGCAATATATTCGCGGTAACGCTGAAGCGGTTTACCGTATGGGACGCCGTGCCAGCCCTCGACGACCTGCGGGTTCGACGGGCCGAGGCCAATAATGAAGCGGCCGCCGGAGAGTCCGTCGAGGGTCATCGCCGTCATCGCGGTCATGGCGGGGGTGCGTGCATGCATCTGCATGATGCCGCATCCGAGCTTGATTTTTGAGGTGCGGGCGCCGACCCAGGCGAGAAAGGTGATCACGTCAGAACCCCAAGCTTCGCCTGACCATACCGAGTCGTAGCCCAGGCGCTCGGCTTCGAGGATCAGGTCAATTGTCTTGTCTATTCGCGGGCCGGAATAGCCGGCAGTCAATCCCAGTCGCATAAGCATCCCTCCAAAGGCGGAGTATAGCGCTGTAAATGAGAAAGCCCCACGGTTTCCCGCAGGGCTTCATAGGTTAAGGTATCAGAACCTCAGGCGGTTGCGCCCGAATCCGCAGGAGCTTCAGGCGCGACCGCTGGGGCGTCCGCTTCAGCCGCTTGATCGGCTTCATGGGTCACACCGTTGGGCATCTCGACATGCACTCGATGCTTGTGGCGCTGGTAGGTTTCGTACTGCACGATTCCGTCGATCATCGCGAAGATGGTGTAGTCACGGCCCATCCCGACGTTCCGCCCCGGATGGATACGGGTGCCGCATTGGCGCACGAGGATGTTACCCGCGCGGACGGCTTGGCCAGCATAGACCTTGATGCCGCGCCGCTGTCCCGGACTATCGCGGCCGTTACGGGTCGAACCTTGTCCTTTTTTATGCGCCATTGGTAAGTTCCTCCATCGGCGCGAACCCCTCAGCGCGGTTGATTCCTTCGATCTGCAAGACGGTGAGTTCCTGCCGATGACCGTGTTTACGGCGATAATTCTTCCGCCGCTTTTTCTTGAATACGATCACTTTGGTCCCGCGCGGTTGCTGGACAATTTTCGCGCTGACCGAGGCATTGGGCACCAT